>NZ_JAMYSV010000004.1:0-20000 GCF_040322115.1 Mesorhizobium sp. M0195 | reverse complement strand
GAGCCAAATCCCGAATTGCTGACGGCGTTCGACGATTCGCCTGCGCCCATAGTGCGCGGCAATCTGCCGAACGTCTATGACGGCATCTACCGCACCGCCTATTCCTACGGCATGTCCAAGGCGATGACGCAACGGCTGATCAAGTTGCTGGCATCCAGTGTCGACTTCCAGTCGCGCCTCAATCCCACGGACCGCATCGAGGTGCTGTTCTCGCAGCCCGATGGCGACGACCAGGCGTCCGACGAATCCGAGCTGCTTTACGTCTCCGCGACTTTCGGCGGCACGACGCGAAATTTCTACCGTTTCCAGATGCAGGACGGCAGCACCGACTATTTCGACGAAAACGGCAGCAGCGCCGAGCAGTTCCTGCTGCGCAATCCCTTGCCCAATGGCCGATTTACATCCGGGTTCGGTGCGAGGCGCCACCCCATTTTGGGGTATGTGAAGATGCATACCGGCACCGACTGGGCAGCTCCCGTAGGATCGCCGATCATTGCCGCAGGCAATGGCGTCGTCGAAAAGGCCGGCTGGGCCGGTGGCTATGGCAAGCAGATCATCTTGCGTCACGCCAATGGCTACGAGACGTCCTACAATCACCAGAGCGCGTTTGCCAAAGGCATCGAGCCGGGTGTTCGCGTTCGCCAGGGTCAGGTTATCGGCTATCTCGGCTCAACCGGCCTCTCCACCGGTCCGCACCTTCATTACGAACTGATCGTCAACGGCACCAAGGTCGATTCGATGCGCGTCCGCCTGCCGGTCGGCAAGACGCTGAAGGGCGACGACCTCGTCGCCTTCAAGCGCGAGCGCGAACGCATCGACGACCTGCTCAAGCAGGAAGACAGCAATCAGTTGAAGGTCGCGAGCGCCAAGATCGAAGGCTGAGCCGACGTTTTTTCGTGGTCAGCCCTGCTGATTCGCCGTGTCGCGCACCCATGGCAGCCGCTCGCCCGAAACCGTCGTCCAGGCGGTGATTGCCGAAAGCAGGCAAAGCAGCGCGGTCACCGCGGCAACGGCTGCGAATGCCGCGTCGCTGGCGGCAAGTCGTGCCGCATCGAGGCCGGGCGCCAGGCCGGCTGGCGGCGGTTCGCCGAAACCCGGAAGGCCGGTGCCGGCACCGGTGCTGAGCACGCCAGCATAAACCCAGGCCGCCAGCGATCCCATCGCCGCCACGGCGATCAGGCCGCCGATCCGCGAGACGGCGTTGTTGATGCCCGAGGCCGCACCCGTATCCTTGTCCTCGACCGCCGTCATGATGGCGGTCGACAGCGGCGATACCACCAGCGCCATGCCGAACCCCATCAGAGCCATCAGCGGGAATACCCCCAGCCAGAAACTGTGGATGCCCCAATAGGCCAGCAAGGCAAGTCCGGCAAAGGCGAGAGCCACAACCAGACTGCCGCTGGCGATCGGAAAGCGAGGCCCGATGCGGTCGGACCACTGGCCAACCGGTCCGGATAACAGTGCCATCAACGCCGACAGCGGCAGGAATATAAAGCCGGCCTCGGCCGCGCTCAGCCCCCATCCGGCGATCATGAGCATCGGCAGATAGAACAAATTGGCCGACAGGGCGAAATAAAGGAAGAAGGTCGCCACGTTGGCGCCCGCGAACGCGCCGATCCGAAACAGCGACAGATCGATCATCGGCTCGCGCCGCCGGCGCTCGAAGACGATGAACACGACGAGCAAAACCGCACCGGCGGCGATACTCGGGCCGGACATCAGCCCCTCCCCGTCACCACTCATCGAGGTCAGGCCGTAAGCGAGAGCTCCGAACGCCAATATGGCGAGTGCAGCGCCGCCGAGATCGAGGCTGCGCTTTTCCGCCGGCGCGTCGGCAGGGATCTTGGCCAGCAGAAGATAGATCGAGATAAGACCGAGCGGCAGATTGATGGCGAAGATCGCCCGCCAGATGCCGTTGCCGAACACCGACAGCACGAAGCCGCCCAGCACCGGGCCGAGCGCCGTCGTCAGTGCCGATGCCGCGGCCCAGATGCCGATCGCCCGGCCGCGTTCCTTTTTTGGATAGGCTTTGGCGATAATGGCCAGGCTGCCCGGCACCATGATGGCCGCTCCGATACCCTGGACAGCCCGAAATGCAATAAGCATCGCCGGGTTAGGCGCCAGCGCGCAGGCAAGCGAGGCGGCAATGAACAGGACGATGCCGGCGACGAAAGAGTGGCGCAGGCCGAAACGATCGCCGGCGGCGCCGCCGACGAGAATGAGGGCTGAAAGCGCCAATGCATAGGCGTTGGATATCCATTGCGCCTCGGCCAGGCTGGCGCCGAGATCGACGCGGATAGCCGGCGTCGCAATGGCCAGGACCGATCCATCGATAAAGCCGAGCGCGGAAGCCAGAATCGCGGCGATCAGCACGAACCGCCGCCGCGCCCGCGGGCAGAACGTATCGGCCGGAAGTGAGCCGGTCAGGGGAATGGCGCCAGTACCGACTTTGGTTGGCGTGTGCATGCCGCCTTACCTAGACCGCCGGCATGCCGCCGACAACCGGCCAGCAGGCTGTTCTCGTTGAAACCAGGCCGAACCTGGCCATACAGGCAGGAGAGAACGCCCGTCCGGGTGCAAACGGTGGATGCCGTGCTAGATTCCCGCAACGCTGCAACAAGGGGGAACTACCGCATGAAACGACCGCTCGAGCCCTCGGCGGAAGGACGCGGGCGCGTCGTCGGCATCTCTGCTTCCTCGGCTTCATCGCCTTGCTGCCGTTTTCGACCGATCTTTTGGCCGACTTCCTTGAATTCAGGACCGCGGTGCTCGTCTACTGGCTCAACCTTCTGATGCTGGGACTGACGCTGCTCGCCAGTTGGCGCTACGCGGACAAAAACGGATTTCTGGCCGACGGTGTCGACGCGGAGACCACCCGAACGGTCTATCTGCGCATCGTCAAGGCACAGATCCTGTGGGCGATCGGCGCGGCACTGTGCCTAGCCAGCCCTTTGCTCAGCGTCGGCTTCATCCTGGTGGTGCAGCTGACCTATGCCGCAGCGCTGCGCGCGCCACTGCTGCGCAAGGTCATCGGGTGATTCGAGCGAAGGCGTTGCGCTTCAGTCGACGAACTCCACTATAACGCCGGGCGTCACGATCTTGGCGAGCTCGCGCGCATCCCAATTGGTCAGCCGCACGCAGCCATGGCTTTCGGTCTTGCCGATCTTGGACGGATCCGGCGTGCCGTGAATGCCGTAGGTCGGCTTGTCCAGCGCGATCCAGACCGAGCCGACCGGGCCGTTCGGCCCCGGCGGGATGGTCAGGATCCTGTCGTTTTCGCCCTGCTTGAAATTTATGTTCGGGTTGTAGGTGTAGTTCGGGTCCAATGCGACACGCGACACCGTATGCGTGCCGGACGGCGAGGGCGTGTCCGACGAGCCGATAGTCGCCGGATAGGCTGCGACCAGCTTGCCTGCCGCGTCGTAGGCACGGACCTGCTTGTTGGCCTTGTCAGCGATGATGCGCGCCACCGGCGTCGCCACCAGCCTGCCGAAATTGGCAACCTTGATGATGGTGCCCGGACGATTGAAATTGGCGTCCGGATTGAGCTGCTTCAGATAGGTTTCATCCATATGGAAGCGCTCGGCCAGCGCTTCGGGCACCGACGTGTAGCCCATGCGGTCGAGCTGGGCCTTTTGGCTGTAGTCCTCCGGTATCGAGGCAACATAAGGGCCGGCCGCATCCTCGGGCGTGATCGTATAGGAGGCGAAGGCATCGCCGCCGGATTGCGCCAGGGCCGCCTGGATACCGATCGCGTCGGTCGATTTCAGATTGCTGCCGGTGATCTCGTTATAGGCGGCGAGCGCCTTGTCGACATTCGAGCCGAAGCGTCCGTCGATGACGCCGGGCGACGCACCGGCGCGGTCGAGCAGCACCTGCAGCGCCGCCACGTCCTGGCGGGCGCCGAGCGAAAGCGACGGGTCGACCGCCGTCTTGCCGCCAGTGCTTGGCGGCGGGGCTATGTCTGGCGGCAAGGACGCATGCTCATTCGGCACCGTCGGCTCGACCGGCTCGATCGAGGCCTCGTTGAGCGGCTGGCGCTCGATGGTGCGTGGCCTCACCGGCTGCGCTGCCTCCGGATAATCGTTGCCGTAGCCGTCATCCCGCGGCGCTTCGGGGAAGGCTTCCATCGAATTGTCGCTATAGGGGTCGTACTCGTCGGCCGGCGGCACGATGATCCTGCCTTCGTCTTCCAACTGCCTGCGGCGGAACCGGGCCGTGTCCTCAGGGTCGTCGAGATAATAGGGATCGTCCTCCTCGACCGGTCCGAGGTTGCGCAAGCGCTCGCGGCGCAAAACACGGCGGTCGAGCCTGGTCTGCGGCGGCTGGATGGCGATGACCTTGCCGGTTTCCGCATCGACGATGACGCGGTTTCCCCTGGCGTCGTAATAGATGTCGAGATTGCCGTCCTGGGCGACAAGAATACCGCCGTCATTGGCAGCACGAACCACCCGCGGCGCGGTATCGGCCATCGGCGAGGCCATCGCATTCGACGCCAGCAGCCCGGCAGCAAGCGCTGAAAGGGTGAGGATGGTGCGCAACATGATGGCCAAAATTCTCCGGTTCGTAATTGCCGCCGCCGGCATTGTCTCTCAAGAGCGCCGCGCGTCCTTTTGGGTGCAAGGACGCTCTAACGCCTTACATCTCCGCATCGTGCTTTGCGAAAATCAAACTCGATTTCGGGCCGATGTGGTCGCCAACCCCTTCGCCAGCAAATCACTTGCACACGATAAGGTTCCAATATGAACCGGGCATGAAGATGGCGGATTTCTGACCGATTAACCGGCAGCGAATCCCAATTCCTTGCGCGCCTGCTTCGTCAGCTTCAGCACGACGAGACGGTGGCTTTCGCGCAGATATTCCTTCAGCGCCTCATCATCCATGCATTCGCTTGTCCGGCGCTGGATCCATTTCATGCCGCGCGAGGCGAGATACGGCGCCGGCCGAAGGCCCGGCTGTTCCCTCAGCACGTCATAAGCGATCTCGGAGCATTTGAAGGTGACGAACGGCTCCTTGCCTTCACTCCAGCCGCCGATCGCAAACACCTTGCCGCCGACTTTCCAGACATGCGCGCCGCCCCACTGCATGACATGGGTCGTTGAGGGCAGCGAGGCGCAGAAACTGTTGTAGTCGTCCAAAGTCATCTGCGCCCGCCAGTGGTGTTAGACCATGAACCGACGGTCGGCGTAGCAAAAAAGCGGATGCCGGTTTTTCGGAAAAGATCATGGTCGAAATTGATAGGAATTCCATCCCGATTCGATCGGGATGGAACAGGCTCTTGGCCTGAACTCAGGCGGCCGCCTCGGTTGCCACGACCGCGGGCTTCGAGCGGAAGTTCAAGCGGTCGGATCCGGCGGTGACCTTGACGGTCGAGCCGTCGAGGATCTCGCCGAGCAGGATCTTTTCCGCCAGCGGATCCTGCAATTCCTTCTGCATCACCCGCTTCAGCGGCCGCGCGCCATAGGCCGGGTCGTAACCTTTGGCCGCCAGCCAGTCGATCGCCTCCTGATCGAGCGAAAGCGATATCTTGCGGTCGACAAGCAGGTTTTCCAGCCGCTTGAGCTGGATTTGGACGATCTGGCCCATATCCTGGCGGCGCAGCCGGTGGAACAGGATCACCTCGTCGATGCGGTTGAGGAATTCCGGCCGGAACGAAGCCCTGACGACATTCATCACCTCGTCGCGCACGACGTCGACATCCTGGTCCTCGCCGAGATTGACCAGATATTCGGCGCCGAGATTGGACGTCATGATGATCAGCGTATTGCGGAAGTCGACCGTGCGGCCCTGCCCGTCCGTCAGCCGGCCGTCGTCGAGCACCTGCAGCAGCACGTTGAACACGTCCGGATGCGCCTTCTCGATCTCGTCGAACAGCACGACCTGATAGGGCCGGCGCCGCACCGCTTCGGTCAGCGCGCCGCCTTCCTCATAGCCGACATAGCCGGGAGGCGCGCCGATCAGCCGGGCGACCGAGTGCTTCTCCATGAACTCCGACATGTCGATACGCACCATCGCGCTCTCGTCGTCGAACAGGAAGCTGGCCAGCGCCTTGGTCAGTTCGGTCTTGCCGACGCCCGTCGGCCCGAGGAACATGAACGAGCCGAGCGGCCGGTTCGGGTCCTGCAGGCCGGCGCGCGCACGGCGTACCGCCTTCGATACTGCCTGCACGGCCTCGCCCTGGCCGACGACGCGCTTGCCGATCTCGTCTTCCATGCGCAACAGCTTGTCGCGCTCGCCTTCGAGCATCTTGTCGACCGGGATCCCCGTCCAGCGCGAGACGATATGGGCGACGTGATCGGGGCCGACCACTTCTTCGACCATGCCGGCCTTGCCATCCCTGGCTTCGGCCTGCTTCAGCTGCTTTTCGAGTTCCGGGATCTTGCCGTAGGCAAGTTCGCCGGCGCGCTGGAATTCACCCTGGCGCTGGGCGATGGCAAGTTCATTGCGCGCCTCGTCGAGCTGTTTCTTGAGGTCGGCGGCAAGCCCGAGCTTCTGCTTCTCGGCCTGCCATTTCGAGGTCAGCTCGGTCGATTCCTCCTCGAGGTTCGAGAGTTCCTTCTCGAGCCGGGCGAGCCGGTCCTTCGAGGCGTCGTCCTTCTCGACCTTGAGCGCCTCGCGCTCGATCTTGAGCTGCATGATGCGGCGATCTATCTCGTCCAGCGCCTCGGGCTTCGAATCGACCTGCATGCGGAGCCGCGACGCGGCCTCGTCGACCAGGTCGATCGCCTTGTCCGGCAGGAAGCGGTCAGCGATGTAGCGGTTGGATAGGGTTGCGGCCGCGACCAGCGCCGAATCCGAGATGCGCACCTTGTGGTGCTGCTCGTATTTCTCTTTCAGCCCGCGCAAGATCGAGACGGTGTCTTCGACCGTCGGCTCATTGACGAAGACCGGCTGGAAGCGGCGGGCAAGGGCCGCATCCTTCTCGACATGCTTGCGGTATTCATCGAGCGTAGTGGCGCCGACGCAGTGCAGTTCGCCGCGGGCCAGCGCCGGCTTCAGCAGGTTCGACGCATCCATGGCGCCATCCGCCTTGCCGGCGCCGACCAGCGTGTGCATCTCGTCGATGAACAGGATGATGCCGCCGGCGGCGGACGTGACCTCGGAAAGCACCGCCTTCAGCCGCTCCTCGAACTCGCCGCGGTATTTGGCCCCGGCGATCAGCGAGCCCATGTCGAGCGCCATCAGCTGCTTGTCCTTGAGCGATTCCGGCACATCGCCATTGACGATGCGCAGCGCCAGCCCTTCAGCGATCGCCGTCTTGCCGACGCCGGGTTCGCCAATCAGCACCGGGTTGTTCTTGGTGCGGCGCGACAGCACCTGGATCGTGCGGCGGATCTCGTCGTCACGGCCGATGACCGGGTCAAGCTTGCCCGCGCGAGCGTCCGCCGTCAGGTCGCGCGCGTATTTCTTCAGCGCGTCGTAGCCCTGCTCGGCGCTCGCCGAATCGGCGGTACGACCTTTGCGTACGTCGTTGATGACCTGGTTCAGCTTCTGCGGCGTGACACCGGCCTTGGCCAGGATGTCGGCCGTCTTGGCCGATTTTTCCATGGCGAGCGCCTGCAACAGCCGTTCGACGGTGACGAAGCTGTCACCGGCCTTCTTGGCCAGTTCCTCGGCGGTCGAAAACACCTTTGCCAGCGGCTGGGCCAGATAGAGCTGGCCATTGCCGCCCTCGACCTTGGGCATTGCCTCCAGTGCCGTTTCGACGCCGAGTTTGACGTCCCGGACATTGCCGCCGGCGCGCTCGATCAGCGACGCAGCCAGGCCCTCGTCGTCATCGACGAGGACCTTGAGGATATGCTCGGGGGTGAATTGCTGGTGATTGCGGGAAAGCGCCATGGTTTGCGCGGACTGGATAAAGCCGCGCACGCGCTCGGAATATTTTTCAAGATTCATGCCTGTCTCCTTCCGTCACCGGCCCGCTTCGCGGCACCGGATCAGATTGCGGTGACGGACCCGCCCGTTCGAGCCGGATCCTGTTCACGCAAGATATGGGACGCAAACCACGGACCCTCAAGACGCCTCGACACTGGCGAATGGATAATAATATTGCGAGCACGCAAAACAAAAACGGCGGAGATTTCTCTCCGCCGTCCATACATGTCCCGCAAAAGTGCGCGGCGGTTTTGCGATAACGATATGCATCATCACAATAGGAACCTAACGCGCGTCGCATGAGGCCGGTCGAACGCGACGCGCCTTTGGGCTAAAGGATGCCCTAAGATCGGCCGAACGTTTTTTCGATCAATTCTCGACGTCTGCGATCACAGCTTGACCGCCGGGGCTTTCAGCCGGCGCTGCATCGACATTGCCAGCGTCGGTATTGCCAGTCTCGGTATTGCCAGTCTCGGTGTTGCCAGTCCCGACATTGCCAGTCTCGGTATTGCCAGTCCCGGCATTGCTTGTCTCGGCATTGCTTGTCTCGGCACTCTCAGGGCCGGCGTTGTCGTTGCCGCCATTTGCCTGTTCGACATCGAGGCGCGGGCGACGCGGGCGCCTGGGGCGGCGGGCCGGGCTGCTTTCGGCAGCGGCTTCGTTGAGCTCGGCCTGGGCGGCGAGACCCGCCGGCGAAAGGTTGTGAAATTGCTGTGCGGGCTCACCCACAAAGATCGGCTCAGCTGCCCGCACGGGCTCCGCCTGCGCCGGAACCTCCTCGCGCCGTGGCTGTTCGACGCGCTGGCCACCCTGCTGCTCGCCGCGCGAGCTAAACTCGCCACGCTGGCCGTTCTGGCCGTAACCGCCATTGGGGCGACGGTCGCGGTGGCGACCGCCATTATTGTCGCGGCCGTCACGGTTATCGCGGCCGCCGCGATTGTCACGGCTGTTTTCCTGGTTCAGCGCCAGCTCGGCCGGCGTGCCATCGATGACCGGCTGCGGGCCGGCCCCCTGATTGACCGTCGAGCCCGATGTCTCGTTGGCATTGTTGTTGCCAGCATTGTCGAACTCGTCGCGATCCTCGTCGCCATCATCGTCGAAATCATCGCGAATCTGCTGGGCGTTCTGGATCGGCATCTGCGCCTGAGCGGCTGCGATGATGCGGTTATAGTGTTCTGCGTGCTGGAGATAGTTTTCCGCCATCACCCGGTCGCCGGAGCTGTGCGCGTCACGGGCTAGGGTTGCGTACTTCTCGGCAATCTGCTGAGCCGATCCGCGGATCTTCACGTCCGGGCCGTTGCTCTCATAGTTGCGCGTCAGGGGATTCGGCCCCTTACGGTTGTTGTTGTTATTGTTATTGCCGCCGCCGCCATTGTTGTTGCGACCGCGCATGCGCCTGTTTTGCTGTTGTGGCCTCATTAGACTCTCTTCACTTTGAAATTTTCGAAAAACTCTTCACGAACGGAGGCGCTCATGCGGCCAGCCGTTTCGTTCTTTCACCGGCGTTCGCCCGCATCAATTGCGTTGGCGCCACGTGCCATCCTGTTCCGGTTACTTCACTTGCCGGACGATTCCCGCACGAAGCTTGGGCGTCGTTTGCGCAAGAAGGCAGCTATTTCCAAGGAAAACCGAATCGCTAAGAGCACTGCCTGCTTCGTCTCATCCGGTTAAGGCGACCCTAGCCGCATTCCCCGGTATTGCCAAGCGCTTTTTTCGCACTGCATCACGGCTTCCACCGTTCGAACACAAGAACTCTGTTGTTTCCGCCGAGATCACGAAACACCCCGACAGAACTGTACCCGGCCGCGGAGAATATCTCCGTAACCTGTTGGTGCTGCGTATGGCCGATCTCGACCGCAATCCTGCCTTGGACTTCCAAATACGCTGCCGCTCCTGCGGCGATCTTCCTGTAGGGGCTCAGACCGTCCACACCGCCATCCAGGGCCTGGCGTGGATCGAAACTGCGGACCTCGTCCTGCAGATTTCCAATGTCGTCTGAGGGTATATAGGGAGGGTTTGCGGCAATTACATGGTACCGGCCAGAAACTTTTTCAAACCAGTCGGATTTGAGCGCCGTGAACCGGCCGGCGAGCCCCAATTCCCTGGCATTGCGCGTGGCGGTGGCCAGCGCCTCTTGCGAAATGTCGACGCCAGTGGCGGTCGCGGCCGGAACCGCGCTGAGCAACGCCAGCGCGATGGCACCGGTGCCGGTCCCGAGATCGAGGATGCGGCAACCGCCTTCGCGTGCCGCCATTGCCTTGACGAAAGGCAGCACCGCCTCGACCAGCGTTTCGGTATCCGGTCGCGGCTCCAGCGTTTGCGGCGAAAGCGAAAGGCGCAAGCCGTAGAATTCGCGGTAACCGAGGATGCGGTGCACCGGCTCGCCGGCGATGCGCCGGCGCAAGGCGGCATCGATTCCCGCCGTCACGTCCGCATCGACCGCGCACCCAGGATCGGCGATGGCCTGCGTGCGGTTCGTGCCGGAAAAATGCTCGACGATCAGCCTGGAATCGAGCGCCGGATCCGCAATCCCGGCTGCGGCGAGCCGGTTTCGCGCTTCCCGCAGCAGCGGCGCCAGAGTGGCGGGCAGGCTGTCAGCCATCGATGCCTATATCGGCGAGCAGCTTCGACTGGTGATCGGCTATCAGCGCGTCGATGATCTCGTCGAGTTCGCCCATCATCACCCGGTCGAGCTTGTAGAGCGTCAGGTTAATGCGATGATCGGTGACGCGACCCTGCGGAAAATTATAGGTGCGGATGCGTTCCGAGCGGTCGCCCGAGCCAACCTGCGACTTGCGCGATTCTGAACGTTCCTCGTCCGCTTTGCTGCGTTCGAGGTCGTAAAGCCTGGCGCGTAGGATCTGCATGGCCTTCGCCCGGTTCTGGTGCTGCGATTTTTCCGCCTGCACCACCATGATGCCGGTCGGCAGATGGGTGATGCGCACGGCCGAATCGGTGGTGTTGACGTGCTGGCCGCCGGAACCCGAGGCGCGCATCGTGTCGATGCGGATGTCTTCGGCCCGGATGTCGATGTCGACCTCTTCGGCTTCCGGCAGCACCGCGACCGTCGCCGCCGAAGTGTGGATGCGCCCGCCCGCCTCGGTCGTCGGCACGCGCTGCACCCGGTGCACGCCGGATTCGAACTTCAGATGGGCAAAGACGCCCTTGCCCGAAACGGTGGCGATGATTTCCTTGTAGCCGCCGACCTCGCCTTCGCTGGCCGACACCGTCTCGAAACGCCAGCCATGCGCCGCTGCATAGCGCTCGTACATGCGAAACAGGTCGCCGGCAAAAAGCGCCGCCTCGTCGCCGCCGGTGCCGGCACGGATTTCGAGGATGGCGTTCTTGTCGTCTGCGGCATCCTTGGGCAACAGCAGGATCTGGATGTCCTTTTGCAGCACCTCGATTTGATGCTTGACCTCCGGCAGGTCGGCCTCGGCTAAGGCGCGCATCTCGGCGTCAGTGCCCTTGTCGGCGAGCATCGCCTCCAGATCGGCCTGTTCGCGCTCGGCGGCGCGCAGTGCCCTGATCTTTGCCACCATCTCCTGGATGTCGGCATATTCGGAGGCCATCCTCACATAGGCGTCCGGCGCCGGCCCGGCCGACATCTGCGCTTCGAGCATGTCGAAACGCTTGACGACTTGATCCATACGGTCGCGGGGCAGGTTGATCATGGCGAAGTCTATAGCGGTATAGAGCGGTCGTCGGCAAAGGCTTGCAGCAGCGCCCGCATCGGCAGGCCATGCGCCGGCGCCATCAGATTGTCGTCGAAGAACGCCTCCAGCTCGCTGAGCGGCAGTTCAGTCAGCATCGCCTTGACCGGGCCGATCGATGCCGGCGACATCGAGATCGAGCGGTAGCCAAGGCCGATCAGCGCCATCGCCGAAATCGGCTTGCCGGCAAGTTCGCCGCACAGGGTCACCGGCGTATGGTTGCGCGCCCCGGCGTCGGCAATCTGCTTCAGGACGCGCAGGAACGGCGTCGAGAGCGGGTCGAAGCGGTCGGACAACTGGGTGTTGCCGCGATCCACCGCCATGACGAACTGGAACAGGTCGTTCGAGCCGACCGAGACGAAATCGACCGCCTTCATCAGTTCGTCGAGCTGGAACAGCAGCGACGGCACCTCCAGCATCGCCCCGAGTTTGAGGCTGGTCGGCAAATGATGGGCAAAGCGCGACAGATGCCGCACCTCGCGATCGATGATCTCGCGCGCCTGCGCAATCTCGCCGAGTTCGGTCACCATCGGCAGCATCAGCTTCAGTTCGCGTCCGCCGCACGCCTTGAGCAGCGCGCGGATCTGGGTACGCAGCAATCCGGGCCGGTCGAGGGTCAGGCGGATGGCGCGCCAGCCGAGTGCCGGGTTCTCTTCCTGAATCGAGCCCTTGAAATAGGGCAGCACCTTGTCGCCGCCGATATCGATGGTGCGGAATGTCACCGGCTTGCCGCGCGCCGCTTCGAGCACGTCACGATAGAGCCGCTCCTGGGCTTCGGCGCGCGGAAAGGTCGAGGCGACCATGAATTGCAGTTCGGTGCGGAACAGGCCGATGCCGGCCGCACCTGCTTCGGCCAGTTGCGGCAAATCCACCGCCAGTCCGGCATTCATCAGAAGATCGACCTGGACTCCGTCCTTGGTCACCGACGGCTTCTTGCGCAGCTCGCGGTAGACCTCCTGCCGCCGCGCCCTGAAGCGCACTTTCTCGGCATAGGCCGCCTCGAGGTCGGGCTGCGGGCGCAGATGGATCGCGCCTTCCTCGCCGTCGACGATGATGGCATCGCCGTTTTCCGCCATGGAAACGGCGCCCTTCATCTGGCCGGCGACGGGTATGCCCATGGCTCGCGCCACAATGACGACATGGCTGGTCGCGGCGCCGTCTTCCAGCACCAGCCCGCGCAGCTTGTCCCTGGGATAATCGAGCAGCTCGGCAGCCCCCATCGAGCGGGCGACGATGATGGCGTCCTTGGGCAGCGCGGCCGCGACGTCCTCCGGTCCGCGCCCCATCAGTTGCCGCAGCAGCCGATTGGCGAGATCGTCGAAATCGCTCATCCGTTCGCGCAGATACGGATCGGTCATATGCAGCATGCGGGCACGCATGTCGCTCTGCACTTTCTCGACCGCCGCTTCGGCCGTCAGGCCATTGCGGATCGCCTCCTCCAGCCGGCGCACCCAGCCGCGGTCGTTGGCGAACATGCGATAGGCTTCGAGCACCTGGCGATGCTCGCCCTCGAAGGCGACGTCGCGGCG
Source organism: Mesorhizobium sp. M0195 (assembly GCF_040322115.1). Classification (NCBI taxonomy): domain Bacteria; kingdom Pseudomonadati; phylum Pseudomonadota; class Alphaproteobacteria; order Hyphomicrobiales; family Phyllobacteriaceae; genus Mesorhizobium; species Mesorhizobium sp. M0195. The sequence goes on along the minus strand of NZ_JAMYSV010000004.1, from coordinate 6,883 downwards.
CTCCAGCATGTCGTCGATAGACAGCCTGAGCGAGCCGAGCGACGCGTCGAGCCGCCTGACCTCTTCCTCGCTATCCTCGTTGAACAGGTTGGTGACGACGATACGCGGCTCGTGCAGCACCACATGGCCGAGCCCGACGCCTTCATTGAAGGACAGGCCGGTAAAGCTTACCGGGCGGCGCAGATCGAGCTCTAGGCCGGGCCTTGTCAGCCGCTCCAGATCGCCGGTGGCGATCATCTCGGCGATCACCATCGCCGTCGTTTCCAGCGCCTCGACCTCGTCGTCGCGATAATGGCGCATGGTCTTGTTCTGCACGACCAGAACGCCGAGCGTCCGCCCTGCCCGCAGCACCGGCACGCCGAGGAAGGAATTGTATATCTCTTCCCCTGTCTCCGGCAGGTAGGCGAAGGCAGGATGCTCCTGCGCGTTGGAGAGGTTGAGCGGCCGCGCCGAGGCCGCGATCGTGCCGACCAGGCCTTGGCCCAGCCTCAGCTGCGCCAGGTGGACGGCGTTCGGGTTCAAGCCTTCGGTGGCGTAGAGTTCGAGCACCGAATCGGCGCGCAGAACATAAAGCGAGCAGACCTCGGCAACCATGTTGGAGGCGATGTCGCGCACGATTCGGTCAAGCCGCTCCTGCGGCTCCAGCGGCTCTTGCATGAGCTCGCGGAGCCGTTTCAGCAAAACGCGCGGGCCACTGGCCGAATCACGCATCGCGGCTTCTTCTCCAATAGCGTTTCAACCGGTGCAGGTTGCCCTGCACAGCGGCACAAACGCAACAACTCAATTAGAGCGCCATCGTCCAATTGGACGCATAAAGACCGCTCCAAGCCTTTCGATCCGCGCATCCCGCCTTCCGAAAATCGACTCCGATTTTCGGGCCGATGCAGTCTGCTACTGCTTATCCAGACCGTACACGGAATGCAAAGTGCGAACTGCTAGTTCCGTATAGGGACCGTCGATCAGGATCGAAATCTTGATTTCGGACGTTGTGATGGCGCGGATGTTGATCGCGCGGTCGGCCAGCGCCTTGAAGGCTGTGGCGGCGACGCCTGCATGGCTGCGCATGCCGATGCCGATGACCGAGACCTTCGACATGCCGGCTTCCGACTGCACCACGTCGTAGCCGATCGTCGCCTTCAGCCGTTCGAGCACGGCAAGCGCCTTGTCGACGTCGCCGGATGGCACGGTAAAAGTCATGTCAGTGAACTTGCCGTCCTCGGAAATGTTCTGGACGATCATATCGACATTGATGTTGGCCTCGGCCAGCGGCCCGAAAATGCCGGCGGCGACGCCCGGCCGGTCGCCGACGCGGCGCAGCGAAATCTGCGCTTCGTCCTTGGCATAGGCAATTCCGGTGACGACCTGCTGTTCCACGATCTCTTCCTCGTCGCAAATAAGCGTTCCCGGCGGATTGAGCAAATCCCCCATTCCGGGTGCATCGGGATCGTCGAAGGACGACCTCACAAAGGTACGCACCCTGTGCACCATGGCAAGCTCGACCGAGCGCACCTGCAGGACCTTGGCCCCGAGCGAGGCCATTTCGAGCATTTCCTCGAAGGAAATCTTGGCCAGCCGCCGGGCCTTCGGCTCGATGCGCGGATCGGTCGTGTAGACCCCATCGACATCGGTGTAGATATCGCAGCGGTCGGCCTTGACCGCCGCCGCGATGGCGACTGCGCTGGTATCGGAACCGCCGCGGCCGAGCGTTGCGATCCGGTTGTCCGGCCCGATGCCCTGGAAACCGGCGACCACCGCCACCTGGCCTTCGCCGAAGCGCTTGATCAGGAATCCGCCGTCGATATCGAGAATGCGCGCCGCGCCATGCGCGTTATCGGTCTTGATCGGAATCTGCCAGCCTTGCCAGGAACGGGCATGCACGCCGATGTTCTGCAGCGCGATCGCCAGCAAGCCGGCCGTAACCTGTTCGCCGGAAGCGACTACGGCGTCATATTCGCGCGCATCGTGCATTGGCGAGGCCTCGCGCGTCCATTGCACGAGCTCGTTGGTCTTGCCGGCCATCGCCGAGACCACCACTGCGACCTCATGCCCGGCATCGACCTCGCGTTTGACATGGCGCGCCACATTGCGGATGCGGGCGATGTCGGCGACGGACGTTCCGCCGAATTTCATCACGATGCGCGCCATGGAAGCGAAATGCCTTTGACTGGATGCCGGACCGAAGGCCGAAAAGTGGAAAAATGCGCCAAGCTGTGGCGAGGCGCTCAATGCGCGGCCTCCTTAGCCAAATGACAGTCGTTTCGCAAGGCGTGCCGCCGCTGGCGGCCGGGCGACACACCAGCGCAGCATCGTGCCTGCCCTGCGTCTTGCCAATATGGTGCGCGCTTCAGCCCAGCTGTGCCGTGGCTCTCCACAGGCGCGGATAGTCGAGGACGAAACCGATCGGCGAGACCTCCAGCATCTCATTGTAGCCGAACATCGGGGCTTCGTAGGCGTAATGTGCCGCATCGACGCGCTGGTAGGTCTGTTCCAGGCGAACGAGCCTGAGTTCGGGAAATGTCAGATAGGCTGCCGGCGCGGGCGTCGCCATGCCGACATCGAGGGCAAAACGGCGAAGCGCCAAAAGGTTTGTGGCGGGTGTGAAGCCGAGATCGACATCGATGAGGCCGTCGACTTCCGCTTGATGCTCGCCGTTCAGCGTCCATGGGCGCTCGGTCAGCCGGTCGATCCCATAATGCAGCTCTTGCGTGCCGACAAAGCCGTCGGCGCGCGCCGAGCGTGTACGCCAATCGGCGTCGCAGTCCACTTCGTACGCGATGCTGCACGGCTTGCCGTCCTGGACGAAAAGCGCTTGTCCCCTGAGATTCCACCCAGAACTCGCTTCCGACAAGCGTCGTGGCCTTCCTGGTCAAGCCGGCGCCAAAGAATGGAAGCAACCGCTCGCATCGTTGTGCACTCCTCCGAACCCGATGTCTCTGCTTCGTTCGCCAAAGCCTAGGCGTTTCCTTCCGGCACACCATCAACTGACACGTGCTGACACAAATGCAGCCGGCAAAAGGCGGCGTCGGCAGGCATCGCGCGCATCGCGCAGCCGGCGGTGAATTTCGCGCCTTGACATTCGCAGCCTCGCGCCCGACTTCCTAGCGTCCGAGGAGACCACGCGATGCCTGAGCCCCGACGATCGACGATCGATGCCGGAGAGGTGGAACGCTTTTCCGCCCTTGCCGCCGAATGGTGGAACCCGAACGGCAAGTTCCGCCCGTTGCACAAGTTCAACCCGATCCGGCTTGCCTATATCCGCGACCAGGTGGCGGCCCGCTTCGGCCGCGATCCGCGTGCGGCACGGCCGTTCGAAGGCCTGCGCTTCCTTGACATCGGCTGCGGCGGCGGGCTTTTGTGCGAACCGATGGCGCGGCTTGGCGCCGAAGTGGTCGGCGCCGATGCCTCCGCCACCAACATCGAAGTGGCCAAGCTGCATGCGGCGGAAGTCGGCGTGAGCGTTGATTACCGCGCCACCACCGCGGAAGACCTGGCCGACGCCGGCGAAAAATTCGACGTCATCCTCAACATGGAAGTGGTCGAGCATGTCGCCGATGTCGATCTGTTCCTGGCCAAATGCGGCGAGATGGTCAAGCCCGGCGGCATCATGTTCGTGGCCACCATCAACCGCACGCTGAAGGCCCTGGGCCTGGCCATCATCGGCGCCGAATATGTGCTGCGCTGGCTGCCCCGCGGCACCCACCAGTTCGGCAAGCTGGTGCGCCCCGAGGAACTGGAAAAGGCGCTTGCAGGTGCTGGCCTGACCGTCATCGACCGCACCGGCGTCACCTACAACCCGCTCGCCGACCGCTGGCAGCGCTCGAAGGACATGGACGTCAACTACATGGTGCTGGCGGAGAAAGCATCCGTCTGAAACTTATGCCTTCTCGCCCCTATGTCTTCTGGCTTTGCGCCCTGGTGGTGATGAACACGCCGGCGGTGATGATGACGGCACCGGCCCAGGTCAGCAGTTGATAGCGCTCGCCGAGGAAGAGGGTCCCGGCAAACAGCCCGACCGCCGCCGCGACGTAGCCGATCTGGCTGAGATAGACCGGGCCGCCGACCGCTTGCAGGCGGAAGAAGAAGGCGAACATCGCCGAGGCTGATGCCACCTGTGCCGCAGCGACCAGCCGCACGCCGCCGAGCGAGCCGAATGCATTGCCTTCCAGCAGCACCAGAATGCCGGCAAGCAGCATCAAAGCTGCTGCCAGACGGCTGCCGACGGCGAGCTCGATCGGGCCGGTGCCTTCGGGCCAGTCGACGGTACGGTAAATGTTGCCGGCGGCGAGGCTGACGGGGATGAGCAGGCCCATCGCAACCCAGAAAAATTCGGCCGGCTGGCCCGCTTCGCCGCGCGTCACGGCCACCATGACTGCGCCCACGAAACCGACGGCGATGCCGACGACGCCCAGCGTGGTCTGGCGCCTGACGCCGAGCAGAATCGAGAACACCAGCGTGACGACCGGCGACAGCGTGAACATGATGCCGCTATAGCCGGCGCCCAGATGCGGAATCGCTGAAAACATCAGCAGATTGGGGATTGCGTAGGAGACGGCCGCGGTCACGAAGAAATAGCGCAGCCTGTGCAGCGTAAGCCGCATGCGCTGCCCGTTGAGCAGCAATGCGCACAAAAGCACGCCGCCGGCGCCAAGCGAGATGACGAAGGCCCAGACCATGGCGGGCACGCCGGCCATCGTCGCGATCTTGCCGAACGGCAGCGTCAGGCCGAGCAGTCCGCCGGTGACGACCAGAAGGCCAAGCGCCGAGTCCCAGAGAAATTTCATCGCACCATCCCGTCGCCCGTTCGCGGCCCTTGGCCTACACCACAAGCTGAGGTAAGATAATATAAAGATTCTTCACGTCAAGATACATAACGGTGAGAGACATGGATCGCGCGGCAAAAGCGATCGAGCAATGGAAAAAGGAACGGCCGGATCTCGATGTCTCGCCGATGGCCGTGCTTGGACGGTTGAACGAGGCCGCCTCGTTGATCGCACGAGAGCGGCTGGCGCCGCTGTTTGCAAGTTACGGGCTGCAATCCGGAGAATTCGACGTGCTGGCGACGCTGCGTCGTTGCGGGCCGCCATATGCGCTGACGCCGACGGCTCTGTACGAGGCGACGATGGTGACGTCGGGCGCGATGACCAACCGCCTCGATCGGCTCGAGAAATCCGGCCTGATCAAGCGCGGGCCGCACCCCGACGATCGCCGCGGGATTATTGTGCAGCTGACCGGGAAGGGCCTCGCTTTGATCGATGAGGCGGTGACTGCTCACGTCGCCAACGAGCACCAGATACTTTCTGGGTTAGCACGCCCGGAGCAGACCATGCTGGCCCGCCTGCTCGAAAAACTGATCGCGAGCTTGAGCTAACCGAACCGGCCAAGGGCCGGGCCGAGGGGATGGAAAAAGCTCAGATCTTGGTCGCAGAGCCTCGTTTGGGCCGGCGAACAGCTCTGATCTTGCCGCTGTTTCCGCCACCGCAGAAAAACTGGTCGCCGCCATCGGATTCGAGCCCCGACACGCCTGTTCCCGGCGGCATATCGAGCTTCTCCAGAACCTTTCCCGTTTCAGGATCGATCCGCCGGACATCGCTCTCCTCGCCCTCCCAAGTCCCATGCCACAGCTCGCCGTCGACCCAGCTGACGCCGGTGACGACGCGGTTGGAAACGATGGTGCGAAGGATTGCCCCTGTCTCGGGATCGACCTGATGAATCTTTCGGCCCCGATGCTGCCCGACCCAGAGCGTTCCTTCGGCCCAGGCGAGCCCGGAATCACCGCCATTGCCAGGCGCCGGGATCGACGCCAGCACCTGGCCATTCTTTGGATCGATCTTCTGGATGCGATCCTCGGCGATTTGATAGAGGTGCTGGCCGTCGAAGGCCGTTCCGGCGTGTGCCGCGACCTCGATCGAGCGCACCACTTTGCCGCTTGCCGGATCGAAGGCGTTCAATCTGTCGCCTGAGGCAAACCAGACATGCTCACCGTCGAAGGTAACGCCGTCTACGTGGTCGACACCCGGAAAGGGTCCGTATTCACGGATGATTTCGGCAGAGGATCGTTCCATAATTCCATCCTAGTAGCCCGGCAGTGGACCGGGGAGTAACAAGATTGTCGGGAAACCCGGCAGCGGCGGGGTCATCCAGCGACGCGCCCGTCCGCGGCCGAACGCCTGCACCTTGCCGGCCTGGGCGAGCTGCTCGAGCGCCCGCTGCACGGTACGCGAACTGGCTCCAAGCGCAATCGCCAGGGCCGAACTCGACCAAGACTCGCCGTCAGCGAGGAAGGCGAGCACGGGGGCATGCTCTTCTTCGACGGGCGGCGCCAGCACGACGACCTCACCTGCGCGGCGCGGCGCCAGCGCAAACCCCCGCTTCGTTGCGCTCACATCGGCCAAGCTACGAAGCTCCGCGCGAAGCCGCCCGACTTCGACCCGTAACCGTGCGCGATGTGATTCGTCCGCGTCCTTTCCGCGGAAAGCGCGCGCGATAAGCGTCGATCTTGCCACGTCCCCCGGCCAGGCTTCGGCCAGCGCGCGGGCCAGCGCGAACAGCACCGGGCGGGTCGCCAGCGAGACGACCGTATCTGCTACCCGCACGACATTGCGGCATGCATCCACCACGAGCGCCCCCGACGCCAGAAGCGCTTCGACTTCATCGAGCAGGAGGGGCCGTTCCTCACCACGGGCGATAAGGCGTGCCGCCGGGGTGTCCAGCACCAGGGATGCGCTCTCCACCTCCGCGATCAGCGCGGGGATGCCCGCCGCGCGCGCCGCGGGGCCCCCCCCCCCCGGCGAGGCCCGCCCGCGGCCCCGGGCGAACCCGCCCCGCTGGCGGTCGCGCGCCACCAACCAGAATGAGGCCCCCGCAGCCCCCGGGCGCGCGGGGG
>NZ_JAMYSV010000003.1:0-487013 GCF_040322115.1 Mesorhizobium sp. M0195 | reverse complement strand
CCCCCCCCCCCCCCAAGCCCCCCCCCCCCCCCCCCCCCCACCCCCCCCCCCCTCCCACCCGTCAGCTCTTTTTTGGAATCATTAGACCGCATACTATATCGTCAGATAAAGAACGGCGTAGGGCCATGCCTGCCTTAGAATGGGCCAGAGGAACGACTCGCGTATCCAAGGAAATTGCGGAAACAGCGAACCCAGTCCGTAGTAGAGCAGCCAGAGCTGGAGCAGCAGCGGCGTGCCGCGAATAATCGTGCAGAACACCTTGGCCGGCACACTCAAGATCGGCGGGCCGATCACCTGCGCAAGGCCGAGGGGAATGGCCAGCGCGATGCCCAGCACCGACGTTACCACAAGCAGCCAGATGGTCCGCCATATGCCTTGCAAGGCCAGCGGCAGATAGGCCGGCAGCCAATCCCAGCGCATGAGGAAAATCGATGCCACTACGACAACCAGCGCGATCAGGATCAGCGCTATGCGGTGCGGCTGCACCCACAGCGAGGCCCGTGCGGCGGCGTCAATGACCGGAGTTTCGGCGGCCATCAATGCGATCCCGCGATCGAGGGCATGCCGCGTCGTGCCCAGCGCTCAACGCGCCCGATAGCGATGTTGGAGACGAGGGTCAGGACGAGATAGAGCGCGCCCGCCGCCATGAAGAAGGTGAAATAAGCCTTCGTCGCGCCGGCTGCCGTCCGTGTGGTTTGGGTCAGTTCATTAACGCCGACGATCGCGAGAAGCGCGGTGTCCTTGGTGGCGATCAGCCACAGATTTGCCAACCCCGGAATGGCGAAGGGCAGCATCGCCGGCAGCGTTATGCGCCTGAGAAGCAGGCCGGGAGGCATTCCATACGCCCGGGCGGCTTCGATCTGGCCTTGCGGAATGGCGCGGATCGCGCCGCGCAAGACTTCGGTGGAGTAGGCGCCCTGCACGACCCCGAGCACACCTATGCCGGCGACAACCCCGTTGATATCGATCGCGGCATAACCGAGCGCGGTAAGCAACTGGTTGATGAGGTCGGTACCAGCGAAATAAAGCAGCAGGATCAGGACCAGCTCGGGCACGGCGCGGACCACTGTGGTGTAAACTTCCAGCAGGTCACGGACCACCGGCCCGCCATAGAGCTTGCCATAGGCGCCGCCGACGCCGATCACAAGACCGACCCCAAAGGAACCGAAGGCAATTCCGACCGAGTTTGCCAGCCCGTGCAGAAGGTTGAGACCCCTGCCGTTCGGCGGTTCGAAGGACAGCAATTCCAGCGAACTGGCTCCGAACATGGTGGCGAGAACGTCGCTCAGCTTATGTCCCCCTGGACTTCCGGGTTGAGGCGCCAATGATGTATCAAGCCGGACGTGCCATCGCGACGATGGCGGCTAGGCCTGCCCGGCTTGATGCCGCTGCCGTCAGTTGGACTGCGACTCGTCGCCGTAGATGTCGAAGTCGAAGTACTTCTTGGTGATTTCGGCATACTTGCCATTGGCTCGGATAGCCTTGATTGCGGCATTGAGCTTATCCTTGATCTCGGTGTCGCCTTGGCGTACGCCGGCGCCGACGCCAGGCCCGAGCACTTCCAGGTCCGGTGCGACATAACCCTTGAGGTCGCAGCACGCTTTGCCTTGATCCGACTTCAAAAATGCGTCGAGCGCGATCGAATCGGCCTGGGTGGCATCGATCCGGCCGGCGGCGAGATCCTGATTTGCCTCGTCCTGCGTCTGGTATTCCTTGATTTCCGCAGCGTCGGTGAAGTGCTTCTTGGCGTAGGCGGCGTGCACCGTGGAGGCCTGAACGCCGACTATCTTGCCCTTCAGCCCCTCTGGCGTCGCATCGAATTTCTGATCCTTGGCGCCGATCACCGCGGTCGGCGTGTTATAATATTTGTCGGAGAAGTCGATTTCCTTCTTGCGTTCGTCGGTAATGGACATCGAATTCATGATTGCATCGATCTTCTTGGTTTTAAGCGCCGGGATAAGGCCGTCCCATGGGACTGGCGTCAATACGCAATCCAGCTTGGCTTCGCCGCAGATGGCGTTGACGATGTCGACTTCCCAGCCGCCCCACTTGCCGGATGCATCCTGCGAGTAAAACGGCGGATAGGCTTCAGGCGAAAATCCCACCTTGATCTGTTCGGCGCTTGCCGAAAATGCACCCGACAATGCGATCAGCGTGGCCGCGAGCACCGTTTTGAGAAAAGGTTTCATTTCTTTCAGTTCTCCCGTTTTTTTGCTTTGACGTTCCCGTCTGCTTTTCTCGCAAGTCATCCAACATTGCGCAGAAACTGCTTCAGTCTTTCGGATCTGGGTGCGCCGAAGATCTGTTCCGGCGGCCCCTCTTCCTCGACCAGCCCATTATGGAGGTAGACGACATGCGTCGCGACCTCGCGGGCAAACTTCATCTCATGGGTGACCAGCACCATGGTGCGGCCTTCGCGCGCCAGGTCGCCGATCACCTTCAGCACCTCACCGACCAGCTCCGGGTCGAGCGCCGAGGTCGGCTCATCGAACAGCATGACGCGCGGATTGATGGCCAGCGCCCTGGCGATCGCGGCGCGCTGTTGTTGGCCGCCCGACAGATAGGCGGGATAGACGTCGCGTTTTTCGGCAAGGCCGACGCGGGCGAGCAGCTTTTCCGCCTCGCCGATCGCCACATCGCGCCTGACGCCGAGCACATGCACGGGAACCTCGATGACGTTCTCGATCAACGTCATGTGGCTCCACAGATTGAAATTCTGGAAGACCATGCCGAGCTTGGAGCGGATGCGTTCGATCTGCTTGCGGTCGGCGGGCACGGTGTGACCGTGGCTGTCGGCCTTCAACCGGATCTGCTCGCCATTGACGCGGATGATGCCGCTGGTCGGGTTCTCCAGGCAGTTGATGCAGCGCAGCAGCGTGGATTTGCCCGAGCCTGAGCCGCCGATGATGGCGATCACCTCGCCGTCGCGCGCCGACAGCGAAACGCCCTTCAGTACGTGCAGGTTGCCGAAATTCTTGTGCAGGTTCTCGACGTGGATGGCTTCGGCAGCGCCGTTCTGCGCCGGATGCTTCAGGGCGGTGACGGGCGCTGTCATCGTCGCGGCGCCCCGCGGAGCAACCGAGGCAGTCCTTGCTGGAATTTTTTACCCATTACCCGTCACTGGACAGCGTTCCGATTCTCAAGATGGACCGTTCCGCTTGCCTCCGTCAACCGCAGTTTTTGGACCATTGATCACCGCCTGCCGAGTGGCTATTGGCAGGAGGGGCGCGTTTCAGGAGAATTTAGTGGTCAAAGCATACGGGTCGCAGTCGATGGCCGGGACGCTGCAGCGCGTGCTGATGCGCTCCGCCGCCAGCGCCATGCGTCGGGCCGAAGCGCTGGATTGGCACTATGGCCCCGGCTTCGATCCGCAAAAAGCGGCGGCCCAGCATGATGCGCTGGCCAGGCTGATTTCTGTCTCAGGCGCCGAAATCGAATGGCTGAGCGACGCCGATGACGGGCTTGCCGATTCGGTCTTCACCCACGATCCCTCGCTGATGACCGACCACGGCGCGGTTATCCTCGCTATGGGCAAGGCGCTGCGCCGGCCCGAGCCAGGCCTGCACGAGGCAGCCTATGGGCGCATGGGCATCCCCATCCTTGGCCGTATCGAGGCTCCCGGCCAGGTCGAGGGCGGCGACTGCGTGTGGGTGGATGCAAACACGCTGGCCGTCGGCCGCGGCGTGCGCACCAATCAGCTCGGCATCCAGCAGCTCGCCAACCTGCTTTCGCCCAAGGGTATCCAGGTCTACGGCTTCGACCTGCCGCTCTGGCAAGGCGAGGAGGCCTGCCTGCACCTGATGTCGGTGATCAGCCCGCTCGCCGACGATCTGGCGCTGGTCTATGCGCCCCTCCTGCCGGTCGCCTTCCACCAAATGCTGCGCGAACGCGGCATTCGGCTGGTCGAGGGCGACGCCGACGAATTCTTCGCCTCGAATGGGCTCAGCCTCAACGTCCTGCCGACCGCGCCGCGCCAGGTTATCGCCGTTGCCGGTTTTCCGAAGACGGCGGCTGCCATGCAGGCCGCTGGCTGTACGGTCTCGACATTCGAGGCCGATGCGCTGTGCATTGCCTGCGAGGGCGGCCCGACCTGCCTCACACGCCCGGTGCTAAGACAATGACGACCATCGGCGAAGCGCTCATCACCTTGCTCGAAGCGCACGGCGTCGACATAGTCTTCGGCATTCCCGGCGTACACACGGTCGAGCTCTATCGCGGGCTTGCGCGGTCGAAGATCCGTCACGTCACGCCGCGCCACGAGCAGGGCGCCGGCTTCATGGCTGATGGCTATGCGCGCGCCAGCGGCAGGCCCGGCATCGCCTTCGTCATCACCGGGCCGGGGCTGACCAACACCATCACCGCCATGGGCCAGGCGCGCGCCGATTCGGTGCCGATGCTGGTAATCTCGGGCGTCAACGCCACACCGACGCTGGGCAAAGGCCTTGGCCATCTGCATGAACTGCCAGACCAGCGCGGCATGATGGAGAAGGTGGCGCTGTTTTCGCACCGTGTCACCGACGCCGGCGAGCTGCCCGGCGTGCTCGCCCGCGCCTTTGCGCTGTTTTCATCCTCGCGTCCGGGTCCGGTGCATATCGAGATCCCGACCGATGTCATGAGCCTGCCTGGCAACAGCATCGTGCCGTTGCTGCGGAATTCAGCGCCGCCCGAGCCGGATGTGGCGGCGATTGCCGCGGCGGCAAGGCTATGCGCGTCCGCCCGCCGGCCGCTTATCCTGGCCGGCGGCGGCGCCAAAGCGGCCGAAGCACCGTTGCAGCGCCTTGCCGAGAGGTTGGGAGCGCCGGTCGTCCAGACCGCCAATGCGCGCGGCCTGCTCTATCGCCATCCGCTTGGCGTGCCGGCCAGCCCCAGCCTGAAGGCGGTGCGTGCGCTGATGGCCGGCGCCGATCTGGTCATTGCCGCCGGCACCGAATTCGGTCCGACCGACTATGATGGCTATGGCGACGGCGGTTTTGTCCTGCCTGCCAATCTGATCCGCATCGATATCGGCGCCGACCAGCTTGCCCGCCGGCCGGCCCGGATTTCGATCCAGGCCGATTGCGGTGCAGCGCTCGAGGCGCTGGGTGCCGAACTCGGCACGGGCCAGGCGCAATCGGTCGACGGCGCCGCTCGCGCCGCCGCGACGCGGCAAGCGGCCTTTGCCGAGATCGGCCCGGCTATGCAGGCGCAACTGCGCGCCGTCGAGACGATCCGCGATGCGCTGCCTGGCGCGATCATCGTCGGCGATTCGACCCAGCCGGTCTACGCCGCCAACCTCTATTACGATCATGACCGGCCGGGCGGCTGGTTCAACGCGGCCACCGGCTTCGGCGCGCTCGGCTATGGCCCGGCGGCGGCGATCGGCGCCGTCCTTGCCAGGCCTGAGGCGCCGGTCGTTTGCCTCACCGGCGACGGCGGCTTCCAGTTCACCCTGCCGGAACTGGGCGCCGCGCTCGACGCTGCGGCGCCGGTGATCTTCGCCGTCTGGAACAATCGCGGCTACCGCGAGATCGAAACCTCGATGCTCGACGTCGGCGTCGAGCCGGTCGGCGTCTCCCCGGCACCGCCGGATTTCTGCAAATTGGCCGAAGCCTACGGCATTGCCGCCGAGCGGATTTCCGGCGCCGGCGGCTTGGCGGACGCGCTTGGGCGCGCGCGGGCGACTGGACGACCTTACGTCATAGAGATTTCGGTTGAGTGATCGCGCGAAAGGCGCGACCTTCCGGATCGGCGGCGCGCAATGACGGAGCGGTCGAATATGACGGAAACACTGGACGGCAGACATATCGTGGTGACCGGCGGCACCGGTGCCCTTGGCGGCGCGGTCGTAGGGAACCTGCTGGAGCAGGGCGCGATCTGCCATGTGCCCAACGCTCACGCTGCCGCGCCTGCACATTTCCCCTTCCCGGCGCATGACCGCGTCAGGTTGGCGCATAACGTCGACCTCGCCGACCCTGCCAAGGTCGACGCCTTCTATGCCAGCGTTCCGAATTTATGGGCATCGGTGCATCTGGCCGGCGGCTTCACCGCCGCGCCGGTCGAGAAGATCGAGCCCGCCTCCTTCGCCGAGATGATGGACACCAACGCCCGCACCACCTTCCTGTGCTGCCGCGCGGCGATACGCTCGATGCTGGAATCTTCCGTGCCGGGCCGCATCGTCAATGTCACCGCGCGAGCCGGGCTCGATCCGCGGCGCGGCTCCGGCAAGGTGGCCTACGCCGCCGCCAAGGCGGCAGTCGCCGCGATGACCGTGGCGATGGCCGAAGAGCTGAAGGGCAACGGCATTCTGGTCAACGCCGTGGCGCCCTCGACGCTCGACACGCCGGCCAACCGGGCTGACATGCCGAACGCAGATTTCAGCAGATGGGTCAGCCTTGAAGCGGCCGCCGAGGCCATTGCCTATCTCGCCTCGCCGGCCAACATGGCCATCAGCGGCACGCTGGTGCCGCTTTACGGCAGGGCCTGAGCCTGCGGTCCGTCGCAAAGGTCACAAGCAAAAGCCCCGCCTGATCGTTCCGGCGGGGCTCTCTTGTTTCGTTTATAACCCGCGCGAAGCGCGGTGTTGGCTTAGCTGCCCTGCTTCTTCAGCGCGGCGCCAAGGATGTCGCCCAGCGAAGCGCCGGAGTCGGTCGAACCGTATTGGGCGACCGCTTCCTTCTCTTCGGCGATTTCCAGCGCCTTGATGGAGACCTGCAGTTTGCGGGTCTTCTTGTCGAAGGCGATGACGCGGGCGTCGACCTTCTGGCCGACGGTGAAGCGCTCGGGGCGCTGCTCGTCGCGGTCACGGCTGAGGTCGGAGCGCTTGATGAAGGTCTCGATGCCGCTGTCGACCAGCCGCACTTCCAGACCGCCATCCTTCACGCCGATAACCTCGCAGGTGACGACTGCGTTCTTGCGCAGTTCGCCCGACGTCGCGGCTTCGCCGACCGTGTCCTTGGCCAACTGCTTGATGCCGAGCGAGATGCGCTCCTTGTCGATGTCGACGTCGAGCACCTGCGCCTTGACCATGTCGCCGCGATTGTACTCCTCGATCACCTGCTCGCCCGGACGGGTCCAGTCGAGGTCGGAAAGGTGGACCATACCGTCGACGTCGCCTTCGAGGCCGATAAACAGGCCGAACTCCGTCTTGTTCTTGACCTCGCCCTCAACCTGGCTGCCGACCGGGTGGCTGCGCGCGAAGGCCTCCCACGGGTTCTCCAGCGTCTGCTTGAGGCCGAGCGAGATACGGCGCTTGGCCGGATCGACTTCGAGCACCACAACGTCGACTTCCTGCGTTGTCGACAGGATCTTGCCGGGATGCACGTTCTTCTTGGTCCACGACATTTCCGAAACGTGGATGAGGCCTTCGATGCCCGGCTCCAGCTCGACGAATGCGCCGTAGTCGGTGATGTTGGTAACGGTACCCTTGATCTTCTTGCCGATCGGGAACTTGGTGCCGATCTCGGACCACGGATCGCTCTCGAGCTGCTTCATGCCGAGCGAGATGCGGTGGGTTTCCTGGTTGATGCGGATGATCTGCACCTTGACCGTCTGGCCGATGTTGAGGATTTCGGTCGGATGGTTGACGCGGCGCCATGCCATGTCGGTGACGTGCAGCAGGCCGTCGATGCCGCCGAGGTCGACGAACGCACCATAGTCGGTGATGTTCTTGACGACGCCTTCGACCACCTGGCCTTCTTCGAGGTTCTGCACGATTTCCGAACGCTGTTCGGCGCGGCTTTCCTCGAGCACGGTGCGGCGCGACACCACGATGTTGCCGCGGCGGCGATCCATCTTGAGGATCTCGAAGGGCTGCGGGTTGTGCATCAGCGGCGAGACGTCGCGGATCGGGCGGATGTCGACCTGGCTGCGCGGCAGGAAGGCCACGGCGCCGTCGAGGTCGACGGTGAAGCCGCCCTTGACCTGGTTGAAGATGACGCCTTCGACGCGTTCGCCCTTGGTGAACTTCTCTTCGAGACGGACCCAGCTCTCTTCGCGGCGGGCCTTTTCACGCGACAGCATGGCTTCGCCAAGCGCGTTCTCGATACGCTCGACATAGACCTCGACCGTGTCGCCGACCTTGAGCGTCGTATCCTTGCCCTTGACGCCGAATTCCTTCAGCGGCACGCGGCCTTCGACCTTGAGGCCGACGTCGATGATGGCCATGTCCTTCTCAATGGCGGTGATGATGCCCTTGACGACCTGGCCTTCGCCGGAATGGCCGGCGGAAAATGATTCTTCGAGCAGGCTCGCGAAATCATCGCGAGTGGGGTTTGCAACTGACATAGTTTCTCCTGGAATGCCCCGCAATCTGTCGCAGGGCCGGCGCCGTGGGTTAGCGTTGCGTTGGCCTGCCAACGTTCCGGGCAAAAGCCCTGGCCGCCTTTGAGCGGCAATTCCGGCGCATGAAGAATGCTGGCAGGCTGGTTCACGCCCGATATGGGAATTCTTTTTGTCGCCGGCAATCGGCGGCGGCAGGAAAACCCAGGCTCAGGCTTTGTTTCTCTTGGCCAGGACGTCGTCGATGATCGCCCGTGCTGCCAGAAACGCGGCTTCTATAGCCATTTCCGACGTGTCGAGCAAGTGCGCGTCGACGGCCGGCTTCAAGGGCGAGTCCACGCGGCCCATGTCGCGCTCGTCGCGGCGCACGATATCGGCAAGGATTTCGTCAAAATTGGCAGTGCCGCCGATGCTCTCGATTTCATCCAGCCGCCGCTTTGCCCGCACCTCGGCACTGGCCGTGACATAGAGTTTTACGTCGGCATCGGGACAGACGACGGTGCCGATGTCGCGGCCGTCGAGCACCGCGCCAGGCGGTGTTCTTGCGAAGTCACGCTGTTTCTCTACCAGGATGCGCCGCACCGACGGGATCACTGCCACTTTCGAAGCCGCCTCGCCAACGGCGTGTGCCGAAAGCACTGCGCGGTCGAGCTTTGCCGGATCGACCTGCCGGGCCGCGGTTTCAGCGGCCGAAACATTGTCGAGCGGCAGGCCGAGCCGGAGCAGCGCATGCGCCACCGCGCGATAGGTAAGGCCGGTGTCGAGCAGGTTCAGCCGATGGTGATCGGCCAGCCTGCGGGCGAGCGTGCCCTTGCCGGCGCCGGCGGGGCCGTCGATGGCGATGGTAAAAGGGATGCTCATTGGCAGTGGACCAGCCCTCGCGCCTTCGTCATCCCAGGGCGGAGCAGGAGCGAAGCTCCGTCGCGGAGACCCTGGGATCCATGCCGTGACATGTACCGAGGGATGCGGCGGGCCAGAATTCTGAACCGTTGCGATGCTCTGACGTCACGGCATGGATCCTGGGGTCTTCGCCGCGTCGCTTCGCTCCTTGCTTCGCCCCAGGATGACGAAGGGAAGGATGTTGGCGCCCAATCTCCAAGGTTTACGATTGCCATCAACTGTCACTCGATCTCCGCCCCCAGCCCCTTCATCAGCCCCATGAATTCCGGAAAGCTCGTAGCAATCATCGCCTGGTCGTCGATGGTCACAGGTTTTTCCGTCGCCAACCCCATCACCAGAAAACTCATGGCGATGCGGTGGTCGAGGTGGGTCTGGACGATGGTGCCTTGTCCATTTGGGTGCTGGCCCAATCCCTTGCCGCCCGGCTTTCCACGCACGACAAGCGAGGCCTCGCCCTCGGTGCAGTCGACGCCGTTGAGCGTTAGCCCGTTGGCGACCGCCGACAGCCGGTCGGATTCCTTCACCCGAAGCTCTTCCAGCCCGAGCATCAGCGTTTCGCCCTCGGCGAAGCTGGCCGCCACGGCAAGCACCGGATACTCGTCGATCATGGTCGGCGCCCGTTCGGGCGGCACGGTGACGCCCTTCAACTCGGAATAGCGCACGCGCAGGTCGGCGACATCCTCGCCGCCTTCGTTGCGCGGGTCGATTATGTCGATGCGCGCGCCCATTTCCTGCAGCGTCAACAGAAGTCCGGTGCGGGTCGGGTTCATCAGCACGTTTTCGATTGTAATGTCCGAACCCGGCACGATCAGCGCCGCCACCAGTGGAAAGCCCGCCGAGGAGGGGTCGCCTGGCACCGCGATGGTCTGCCCGGTGAGCTTGCCCTGGCCTTCGATGAAAATGTGGCGCACGCCGCGCTCGTCGGTCTCGACCGACAGATTGGCGCCGAATCCCTTGAGCATCTTTTCTGTGTGATCGCGCGTCATCACCGGCTCGATGACGGTGGTGATGCCCGGCGTGTTCAGCCCAGCCAGCAGCACCGCCGACTTGACTTGTGCCGATGCCATCGGCACGCGGTAGGTGATCGGCGCGGCGTGCTTAGGCCCGTGCAGCGTGATCGGCATGCGGTCGCCAGGCGTCGCCTTCAGCACCTGCACGCCCATCTGGCGCAGCGGCTCGAGCACGCGGCCCATCGGCCGGCCGGACAGCGAGGCGTCGCCGATGAAGGTGGTCTCCATGTCATAGGTGCCGACCAGGCCCATAGTGAGGCGGGAGCCCGTGCCGGCATTGCCGAAATCGAGTGGGCCTTCCGGCTGCAGCAGCGCGCCATTGCCGGTGCCGCGGATCACCCACTCAGTGCCATGCTTCTCGATATGAGCGCCCATCGCCTTCATGGCGGCGCCCGTACGCATTACGTCCTCGCCTTCCAGCAGCCCGGTGATGCGGGTTTCGCCAGAGGCCAGGCCACCGAACATGAACGAGCGGTGCGAGATCGACTTGTCGCCCGGCACCCGTGCCGCACCTGAAAGGCCAGATGATTTGCGGGCGGTGGCCTGTTTCGGGGCAGCAGCGTGCGACATGGTTCTTTCCTGGAAACGCCGGCGCCCGGCTATTTTCTTCTGGTTTGCGCGGTCTCCTATCATGGCGGACCGAAATGGTCATCCCCTTGGTACGAAGGCCTTCGAATTCACGCTTTTTGGGACGCCGGCTTTTCGCTTTGACAGCGCCGTAAACTCTGGTTAAGGGGACCAAACTTTCATCGACGAGGCTTGCTGTGGCAAAACCCGAACTTGGCACCAAACGCATCGACCCGGAGACGGGTCGAAAATTCTATGACTTGAACAAGGACCCGATCGTCTCGCCTTATACGGGCAAGAGCTATCCGCGATCCTATTTCGAAGAAGGCAAGATCGCCGCCCTCGAGGAAGAAGAGGAAGTTGCCGAAAAGGAAGTGGACGCCGAGGAGGAAGAGGGCGTCGAGGTCGTCTCGCTCGAAGAGGCGGACGAGGACGCGAAGGCCGACGAGCTTCCCGATCTCGCCGATGACGAGGACGACGTCGACCTTGGCGATGATGAGGATGACACATTCCTCGCCGACGAAGAGGAAGAAGACGACGACGTTGCCGACATGATCGGCGTCGGCGACGACGACGACGAAGTCTGAGCGAACCGCATTCGCCGGCTTTCGCCGCGCCGCCTAGAAAAAGCGGTCGTTGAAGGCTTGATATTGACTGAAGGCGGGGTTAGAAGCCGCCTGCACTAATGGCGCGGCCTAGAACCCGCGCCGGATCTCTTCGCCGGAAACGGCGCCGGCGAACTGCCGGAGTGGGGCCATAGCTCAGTTGGGAGAGCGCTTGAATGGCATTCAAGAGGTCGTCGGTTCGATTCCGATTGGCTCCACCAGTTCTCTCCGCGAAAATCAGCAGAACGGCCGCCGGTCCCGGGCTGGCCGCCATCTGTCGCCGACCTAGCTGAGACAAAATGTATGGCTAGCCGACCTCGGCTCGCCGTCCATCTAAAATGGTGAGCCCGTGCCCGGTCTGGACCAGGCAGCGGGCTGAAACGACCGCTGAGCAAAACTCCGTTACTTGTTGCAGTTCTGCATATCCGACGTCATGGCGCCGCTTGGGGTGTTGTTGTCGGTGTCGTTGCCTGCCGTATCCTTGCAGCGGTCCCCCATACCGTTTGTCTGCGGCGTGGTGGCGTTCGTTGCATTCGGATCGATCTGGTTCGGCGTAGTGGTACTGGTCCCGTTGTTGCCGCTGTTGCCGGCGGTGCCCGTGTCGACGCCGGTATTGCCGTTCATACCAGTTCCGCCAGTTCCCGAACCGGTTGATTGTGCCATGGCAGATGTGGCCAGGCCGATAGCAAGTAGGGATGCAGAGAGAATTTTCATCATCTTAGTGTCTCCATCGAGTTGCATCGCTGGATCGCGATCTAACCCAACGAGAGTTTTTCCAGGATGTTCCGTTCGACAGAAATAGTGATCGATACAGTCATTATGAGAGCTTTGTTGTTCGTCGTTTCGCGAATGGCACCACGACAGCGGTAAAAGGCGAGCCGCAAGCCGGTGTGTTGCCGGACGCCAGCACCAGCGGCTCGTCGGGCAGGCCATGGACGATCAGCTCCGGGGTCGAGAGCGGGGATGCAGCATGCCGAGGTAGATCTCGCTGGCGGCGAGTGCTCTTTCCAGCAATGGCGAATTCATCCCGATGAGATCCAACTCGACCTCCGGATAACGGCTGCGAAACATCCGCACCGCCTCCTTATCGAATCGAAACGGCCCGTTTCATTCCAATCCTCTGCGATCCCCTGATCGTGAGCAGCATCCAGCCTGTGCGCAACACGGAGCGTCGGCCATGGCGCGCTCGACGGGCTGTGATGCGGTTGATAAGCCCTCTCCTTAAGGAGAGTCGAAGACATGACGGTTGCGATCGAGATGGGCCACACGAGCGCAGGCGCCCCGGCGGCGCTGGATCTTGAAGAACTGCTGGCGACGCGCCTTTTGGTGCAGGGCAATTCGGGCTCCGGCAAGTCCCACCTGCTGCGCCGGCTCTTGGAGCAGAGTGCGCCCTGGGTGCAGCAGACGATCATCGATCCCGAAGGCGACTTCGTGACACTGGGCGACCGTTTTGGCCATCTGGTGATCGACGCCGAGGAGCATACCGAGCGCGGCCTGCAGAGCGCCGGCGAGCGGGCGCGCATCCACCGCGTCTCCACGGTGCTTAATCTCGAGGGGCTCGACGCCGAGAACCAGATGCGGCGCGCCGCCGCCTTCCTCGGCGGACTTTTCGAGGTCGCCCGCGACCACTGGTATCCGATGCTGGTGGTGGTGGACGAGGCGCAGCTGTTCGCGCCGGCGGTTGCCGGCGAGGTTTCGGACGAGGCGCGCAAGCTCTCTCTCGGCGCCATGACCAATCTGATGTGCCGTGGCCGCAAACGCGGGCTGGCCGGGATCATCGCCACCCAGCGGCTGGCCAAGCTTGCCAAGAACGTCGCCGCCGAGGCTTCCAATTTTCTCATGGGCCGGACCTTTCTCGATATCGACATGGCGCGCGCCGCCGACCTGCTCGGCATGGAGCGGCGCCAGGCGGAAGCCTTTCGCGACCTCGAGCGCGGGCAGTTCATGGCGCTCGGCCCGGCGCTGTCGCGCCGCCCGCTCGGCTTGCGCATCGGCCCGACCGATACAAGTCCGCGCAACGCGACGCCGCGCCTGATGCCGCTGCCGGAATCGGGACTGGAGGACGCGCGCGCGATCATCCTGGCGGCCCCGCCGCCCGAAACCGTCCGGCCGCAGCGCCGGTCGTCGCCGGACCTGCTCGATCAGCTGATGGCGGCAAAATCGGCGGCGCTGGAAATCCGCCCCGAAGCGGTGGAGCCGCCGATCAGCGCCGAGGACTTGGCGGAGCGGCGCGAGCGTGTCGACCGGGTGCTGCGCGCTGTGCTGGCGCAACCCGACGCGGGCTTCCGTGTCATCGGCGTGCTCTATCAGGAGTTCGTGGTCCGCTGCCGCATAGAGGGCCTCGCCTCGGTCGTGCCGGACCTGCCCGCGTTCCGCCGCATGCTGACGCGCGCCCGCGCCGGCCTGGGCTCCGACATGGCCGACGATGACGCCTGGCAAGATGTCTCGGCGCGCGCCTCGCTGCTGCCCGAGGATATGCAGGGCGTGTTCATGATGATCGCCCGCGCGGCCAAGGAGGGGTGGCCCTGCCCGAGCGACGCGGCGATCGCCCGCGCCTATGGCTCGCACTCGCTGCGCCGCGCCCGGCGCCTGCTGACCTATATCGAGGAGCAGGGGCTGATCGTCTGCCAGCTGGATGGGGTTGGCCGGCGGACGGTGACGCTGGTCGAACTGGCCTGGGCGACGGCGCCGGGCGATCCGAATGCCGAGGAGGCGGAGCAGGGGAGGGTGGTGGGATGATGGGGAGGGCGATTTGGGCGAAAGCTGGCGTCGCTCAACAGCAGCAAAGCCAAAAGCGGTCATCGCCGAAGCATTACTCAGACGTCGCGTTTGGGCGGAAAGTGGACCGGCGGCTTCTTGGTGCGAGATGTGAGTGAGCCGGCGGTCTGCACGGCAAAGGATTTGTCCTGATCTGGACCCAACGCAGTCAATTAGTGCTGCCAATATCTGGCGGTGGATTTTTTCTTTGCTCACGATGAGCGACGAATGTTCGGTAGGGCAGAGGAGGTGGGGAGGTAACGCAACGTCCCGTTAGCACGGCCGCCCGCTAGACTAACTCGCTGCCATCAGGACGGTACTCTCCGGCGACCACCGCAGCACCACTTCCTGGCCCTCCGCCAGCTTGTCAGCACCGGTGTTCTGCACGATGACTTTCAGCATCTGTCCGCCACGTTCGACGAAGTAGGTGCTGCTATTGCCGGCAAAGATGCGTTTCGACACTTCCCCCCGCAGCACGTTCGCATTGGCCGTATCCGGAGCCGCAGCATCGGTGAAGATGCGGATCCGTTCGGGCCGTACGGCGCAACTGGCCTTTGCACCAGGGGCAAGGTTGGCGCCAGATCCAGCGAAAATCGCCGTGCCGTCCGGCAGCCGGATGCCGTTGCCTGTGCTCTCGCCACGAAAAATGTTGGCATCGCCGAGGAAGGTGGCGGCGAACTCGCTCTTCGGCCGATTGTAGATCTCCTCGGGCGGGCCTTCCTGCACCAGCTTGCCGTCTCGCAGAATGCCGACGCGGTCGCTCATCGTCAGCGCTTCTTCCTGGTCGTGGGTGACGAAGATTGTGGTAATGCCGATCTCGCGTTGGATGCGCTTGAGCTCGAGCTGCATTCCGACGCGCAGCGCTTTGTCGAGAGCGCCGAGCGGCTCGTCGAGCAGAAGTACACGCGGCTTGGTGATGATGGCGCGAGCGAGCGCCACCCGTTGGCGCTGGCCGCCGGAGAGCTGGTGTGGCCGGCGACCACCGAGCTTGCCGAGTTGCACGAGGTCGAGCGCCCCCTGCACCGCGGCAGCAATCACTGCCTTGGGCTCGCCGCGCACGGACAAGCCGAAGGCGACATTGTCGGCGACGCTCATATTGGGAAACAGCGCGTAGTTCTGGAACACCATGCCGATGCGCCGTTTTTCGACCGGCACCCGCTCGACGCTCTCGCCTCCGATCGCAATGCGGCCAGAGTCGGGAAAGTCGAAGCCGGCGATCTGGCGCAGCAGCGTGGTCTTGCCGCTGCCGGAGGGACCGAGCAGGGCGTAGAAGCCGCCGTCGGCAAAATCGATGGAGACATCGTCCAGCGCCTTGTGCGCGCCAAAACTGCGCGACACATTCGATACCTGCACGCCCGCCATTATTTCTCTCCGCCGAATTTGAAGAAACGCGCCGTGAGCAGCATCAATGCCATCGACACGACAATGATGATCGTCGAGACCGCATTGATCTCAGGTGTGAATCCCTTACGGATCGCGGCGTAGATTTCGACCGGCAGCGTCGTTTGGCCGGGCGTCGACAGAAAGTAGGATACGACGAACTGGTCGAAGGACACGGCGAAAGCGAACAGCCCTCCGGCAATGACACCCGGCATGATCCAGGGCAGCGTGACGCGGTTCGTCACCTGCCATTGATTGGCGCCGAGCGAGCGCGCCGCCTCTTCCAACTCGGGCGCGAAGGTCTGCAGCCGGGCCGATACGACGACGATGACATAGGGCAGTGCAAGCGCGACGTGGCCGAGCAGGATGGCGAACAGACCGCGCCCGATGCCGACGCCGAAGAAGAAGATCAGCATCGCCGTGCCGGTAATCAGCCACGGAATGGCGATTGGCGGAAACAGCAGCGCCTGCAGGAATTTTTTGCCGCGAAATTCATAGCGGTAGAGCGCCAGTGACGCCGCGGAGCCAAGCACCACGCAAATGATGGTGGTGATGACCGCGATCTCGAGGCTGTTCCAGGTGGCTGAGATGAGCTGGTCGTTCTGCCACAGCGAGGCATACCATTCCGTCGTCCATTCGAACGGCAGCTGATAGAAGGGCGAAACGTTGAAAGACATCAGCGCCATGATGATGATGGGCACATAGAGGAAGGCGAGCAATAGCCAGATGTAGAGGCGGCCGAGCCATTCGAGGACCCGTGTCGTCGCCATCACATAGCCCTCCTCAGCACCGGCGAGGCAACCGCCAGGATGACCAGCACGACGGCCAGCAGGATAAAGGAGAGCGCAGCACCCAGCGGCCAATTGAACACGGCGACGAACTGGTCCTCGATGACAGTGCCGTAAAAGGTGCCGGTACGGCCGCCAAGTATGCGCGGCTCCATGAACGAGCCAACGACCGGGACGAAGATGAGGGCCGCGCCAGCCACCAGCCCCGGCATCGACAGCGGAATGATGACCCGCTTCAGCATCTGCAGCCGCGATGCGCCGAGCGAGCGCCCGGCCTCGATCAGCGAGTCGTCGATGGCCTGTAGGGTCAGGTAGCAGGTCAGCACCATGTAAGGAACGTAGGAGTGCACTAGCCCGATGATGACAGCCGGATAGGAATACATCAGGTCGATATTGATCTTGAACGGCAGCACGGCGTTGAGCGCGGTATCGAGAATGCCCCCTTCGCGCAGCACCATCGCCCAGGAGAAGATGCGCACAAGCCCATTTGACCAGAACGGCAGGATGACGAGCAGGAAAATCGCTTCGCGGCTACGGCCTTTCAGCACCTTGGCTAGCACATAAGCGGCGGGATAACCGACGATGATGCACCACAGCGTCACTTCGAGGCCGAGGCGCAGCGAGGCGAGCAGAAGCGTCAGATAGAGGCTTTGCGAGAAGAAGGCGGTATAGTTTTCGAGCGTGAACGCCCACGGCTTGCCCGACAACGGCAGCTCGGTCGTGAGAGAGAAGAAGACCATGGCTGAGAGCGGCAGGAAGATCGCAACCGTCAGCCAGAGATAGGCAGGCGCCAGTAGCGGCAAGGCCGATCTCAGCCCGCTGCGCGACGCGGCTGCAACCTGTGCTGCCATGACATCCTCCCAGGGAAGGATCAGCCGACATATATGATCGGCTGATCCCGCTTTCTGCTGTTACTTCACGTTGACCTTGAGCTGCTGCCAGAGCGACAGATAGGCTTCGCGCTGGGCGTCTGTGATCGGCGCCTGGAACTGAATGCGCTTGGCAACTGCCGGGTCACCCATCACCTTGCGGTTGAACGCATCCTCGGGAAGTGCTTCCACGGCCTTGGTATTGGCAGATACCGGGGCTCCGACCTTGGTGACCCATTCGACATAGAACTTCGGGTCGACCATGTAGTTGATGAAGGCCTCGGCGCCGGCGACATTCTTGGAACTGGCGGGAATGGAGAAGGCGTCGAGCCAGGCGACAGCGCCCTCCTGCGGGATCACGAGCGAGACTGGCAGCTTGAAATGGGTCTTGGCGCGGTCGGCCGAGCCGCTCCAATAGGTGCCGATGTCGATCTGGTTAGAGGCAACCATCTGGTTCCAGTCGTTCTCCGAGCTCCAGAACGTCTTGATCTGCGGCATGAGCGAGGTGAGTTTCGCCTTGACCGCCTCCATGTCCTTGACATCGTTGATGTTCTGGCCGGTGGCAATGGCGCCGAACTGCACCGCCTCGACGGCATCGTCACGGATGGTGACGCGGCCCTTGTGGGCGGGATCCCACATTTCAGCGATGCTCGTTGGCGGCTTGTCGAAGGACTTGTCGTTGATGGCGAGCGCCGTCAGTCCCCAGACCCACGGTACCCCATAGACCTTGCCGTTATGGACAAGCATCGGCGAACTCGCCTTGTCCTTGCTGATGTCGGCATAGTTCGGCAGCTTGGATGTGTCGATCGGCTGGATCAGCTTTTCCGCCATTGCCTGGTCGTTGAAGGCGGCGTTGATCATAACGACGTCGTAGAGGCCGGGATTGGTCCTGAGCTTGGTCAGCATTTCCTGTTCGGAATTGAAGAAGTCGTTGACGACCTTGTTGCCGGTCGCCTTCTCGAAGGCCTCGATGGCCCACGGCTCGTCGGCGCCGTAGCCCTTCCAGTTGAGTACGTGCACCTCGTCGGCGTTTGCGGCAAATGCAAGTGCGGAGGTGAGGACGGCGGTCGCCGTCAGCAGGGCAGTCAAGTCGGGCATGCGCATGTTCGTTCCTCTCTGTGTTTGCCCGCTTCCCGGGCTTGTCAGGCTGTCGGGCGTTTGGCCTCTTGCTTCTGGCCATGGAGGCCGATCTGCGGACCGCCATGGCTCAGGAATGTCTGGATCTCGTGGTCGGTCGGCGCTGATGAACCACCGTGGCGGGTGACGGCAATGGCCGCCGCCGCATTGGCGTAGTGCGCTGCCGCAAAAGGCGGCATGCCGCGCGCCAGCGCACTGACGAAAGCGCCGATATGGGTGTCGCCGGCGCCATTGGTGTCGAGGGCGGCGACCTCGAAGCCGGCAATCGTTTGCGCCGAGCCGTCGGCCAGCCGCACATGGCAGCCTTTCGCGCCAGCACGAATGACGACGCCAACGGCCTTAGGGGAGTGGTCACTTAGCAGCCGTGACGCGAGTGTCTCGACGGCGCCCGGACCGGCAATCGCGGCCGCTTCCGTCGTGTTGCAGCTCAACCAGGTAGTACGGGCGAGTATCCGCGACAGGATAGGGTGGGGAATGTCGGTGATGACAGGTGTCGGGTCGAGGACAAGCGGTGTGTCGGCCGGAAGCGCCTCGATCCAGTCGGTGAGCGCGTCGCGGCTCTTGGGATAGCTCAGCGTATAGCCTGACGTGAACACCCAGTCGTCTGCAGCGACCACCACGGGCGCCAGCATGTCGAGGCTGAGTACGCTTTCAGCGCCCGGCCAAGACACGAAGGTGCGTTCGGCATCGCTCGAGATCAAGGCGACGCAATGGCCGCTGTCCATCATGGGCGATGGCGGGGTCATAGTACTGATACCCTCGGCGTTGAAGGCGCTGCGCAGGAAGTCGCCATTGGGTCCGCTGCCGAGTTGGCCGCCGAACACCACCTTCATGCCGGTGCGGCTGGCCGCGACCATCATGTTGAAGCCGCCGCCGGCGACTCGTGCATAGCTCGACGCAGTCTTCTCCGTGCCCGGGGCCGGCAAGGCATCGATGCGGTAAACATAGTCGACCACCGCGCTGCCGACATGGACGAGACGCCCTCTCATGCCGCCGCATCCTTGCCGCCACTGCCCTTGTCCACACGGCCCTTGGACATCCGCGCCACAACAAGGTCGGCGGCGAGCGCGCTAACCCCCGTCATGTCGATGCCCTTGAGGTTTGCAATGCGGTTCTGAGGCAATCGGGAAAAGCCGGTGCAGGCACCGGCCATGCCGGCCGCGATGGCGCCGATCGTATCGGTGTCGCCACCGAGATTGGCACTGATGACTGCCGCCTGCCAGGGGTCACCACCGGCGACTTCCAGCACTGCGAATGCAGCCGGAACCGACTCCTGGCTGGCGACGCCGGTGCCGACCAGATCGATGATCAGCCGGATCGCGTCCTTCGTCGCCTTGCCGCGCACAAGCTCCTGCGCCCAAGTAATGCGCGCAGCAATGTCACCGCCGGTCGCCCAATGGCCGAGCGTCGCCCCTCGTCTCGCTGCCGTGATGGCGTTGTCGGAAGCGGCACGCCAGTCACCGCCAGCGACGCCGCGGCTGATGGCGGCAGCGACCGCTGCGGCCGAAGCGATTGCGATCGACGTGTTGTGCGTCGCCATGCAGGTTTCGGCCACTTTGGCGACCAGCGCGTCAAGCGGCTCCAGCGGCATCATGATACCTACTGGCGCGATGCGCATGGCCGCACCATTTGTGTCGCCACTGCGCCCGGCTTCCTCGGCTGGTATACCATTGTTGATGGCGTCGATGGCGCGTTTGGTTGATGGTCCCAGCAGATCGTAGCTGCCGCGCGCCTTGACATCGCGTTCCCAGTCGAGCAGCGCGTTGACCCACCGCGCATGGTCGAACCGGTTACCGGATTCGACCAAGATACGGCCAAGCAGAAGCGCCTGTTCGGTGTCGTCGGTGATCGTTCCGGCCGGGAGCCCCTTCGACACCGGATGGTCGGCGAAAGGAGTAATGAAGCCTTCGATATGGCCGTAGAGTTCGGCAATCCGCGCCGGCGACAAAAGCTGCGTCGGCATGCCCAGCGCATCTCCCAGTGCCCCGCCGACAAGCGCTCCCATAGCCCGATCGGTCGTGTCCCGGGTGTCGTCGGGCATCTCTCAGAACCTCATATGCAGCGCAAAATGCGCCGGGTTGAGCAGGCTGGTCACATATTCGATCGGCCGGTCATCGGCCGCACGCGTCAACCGGCGACCGCGCAGGAACGGCGTGCCTTGCGGGCAGCCGAGGATTGCGGCATCGTCGGCGTTGAGCATTTCGATGCCCACCCATTCGTCGCCATGGTCGGGAATGAGGCCGGCGCCGCGCAGCGTCTGGTGCAGCGAGCCTTCGCGCAGGCCGCGCAACGGCACGTCCTCCAGTTCGGGCGACAATGGCAGTCGGCTGCGCTCGATGGAAATAGCGTGGCCGTCGCTGGCATTGGTGCGCACCCGGTCGACAGCGATGAAAAACGGGTTTTCTATACCAAGCAGCGCGGCAAGATCAGGATCCTCGATCACCTCAAGCCGCAGGGTGCGCGTCTCGGCATTGGCGCCGGCGTTGGCGAGCGCCCGCGACCAACCGATTGAGTCATCGACGGGGTTGCCATCGAAGGTGACGAAAGAGCCGATGCCGACCTTGGTGGTGATCAGTCCGCGGCTTGACAGTTCCTCGAGGCCCTTGCGAACGGTGTTACGGCTGACGGAGAAACGCTGGACGAGCTCGTTCTCGCTTTGCAACCTGTCGCCGAAGCCCAGAACACCGGAGCGGATTTCATGTTCGAGAACCGTGGCAATCTGTTCTGGCTTGCCCGTGCCGGGAGACAGTTGAACCGAACGCCGCTTCATTTGGATACCTGTTCAGTGAACCTGTATGATCATGTTCATTATCCTCACGCGGTGGTCTTGTCAACGACGACTGATATCTGGCCTGCAGCCGTGAAGGACGCTTTCAAATCCCATGACTATCTGACCGCACAGCGTTTCGGGTGAGGATCAGCGCCCCGATGATGGTGGAGCCGCCGCGGCCGCCGGAGATCGAGGTTCCGCCGCCGACGGCCGCGGGCACCGAAGGCAGCACCAGCGGTTCGGCGAGCGACAGCGACGGCGCCTTGATCAGGCCGATATAGAGCAGTGCGAGCCCGCTCGAGATGATGTAGGGCACGGTGATCGCCTGCCAGGCGCAGACGCCGGACAGGCGTGTTGCCCGTTCGTTGTCGCCGACCGCCGCCCGCGTCGCGGCGGCCGTCGCGCCCAGTGCCTCAGGCGGCGCCGGCTTTGTTTCCGTGAATCTCGCTATGCCGCATTGCACAATCGCCTCGCCTGCGCAAAATGCGGCATGATCCGCAAATCCCTCACTGTCCTGGTGATCGATGAAAACCACATCCGCGCTTCGATAATCGAAGCGGGATTGCGGGAGGCCGGGCACCAGCAGGTCACGGTCATCCACGACGTCGCCGGCATCGCGCGGCGGATCGCCGAGATCGAACCCGACGTCATCGTCATCGATCTCGAAAATCCCAACCGCGACATGCTCGAAAACATGTTCCAGCTTTCGCGCGTGGTGAAGCGGCCGATCGCCATGTTCGTTGACCGCTCGGACCAGGCGTCGATCGAGGCAGCGGTGGAAGCCGGGGTGTCGGCCTATGTCGTCGACGGCCTGCGCCAGGAGCGGGTCAAGCCGATCCTCGATATGGCGATCAGCCGCTTCAACGCCTTCTCGCGCATGGCGCGCGAACTGGAAGAGGCCCGCAGCGAGTTGGAGAGCCGCAAGGTGATCGATCGCGCCAAGGGCATCCTGATGAAGTCGCGCGGCCTGTCGGAGGACGCGGCCTACACGCTGCTGCGCAAGACAGCCATGAACCAGAACCGCAAGATCGCCGAAATCGCGCAGAGCCTGGTGACGGCGGCAGGGCTTCTGGATCCCGAGGAGAGTTGAGAATGGCGGCCGAGCACCGGATCAATGTTGGCTTCATGCCGCTCTTCGACAGCGCCGTCCTTGTCGCGGCGAAGGAAATCGGCTTCGCCTTGCGTGAAGGCATCGACCTGACGCTCAACCGGGAAACGTCCTGGGCCAACATCCGCGACCGCATCGCCATCGGCCATTTCGACCTGGCGCATATGCTGGGGCCGATGCCGATCGCCTGCAATCTGGGGCTGACGCCGCTCGCCTCCGACACCGTCGTGCCGTTCTCGCTCGGCCTGGGCGGCAATTGCGTGACGGTTTCGAACGCGGTCTGGGCCGGCATGGCCGCGCACGGCGCCCGGCCCGATCTCGATCCGGCGCGGGCCGGCAAGGCGTTGGGCGCGCTGATCCGCGAACGGGCGAATGGCGGCGGCGATCCGCTGCGCTTCGCCGTCGTCCATCCGCATTCCGGGCACAATTACGAACTGCGCTACTGGCTCGCCGCCTGCGGCATCGACCCGTCGCGTGAAATCGAAATCGTCATCGTGCCGCCGCCATTCATGGCCGACGCGCTCGCCGCCGGCAGGATCGACGGCTACTGCG
This sequence comes from Mesorhizobium sp. M0195, assembly GCF_040322115.1. Lineage (NCBI taxonomy): Bacteria > Pseudomonadati > Pseudomonadota > Alphaproteobacteria > Hyphomicrobiales > Phyllobacteriaceae > Mesorhizobium > Mesorhizobium sp. M0195. Next base: position 464,314 of record NZ_JAMYSV010000003.1, on the reverse strand, counting down.
TCGGCGAACCCTGGAACAGCGCCGCGGTCGTCGCCGGCACCGGCCATATCGCCACGGTCAAGGCGGCCATCTGGAAGACCAGCCCGGAGAAAGTCGTCGGCGTGCGCAAGGCATGGGCGGAAAGAGAGCCGGACGCGCTTTCGGCTCTGCTGCGCGCGCTGCATCATGCGGCGCGCTGGTGCCAGGACCCGGCAAACCGCGGCGAACTCGCGGCCCTGATGGCGCAGCCGGCCTTCCTCGGCCTGGCGCCGGCGCTGCAGATGCCGATCCTCAGCGGGCATCTGGCGCTCGGCGGCGGTGCCGAACTGGGCGTCGGCGACTTCTTTCTGCCCTTCAACAAGGCGGCGAACTTCCCGTGGAAGAGCCATGCGCTGTGGTTCTACACGCAGATGGTGCGCTGGGGCCATGTCGCGCACACGCCGGAAAACCTTGCTATTGCCCGCGACTGCTACCGCCCCGATCTCTACCGCTCGGCGTTGAAGCCGCTTGGCGTGGCGCTTCCTGGTGCCAATGCCAAGGTCGAGGGCGCGCTGAAGGCCGCGACTCCGGTCGGTTCGGCGGGGGCAAGCCTGGTGCTCGGTCCCGATGGTTTCTTCGACGGTCAGATCTTCGATCCCGACGAGATCGACGCCTACATTGCCGGCCAGAAATTGGCGCGCGACGAAGTCTGATCATTTCGGCGCCATTCTTGTGCACTGCACAAAAAATGTGCGTGCAACTGCGCTAATGAACAATCTTTGGCTTGCTCGCCCAGCGGGCCGACGCGCCAACGAATTTGGCATGTCGTTGATCTCGTGGAGGTTTGTCATCCATTCCGAAACTGGCACGGTTCCTGCGTTGCAATAGGCAGACTCTCCTCGGGGTCACGGAATAGGCGTCCAATGGCGGGCGCTACAGGCAACGCTGCCGCTCAGGTCAACACGCGATCCCGGATGGACGGACGCGCGCGGCCTGGCCGGCGGCTTTTTTGTTTTGGTCGAACACGCAATCGACGGCGCCGATCCCAAGCCGCGCCCAACCGGAGATGACGATGACGAAAAGCACCAATAGCCATTCCGCCCAAACGGCGATCAGCCGCCGCGATTTCCTGAGGATCAGCGCGACCACCGCGGCAACGCTGGCCGCGGCGCGTGCGCTGCTGCCCTCCGGCGCCTATGCGGCTACCGCCGTACCGGAAGTCACGGGCGCCAAGCTCGGCTTCATCGCATTGACTGATGCAGCACCGTTGATGATCGCCAAGGAGAAAGGCCTGTTCGAGAAATTCGGCATGCCCGATGTCGAGGTGCTCAAGCAGGCCTCCTGGGGGGCGACGCGCGATAATCTGGTGCTCGGCGGCGAAGCCAACGGCATTGACGGCGCCCATATCCTGACGCCGATGCCTTATCTGATGCACACCGGCAAGGTGACGCAAAACAAGCAGCCGCTGCCGATGGCGATCGTGGCTCGCCTCAACTACGACTGCCAGGGCATTTCCGTCGCCCAGGAATATGCCGCCACCGGCGTCGCCCTCGACGCCTCCAGGCTGAAGGATGCCTTCGCCGCCAAACAGGCCGCTGGCAAGGAGGTCAAGGCCGCCATGACCTTCCCGGGCGGCACGCACGACCTCTGGCTGCGCTACTGGCTGGCCGCCGGCGGCATCGATCCCGACAAGGACGTCTCGACCATCGTCGTGCCGCCGCCGCAGATGGTCGCCAACATGAAGGTCGGCAACATGGACGTGTTCTGTGTCGGCGAGCCGTGGAACGAGCAGCTCGTCCACCAGGGCGTCGGCTTCACCGCCGCCACCACTGGCGAGCTATGGAAGGGCCATCCGGAAAAGGCGCTCGGCCTGCGCGCCGCCTTCATCGACAAGTACCCGAACGCCACCAAGGCGATCCTGATGGCCGTCATGGCAGCCCAGCAATGGTGCGAAGCCAAGGAAAACAAGGACGAGATGGCCGCCATCATCGGCAAGCGGCAATGGATGAACGTGCCGACCGCCGACATCATCGGCCGCCTCAAGGGCGACATCAACTACGGCAATGGCCGCGTCGCCAACGGCACAGATCTCTACATGAAGTTCTGGCAGGGCGGCGTGTCCTATCCCTTCAAGAGCCACGACAGCTGGTTCCTCGCCGAAAACATCCGCTGGGGCAAGTTCGCGCCGACCACCGACATCAAGGCGCTGGTCGCCCAGGTCAATCGCGAGGATCTGTGGCGCGAAGCGGCCAAGGATCTTGGTGTCGCCGCGGCCGATATCCCGGCGTCTTCATCGCGCGGCGTCGAGACCTTCTTCGACGGCAAGGTGTTCGATCCGGAGAACCCGTCCGCCTATCTCGACAGCCTGAAGATCAAGGCATCGGCCTGAACGGTGCAAACGGCGCTCGCGCCGTTTGTCGCCGCAAGCGCAACGGCGCCGCTTGTCGCCAAATGCCAAAGGAACATTCGAGAAATGTCTATCCAAGCCATCGAGGACCGCAAGGTGAAGCCGTTCCCCGCGCCTTCCAAGCCCGCCGAAATCATCGCCTTCACCGCCAGGGCGCGGCGTCGCTTCGACCCGGCCGCAATCGCAGGCAAGCTGGCCAGCACGCTGGTGCCGCCGGTCATCGTCGTCGCCCTCATGCTCGTCGTCTGGCAGGTCGCCTGTTCGTCGCCGACGGCCAGCCTGCCGCCGCCAAGCCAGGTCTGGAACGAGGCCTATGACCTGATCGCCCATCCGTTCTTCAACAATGGCCCGCAGGACATTGGGCTCGCCTGGCGGGTGCTGATCTCGCTGCAGCGCGTCGCCATCGGCTTTGGCCTTGCGGCGGTCGTCGGCGTCGCGCTCGGCGCTCTGGTCGGCCAGTCGATCTGGGCGATGCGCGGCCTTGATCCGGTGTTCCAGATTCTGCGCACGGTACCGCCGCTCGCCTGGCTGCCGCTGTCGCTGGCGGCGTTCCGCGATTCCAGCCCGTCGGCAATCTTCGTCATCTTCATCACCTCGATCTGGCCGGTGATCATCAACACCGCCGTCGGCGTCCGCAACATTCCAGAGGACTATCGCAACGTCTCCCGCATCCTCAGGCTCAACCAGCTCGAATTCTTCGTGAAAATCATGGTGCCGGCCGCGGCACCTTACATCTTCACCGGCTTGCGCATCGGCATCGGTCTGTCCTGGCTTGCCATCGTCGCCGCCGAAATGCTGACCGGCGGCGTCGGTATCGGCTTCTTCATCTGGGATGCCTGGAATTCGTCGCGGCTGCCCGACATCATCGTCGCACTCGCCTATATCGGCGTCACCGGCTTTTGCCTCGACCGCCTGGTCGCGTCGGTCGGCGTCTTCGTCACCCGCGGCACAACGGCAAAGTGAGGAGAGGGACGATGACGGCCTATCTGAAACTCGACCATATCGATAAATCCTTCATGCGCGGCGGCCAGGTCAGCGACGTCCTGAAGGACATAAGACTGACCATCGACAAGGGCGAATTCGTCTCGATCATCGGCCATTCCGGCTGCGGCAAGTCGACCTTGCTCAATCTAATCGCCGGGCTGACCAAGGTCTCCGCCGGCGCGGTTCTGTTGGAGGACAAGGAGGTCGACAGCCCCGGTCCCGAACGCGCCGTGGTGTTCCAGAACCACAGCCTGCTGCCATGGCTCACCGTCTACGAAAACATCAACCTCGCGGTATCCAAGGTCTTCGGCGGCAAAAAGAGCCGGGCCGAACGGCATGACTGGATCATGCGCAATCTCGATCTCGTGCAGATGGCGCATGCGAAAGACAAGCGCCCAGCGGAGATTTCGGGCGGCATGAAGCAGCGCGTCGGCATTGCGCGCGCGCTCGCGATGGAGCCGAAGATTCTTTTGCTCGACGAGCCGTTCGGGGCGCTCGACGCGCTGACCCGTGCGCATCTGCAGGACGCGGTGATGGATATCCATTCGAGGCTCGGCTCGACGACGATCATGATCACTCACGATGTCGACGAGGCGGTGCTATTGTCCGACCGCATCGTCATGATGACCAACGGGCCGGCGGCCACCATCGGCGAGGTTCTTCCCGTGCCGCTGGCCCGGCCGCGTCGGCGCATCGAGCTTTCCTCCGACCGCACCTTCCTACGCTGCCGCGAGGCGGTGCTGAAATTCCTCTACGAACGCCACCGCTTCGTCGAAGCCGCGGAGTGAGGCCATAACGGGCTAACGCGTCATCATCATTGGAAATCTGCATCGGCAATGGGCAATCTACCGCATTGCACAAATATTATGCTGCTGTGCAAGGCATCTTGACTAATCTTTGATCCGCTGCCGAGCTTGGTCAAAAGTCGCGCGGCTGCGGTTCATATTGATTTCATTCGATAATTAAGAGCGCTGTCGAATTGGCACGCTTCCTGCTTTCCAAAATGTAAGGCCCGCAAGGGCCAAGTGACACGGCGTCCAATGGCGGGCGCCACAGGCAAAGCTGCCGCTCAGGTCCACACGCGCTCCCGGAATCCCGGACGCGAAGACCTGGCCGGCGGCTTTTTTGTTTTGACGCAATCGACGGCGCTGGTCCCAAGCGGCGCCAACCGGAGACGACGATGACGAAACGGATCGGAACTGGCGCGTGCCTCGCGGAATTCACGCGCCGCCATTTTTCTGGCCAGCAGCGTGCTGTTCACCGCCGCGCTCGTCCTCTTTCCCGCTGGCGCCAAGACTGACGGCAAAGGTTTCGAAGTGACCGTGCACAGCTCGGTTTCAACCAGTTCGCCGATGCCGCGCCGCTGACAGTCGCGAACGAACAGCCAAGGGCGGTGCCGCCCCCCACGCCGCAAACCGGAGCCAGAAAATGACCGCAAATCTCCCTGCCGCGCCCAGCCAGGACACTGCTCCCCGGCAGGCGCTTCTGATGTCCACCATCGCCTTCACCGTCTGCTTCGCGGTGTGGACGATCTTTTCAATCATCGGCGTGCGCATAAAGCAGGAACTGGGGCTGAACGAGACGGAGTTCGGCCTGCTCGTCGGCACGCCGATCCTCACCGGCTCGCTTGTGCGCATGGTGCTCGGTGTCTGGACCGACCGTTTTGGCGGTCGGCTGGTATACACCGCGACCATGCTTGCGGCGGCAGTCGCGACCTTCCTGCTCGCGTTTGCGCACACCTACGGGCAGATGCTGGCCGCTGCGCTAGGCGTTGGGCTCGCCGGCGGTTCCTTCGCCGTCGGTGTCGCCTATGTCTCGCGCTTCTTCCCGGCCGCAAGCAGGGTACGGCGCTTGGCATTTTCGGTGTCGGCAATGTCGGCGCCGCGGTCACCAAGTTCCTGGCACCGTTCGTGCTTCTCTCCTGGGGCTGGCAGTCGGTCGCGCTGATCTGGGCGGCAGCGCTCGTCGTTATGGCCGCCGTCTTCTGGGTCACGACCGGCGACGATCCGGTCATTCGCGAGCGCCGCGCCGGCAAGGCAGCGCCCGCGAGAAGCTTCTTGCAGGAATTCGCGCCGCTCAAGAACCTGCAGGTCTGGCGTTTCGCCTTGTATTATTTCTTCGCTTTCGGTGCATTCGTGGCGCTGTCGCTGTGGCTGCCCCGCTACCTGATCGGCGTCTACGGCTTCGGGCTTGCGACCGCCGGCATGATCGGCGCGGCCTATTCAATTCCGGCAAGTATTTTCCGCGCCTATGGCGGCGTGCTTTCCGACCGGATCGGCGCCCGCACCGTGCTCTACTGCACCTTCGCTGTCAGTGCCGTCGCGACTCTCGTTCTGTCTCTCCCCTCGGCAGACTACGTCGTGCGCGGTATCAGCGGGCCGATCGCCTTCCATTTCGAGATCGGCCCGCTCGCCTTCATAGCCGTGGCCTGTGTGCTCGGCTTCTTCATGAGCCTCGGCAAGGCCGCCGTCTACAAGCACATCCCGGTTTACTATCCGCAGAGTGTCGGCGCGGTCGGCGGCGTTGTCGGCATGATTGGCGGGCTCGGCGGCTTTATCCTGCCAATCGCCTTCGGCGTGCTCAACGACCTCACCGGCGTCTGGTCGAGCTGCTTCATGCTGCTCTTCGTCATCGTCGCCACCTGCTTTGCCTGGATGCATTTTTCCATCCGGCGGATGGAGCGCACGGCGTCTGCCGAAGCTTCAGGCCTTTCCTACGCGGCTGAGTGAGAGCGGAGTGGATCAGGACATGACCGAAAAACTTGTCATCATCGGCAACGGCATGGCCCCCGGGCGCATGCTGGAGCATCTCCTGGAAAAGGCGCCTGGGCGCTACCAGGTCACCATCTTCAACGCCGAGCCGCGCGTGAACTACGACCGCATCATGCTGTCGCCGGTTCTGTCGGGCGAAAAGGCCTATGAGGAGATCATCATCCATGGCGACGGCTGGTACATCAAGCACGGCATCACCCTCTACAAGGGCCACAAGATCGTCGCCATCGACCGGCAGGCAAAGACCGTCACCTCCGATCATGGCGTGACCGAACCTTATGACAAACTCGTCATCGCCACCGGCTCGGTGCCGTTTATCATTCCGGTGCCCGGCCATGACCTGCCGGGCGTGCTCACCTATCGCGATCTGGACGACGTCCGGGCCATGATGCTTGCCGCCCAGTCGCGGGCCAAGGCTGTCGTCATTGGGGGCGGCCTGCTCGGGCTCGAGGCGGCAGCGGGCTTGAACTCGCAAGGCATGGACGTCACCGTGCTGCACGTCATGCCGACGCTGATGGAGCGTCAGCTCGATCCGGCCGCAGGCTATCTCCTGCAGCGTGCCGTCGAGCAGCGCGGCATCAAGGTCATCACCAAGGCCAACACGCAGGCGATCACCGGCAACGGCAAGGTCGAGCGGGTGGAGCTTGCCGACGGCACCGTCATTCCCGCAACGCTCGTCGTCATGGCGGTGGGTATCAGGCCGAACGCGGTGCTGGCGAAGGAAGCCGGCATTGCCGTCAATCGCGGCATCGTCGTCGACGCCGGCATGCGCAGCAACGACCCGGACATCTACGCAATCGGCGAATGCGCCGAGGTCAACGGCCAGGTCTACGGGCTGGTCGCGCCTCTCTATGAGATGGCGCGCGTCGCCGCCAGCCAGCTGGCTGGTAACGAGACGGCGGCTTTCGTCCATATGGACACGCCGACCAAGCTCAAGGTCACCGGCATCGACCTGTTCTCGCTCGGCGACTTCGCCGAGGGCGAGGACCGCCAGGAGATCGTGCTGCGCGATGCCGCCGCCGGCGTCTACAAACGCCTGGTGCTGAAGGACGACCGCATCATCGGCACCGTGCTTTATGGCGAGACGGCGGACGGCGCCTGGTTCAACGACCTCAAGAAGAAGCAGACCGACATATCCGAGATGCGCGACACGCTCATCTTCGGCCAGTCCTACCAGGGAGGCGCCCCCCTGGACCCTATGGCGGCCGTTGCAGCCTTGCCGGATGATGCGGAAATCTGCGGCTGCAACGGCGTATGCAAGGGAAAGATCACCGGCGCGATCACGGCCAAGGGCTTGACCTCCCTCGACGATGTGCGCGCCCACACCAAGGCGTCGGCGTCCTGCGGTTCCTGCACCGGGCTGGTCGAAAAGCTCATGGTGCTGACCATCGGCGACAAATACAACCCCGCGGCGGTCCAGCCGATGTGCAGCTGTACCTCGCTTGGCCATGACGAGGTCCGCCGGCTGATCAAAGCCAAGGGCCTGAAGACCATTCCCGCCGTCATGCAGGAGCTGGAGTGGAAGACCTCTTGCGGCTGCGCCAAATGCCGGCCGGCGCTCAACTATTATCTCGTCTGCGACTGGCCCGACGAATACGCCGACGATTACCAGTCGCGCTTCATCAACGAGCGCGTCCACGCCAACATCCAGAAGGACGGCACCTATTCGGTAGTGCCGCGCATGTGGGGCGGCGTCACCAACGCCGCCGAATTGCGCGCCATCGCCGATGTCGTCGACAAGTTCGACATTCCGATGGTCAAGGTCACCGGCGGCCAGCGCATTGACATGCTCGGCATCCGCAAGGAAGACCTGCCGGCAGTGTGGGCCGATCTCGGTCAGGCCGGCTTCGTCTCCGGCCACGCCTATGCCAAGGGACTGCGCACGGTGAAGACCTGCGTCGGCTCGGACTGGTGCCGCTTCGGCACGCAGGATTCGACCGGCTTGGGCATCCGTATCGAAAAATTCATGTGGGGCTCTTGGACACCGGCCAAGGTCAAGATGGCGGTGTCGGGCTGTCCCCGAAACTGTGCCGAGGCGACCTGCAAGGATGTCGGCGTGATCTGCGTCGACAGCGGCTATGAGATCCATTTCGCCGGCGCCGCCGGCCTCGACATCAAGGGCACCGAAGTGCTTGGCCTGGTCAAGACCGAGGACGAGGCGCTGGAGCATATCGTGGCGCTGACGCAGATGTATCGCGAGCAGGGCCGCTATCTCGAGCGTATCTACAAATGGGCCAAGCGCGTCGGCATCGCCGAGATCAAGCGTCAGATCATGGACGATGGCGAGAAGCGCAAGGCCTACTTCGACCGCTTCGTCTTTTCGCAGAAATTCGCCCAGGTCGACCCGTGGTCGGAACGTGCTTCCGGCAAGGACAAGCATGAATTCCGGCCGATGGCTTCGGTCGGTTTTGCGCAGGCGGCGGAGTAGGCGCGTGTCCCCGAAAAGCGGAATGCGGTTTTCGGACAAGAATACGCGCAAAAGAGGAATGGCCACATGAATTGGGTATCGATCGGCTCCCTGTCTGACATTCCGCGTCGCGGTGCGCGCTGCGTGGCAACGCCCGAAGGCAAGATCGCCGTCTTTCGTACGGTTGACGATCAGGTCTTTGCCATCGATGACCATTGCCCGCACAAAGGTGGGCCGCTCAGCCAGGGCATCGTCCATGGCACGGCGGTGACCTGTCCCTTGCACAATTGGGTGATCTCGCTGGAGACAGGCAAGGCGCTTGGCGCCGATGAGGGCGCGGTGCGCACCATCGCGGTGCGGATCGACGGCGAGCGGCTGTTCATTGCGCTGGAAGCGCTGGCCAGCCGCGCGGCGTGAACCATGCAGATTGATGAAGCGCGCGAGGTGAGGACCACCTGCCCCTATTGCGGGGTGGGCTGCGGCGTGCTGGCGAAGGTCGCCGCGGACGGTGAAATAACCGTTCGTGGCGACCCGGACCACCCGGCGAATTTCGGCCGGCTCTGCTCCAAAGGCTCAGCGCTGGCCGAGACCACCGATCTCGAAGGCAGGCTGCTTCATCCGGAGATTCACGGTCGCCGCACCGGCTGGGACGAAGCGCTCGACCTTGTCGCTTCGACCTTCTCGCAAACCATTGCCGAACACGGCCCCAACGCGGTCGCCCTCTACGTCTCCGGCCAGTTGCTGACCGAAGACTATTATGTCGCCAACAAGCTGATGAAAGGCTTCATCGGCTCGGCCAATATCGACACCAATTCGCGCCTGTGCATGGCATCGTCCGTCGCCGGCCACCGCCGCGCCTTTGGCTCGGACACCGTTCCGGGAAATTACGAGGATCTGGAACTTGCCGACCTGATCGTGCTGGTCGGCTCCAATCTCGCCTGGTGCCATCCGGTGCTCTACCAGCGCATCGCCGCGGCCCGGGAAAAGCGGCCCGAGATGAAGGTGGTGCTGATCGACCCACGCCGCACCATGACGTCAGACATCGCCGACATGCATCTGGCGATCGCGCCCGATGGCGACGTCGCTTTGTTCACCGGTCTGCTCGCCTATCTCGGCCAGCACAACGCGTTGGACCGCACCTATATCACGGCACACACGACCGGCTTCGGGCAAGCGCTTTTCGCCGCCTCGGAGCTCGACCTGGCCGGCATCGCTGCGGCCACCGGCCTTGGCGAGGATGAACTGGGCCGCTTCTACAGTCTGTTTGCCGCGACGGCGAAGACGGTGACCGTCTACAGCCAGGGCGTGAACCAGTCGTCTTCGGGCACCGACAAGGTAAACGCCATCATCAACTGCCATCTAGCCACCGGCCGCATCGGCAAGCCCGGCGCCGGGCCATTCTCGGTGACCGGCCAGCCCAACGCCATGGGCGGCCGTGAGGTCGGCGGCATGGCCAACATGCTGGCCGCCCACATGGAGATCGAAAACCCCGAGCACCGCAACCGCGTGCAGCGCTTCTGGAACGCGCCGGCCGTCACCGAAAAACCCGGCCTGAAAGCGGTCGAGATGTTCGAGGCGGTGGCCGACGGACGCATCAAGGCGCTGTGGATCATGGCGACCAATCCAGTCGATTCGATGCCGGATGCCGATGCCGTCGAAGCGGCGATCAAGGCCTGCCCGTTTGTCGTGGTGTCGGACGTGCTGGGCGAGACCGACACGGTCCGCCACGCCCATGTCCGGCTGCCGGCGGCGGCATGGGGCGAGAAGGACGGCACCGTCACCAATTCGGAACGCCGCATCTCGCGCCAGCGCGCCTTTTTGGCCACGCCCGGCGAGGCAAGAGCCGACTGGTGGATCATCGCTGAAGTCGCCAAGCGGATGGGCTTTGGCGAGGCCTTTTTGCATCTGTCGCCGGCCGACATCTTCGCCGAGCATGCCGCGTTGTCGGGCTTCGAGAATGACGGCGACCGCGATTTCGACGTCGGCGCGTATGGCGATATCGGTGCCGAGATCTACGAGGAGTTGGCGCCATTCCAATGGCCAGCGCCGAGCCAAGCCACCCCCCTCTGGCCTGCCGGCCATCTCCCCCGCAAGGGGAGAGATCGGCTATCATCACGGCCTTCGCTAATCTCCAATGCCGCAAGGGGAGAGCCGGCGCCAAAGCTGCCAATCTCCCCCCTTGCGGGGGAGATGGCCGGCAGGCCAGAGGGGGGTGCTCAGGCTGAAAGTGAAAAAGACTTGGGGGTTCAGGCAAGACGAGCCTCACTTACCGCCCGCTTCTTCGCCAACGGCAATTTCTACACGCCCGACCGCAAGGCGCGCTTTATTGCCATCCGCCCAGCCGCACAAACCCGCACCAACCCGGACTACCCGCTGGTACTTAACACCGGGCGAGTTCGCGACCATTGGCACACCATGACGCGGACCGGCAAGAGTCCGCGCTTGTCGCAGCACATGGCCGAACCGTTCGTCGAAATCCACCCGGCGGATGCACAGCACTATGGTATCGGCGATGCCGAGATCGTCCGCGTCTCGACTGCCCATGGCGAGGTGCTGGTCCGTGCCCTGGTGACGGTGCGTCAACGCCAGGGCTCTGTATTCGTACCGATGCACTGGACCGATCAGTTCTCCGCCCGCGCGCGCGTCGATGCGTTGGTCGCGCCGACGACCGATGCGATTTCAGGCCAACCGGCCTCGAAGAATGTTGCCGCCCGCATCGAGCGGTTCGCCGCCACAGCCTTCGGCTTCGCCGTGCTTGCCGAACGGCCCGCATCGATCGACGCCGATTACTGGAGCCTCGCCCGCAGCCCCGCCGGCTGGCGGCTTGAAATTGCGCTGCAGGACAGCCGCGACTGGACCGGGTTGGCCGCCGCGCTGTTAGGCATGGAAGGCGAGACGCTCGCCTATCACGACATCGCCGGCGGGCACCATCGCTTCGCCCGTTTCGCAGGCAATCGGCTGGTCGGCGCGCTCTATCTTGCGCCTACGCCGGTAGCGGTGTCGCGCGGCTGGGCGGTCGAACAACTTGGTGCTGACCATGCCGATCGGCAGGCGCGACTGGCGATTGTCGCCGGGCGCCCGGGCGGCAACGGCGTCGACCGCGGTGCCATCGTCTGCGCCTGTTTCGGGGTCGGTGCCAACCAGATCGCGGAAGCGGTACGCGGCGGCTGTACCAGCGTCGCGGCAATCGGCGCCGCCCTTCACGCCGGCACCAATTGCGGCTCTTGCCGCGCCGAGATCAAGATCATTATCGACGGGCGGCGTCTGCAAGCTGCGGAGTGATGCGCCGAGGAACTCTGCCGCGCCGCTGCATGCTGCATGATGCTTACTAGCAATTTACAAACCATGGGCTACCAACGTTCTGACTTCGATTCGCTCGGAACGGGAGCCTCATGAGCAAAGCCCTGACCTCATTCGCGCTTGCCGCCGTGCTGACGGCCTTGCTGATGGCGCTCAGCCTGACGGTGGCCAGGCATGGCTATCCCTATGGCGCGATCGGCGCCAAGCGCCTGAGCGACGTTGCCGATGCGGGGACGTTCATTCCGCTCGCGGCAGTCTATTTTTTCAGCGCACTGCTGATGATGGTTCTGCCGATCAGGCTCGCCGGCGTCGTCCTGACACATGCCGCCGATGCGATCTTCTGGACGGTCATCGTGTTGTTTGCGGTCATCGTTGGATGTCTCGCCGCGAGGTTTGCTTTCGGTCAGCGCGATGTGCTCCCGGCACTGCTGAACTGGCGGTTCCTGTTTGTCGCAGCCGTCGTCGGATGCCATCTCTTCATCAACGAGCTGCGCCGCAACATCCTGTTGCGAAGCCTGTTCTTCGTCGTCTTCGCCGCAGCGACACTGGCCTGCCTGTTTTGGTCCTTCACCGTCTGAGCATGTGCGACGCGTCGGGCCGACGGCCTAATTCTTGTCGACCGGCTTCGAACGCATGCGCGAAACGGTCTCACGCTCGGCCCGCTTCGAACGCATCGGCGGCAGGCCGCGGTCGACCAGGTCCATGTCTTCCAGCACCATGTCGCCCATCCGCTTGAAAGCGATGTCGAGCGCACCGGCCCGGTGGGCGGAGCGCAGGAACCCCGGCAATGTGCGGACCGGGTGATCCTGGGCAAGCGGCTCCTCAGGAAAAACATCGCTGGCGGCGACGATATGGCCGCTGCGGACGGCGTCCATCAGTGCCGGGAAATCGACCACGCCGGCTCGGCTGAGCAGGATGAAAGCGGCTCCCTTGCGCATCCTGGCAAACGCCTCGGCGCCGAGGAAGCCCTGGTTTTCGCTAGTCACCGAAGCGACGACGAAGACGAAATTGCTGTTCGACAGAACGTCGTCGAGAGAGGCCGGCTCGACGCCGTTTTCGGTCAGGATCGACGGCGGCAGCCACGGGTCGAAGACTTTTGTCCGCGTGCGAAAGCCCGACAGCAGCCGGTTGAGCGCACGGCCAAGATCGCCGAAGCCGATGATGCCGACGTCCGCGCCGGAAAGAAGCCGCGCCGTCCGGTTGCCGTCGCCGCCCCAACGCTCCTTGCCCTGTCGAAAGGCGAGGTCGGCGTCGACGATGTCACGGGCGAGGTTGAGCGCCATGGCAAGGCCGAGTTCGGCCACCGGTTCTGCAAACACCAGCCCGGTGGTGACGACATGGATGCCGCGCGAAAACAGCGTCTCGTAGGGCATGTTGTTGATGAGGTTGCTCTCGACATTGAAGATGCAGCGCAGCGCCTTCATTTTTTCCAGCGTCTCCGGCGCGATAGGTGGCTGGCCGACGATGTAGCGCGCCTCGCCAAGGATATCGGCCTGCAGCGCCGCCACCGCTTCGGGCGATGTTTCGACGATGCGGTATTTCGATCGAAAGTTCGCCAGCGCAGCCGGCGTGAAGATCAGGTCGAGCGTGCGCGGTTCGGGTGCGCTGATCACCAGGGGCAAGGCGCTGTCGGACATGATACTTCACCTCCCGTGCGATCCGCGTCGCACCACACTAGAATCGTCTTTTCCCGCCCCCGACACCTATCACATGCCTGTCGAGAAGGAGAAGTTTGCCTTCTTCGGCCTTGCGGTGCGGCGGTCGGTGGTCCAGATAGACGGCGATCGAAGGACGACAAGGAAGACAGCGACATGATCCCGTTTCGAAAGAACCTCATCGATGGCGAGTGGGTAGGCAATGCCGGCTCCCGTAACATCAACCCGTCCAATCTCGACGACGTGGTCGGCGAATATGCATCGGGGGGCGCGGAGCACGCTCGGCAGGCCATCGCGGCGGCGAAAGCGGCATTTCCGGCATGGTCTCGATCGGGCCTGCTGGCCCGCCATGCGGTGCTGAGGAAGACGTCCGACGAGATCACCGCGCGGAAAGATGAAATCGGCCGGGCCTTGGCGCGCGAAGAAGGCAAGACGCTGGTCGAGGGCATCGGCGAGACCGTGCGGGCCGCCCAGATATTCGATTTTTTCGCCGGCGAGGCGTTGCGCCTGTCGGGCGAGCTGGTGCCGAGCGTGCGGCCCGGCGTCGGCGTCGAGATCACCCGCGAAGCGGTCGGCGTCGTCGGCATCATCACGCCGTGGAATTTCCCGATCGCCATTCCGGCTTGGAAAATCGCTCCGGCGCTGGCCTACGGCAACACCATCGTCTTCAAGCCGGCGGAACTCGTTCCGGAGAGCGCCTGGACTATTGTCGACATCCTGCACCGCGCCGGGCTGCCAAAGGGCGTGCTCAACCTGGTGATGGGCAAAGGTTCGGTGGTCGGCCAGGCCATGCTCGACAGTCCTGACCTCAACGCGATCACCTTCACCGGATCGGTCGGCACCGGCAAACGCGTCGCCGCCGCCAGTGTCGAGCACATGCGCAAGTTCCAGCTCGAAATGGGCGGCAAGAACCCGCTTGTAGTGCTCGACGATGCCGACCTTGCCGTCGCCGTCGACTGCGCTATCAACGGTGCCTACTTCTCGACCGGCCAGCGCTGCACGGCGTCGTCCCGGCTGGTGGTGACGGACGGCATCCACGACCGCTTCGTCGAGGCGCTCAAGGACCGCATGGCCAAGCTAGTCGTCGGCGACGCTCTCGACGCCAAGACCCAGATCGGGCCGGTTGTCGACCAGAGCCAGCTCAAACAGGACGAAGACTATATCGCCATCGGCCGTCAGGAAGGTGCGGACCTTGCCTTCGGTGGCCAGCGGCTCGATCGTGAAACCCGCGGCTTCTATTTGCAGCCGGCGCTGTTCACCGAAACCACCAACGCCATGCGCATCTCGCGCGAGGAGATTTTCGGACCGGTCGCCAACGTCATCCGCGTCAAGGATTATGACGAGGCGCTGGCGGTGGCCAACGACACGCCGTTCGGGCTGACGTCCGGTATCTGCACCTCGAGCCTCAAGCATGCCACGCACTTCAAGCGCAATTCGGAAGCCGGCATGGTCATGGTCAACCTGCCGACGGCCGGCGTCGACTTCCACGTGCCTTTCGGCGGACGCAAGGGATCGAGCTACGGCCCGCGCGAGCAGGGCCGCTATGCCGCAGAGTTCTACACCACGGTGAAGACCGCTTACACGTTTGCCGGCTAAGAAAAGGCGGCAGACCAGCCAGGCAGGCGAGCAAATCGATGACATCTGAGAATACGGCCCTGACCTGGCTCAATCCGCCGCCGCACCACGCCTTCGGCAACAATACGGTGCATGTACGGACCGGCAAGGAGACCGACTTCTGGCGCGAGACATTCTACGGCTTCTGGCGCGACAATGGCCATTTCCTCTATCGTGAGGTCGAGGGCGATTTCAGCGCCGAAGTCACGGTCAAGGGGCACTATGAGGTGCTTTACGATCAGGCCGGGCTTATGGTCCGCCTGAGCGAGACGCACTGGATAAAGGCCGGCATCGAATACACCGACGGGCTGACGTATTTTTCCGTCGTCGTCACCAACGATGCCTCCGACTGGTCGCTGGCCAGCATTCCAGCCGACCCCGACGGGGTCAGGATCCGCCTGACCCGCCATGCCGAGACGATCCGCGTCCAGTATCTGGACGCGTCCGACAAGCACTGGAAACCGGTGCGGCTTGCCTATTTCCCGCCGTCGAAAACGGTCGATGTCGGCATGATGTGCTGTTCGCCGCAGCGCGAGGGTTTCGAAGTGACATTCAGCGATTTTTCGATCGGCCCGCCGATCTCGCGGGAGCTTCACGACTGAGGCGCCGCGATGCCGTCGGGCGGTTTGCGTCGGGCCGGCCTCAGTAGGTCGCCCGGCCGCCGGAGACGTCGAAGACGGCAGCCGTCGTGAACGAGCATTCCTCGGAGGCGATCCAGCAAATCAGCGCCGCCACCTCCCCGACCTCGCCGAAGCGCGCCATCGGTATTTTGGACAGCATGAAGTCGATGTGCTGCTGGCTCATCTGCTGGAAGATCGCGGTGCGCACAGCCGCCGGCGTGACGCAGTTCACCGTCACCTTGGTCTTGGCCAGTTCCTTGCCGAGCGATTTGGTCATCCCGATCACCGCCGCCTTGGAGGTGCTGTAGGCCGAGGCGTTCGGGTTACCTTCCTTGCCGGCAATCGAGGCGATGTTGACGATCCTGCCGTAATTGCGTTCGAGCATATGCGGGACCAGCGCCTTGTTGCAGAAGAAGACGCCGTTGATATTGATGTCGATGACCCGGCGCCAATCCTCTACGGAATACTCCCAGGTCGTCATGTTAGGCCCGGTGATGGCAGCACTGGTGACAAGGATGTCGACCGCGCCCAGCGCTTCGATAGTCTCTCCTGCGGCGGCTTCGATCGCTATGGGGTCGGCGACGTCGAGGGTGACGCTGTGCAGGCCTGTAACAATGGCCTTGGCCTGTTCGATCTGAGCGGCATCGCGATCCCAGACCGAAACACGTCCGCCTTCGTCAGTGATCCTTTGCGCGACGGCCAAGCCGATGCCTGAGGCGCCGCCGGTGATAACAGCGGATCGTCCGGCAAATCGTCCCGCGAAACTCATCGGCATGTCGTCTTCCTCCCAATCGGCGGCGAATGTGAAGTCAACGGCGGACAAGTTCAAGCACGGACTCGCAGCCTCAGAACAGCTTGTGATGGGCCAGCACCGGGCAATTGGACGGCACTGCCTCCTGGCCAAATCGTCCCGTCCGGTATTGCGAGAACTGCAGGAACGACGCGCCCAGTTGGCATTCGGGTGACAGGCGGCGCCGGATGCGTTATATTGCACTGCACAATGCGAGCACCTGCAGGCGAGGCTCCCATCGATCCGATGAATCGGCCCATGAAATAGGGCCATGAATCGGCATTGAGCTGCAAGGACGGAAAACCGATACCGAGATGAAGATTCCAAAATCTCTGTTGATCGATCCGGACAAGAACACGGTCTATGGCAGCTTTGCCGTTGCCGTCTCGATCTGGGCGTTCTCCTACTCGACCATTTTCGGCCAGGCCATGATCCTGGCCTACTATGCAGTCTGGCTGCCGCTCATCCTGGTCGACTACCGCAAGATATTAAGGCACGCTTCCAGCGCCTGGCTTCCGCTGGCCTTTGCAACCTATGTCTGCTTCTCGGTGTTCTGGTCGGCAGCTCCCGGCACCACGGCAAGGACGGCCGTCCAATATTGTTCCCATATCGCCTGCGCCTACATTGCCGCACGCACCGTCAGCGTCCGGACCTTGACCATAGGCGCCCTGATCGGGATTTTCATCGTCCTGCTCTACTCGCTCAAGGTCGCGAGTTATTCCTACGACGTTCTCGATGGGACGTACAATTTCGTCGGCGCGTTCAGCTCCAAGAACCAGATCGGCTTTGTCGCATCGCTTGGCATTTATTTCTGCGTTGTCTACCTCGCCTTTCTCAGGCGGGGCCGGACAAGCTTTTTGTTGATCGTACCGATTGTCCTTCTATCAGGCTATCTACTGGTCGTGTCGCATTCGGCCACTTCGATGGCATCGACCCCGGCGGTTCTCGCTCTGGTCGCCCTGCTTTCCATCGGCAAGGTGCTTTCGCTCCGCCATCGCCGGGTGATTTTCATGATCGGTGCGGGCGGGCTGGTCGCCTGCACCGTGATTGCGCTGAATCTCGGGCTGATGGACTTTGTCCTTGGCCTTTTCGGCAAGGATTCGACGCTCACCGGACGAACCTACCTCTGGCAGCAGGGCTGGAATGCCGCGCAGCAATCGCCCATGCTCGGCGTCGGCTACGCCGCCTATTGGGTGCAGGGCTTCTCCGAGGCCGAGCGGCTGTGGAACGAATTCTACATCGCCGCGCGAAGCGGCTTCCACTTCCACAACACCTACATCGAGACCTTGGTGGAACTCGGCTTCGTCGGCGCGACACTGCTTTCGCTGATTATCCTGCGCACGCTCTGGGGTCACGTCTCGGCGCTGATATTCAGGACATGGCAAGCCGACTCCGTGATTCTTGCCGGCGTCATGGTGCTTCTGTTCATCCGATCCTTCGTCGAGGTCGAGACCCTCAATCCCTACATCATGGGATCGTTCCTGCTGTACTATAGCTACTTCAAGCTGGTGAGGGTGCCGGCCGTCGCTGCTTCCCGGTGGAACGCCGTGAATCATCTGGAGGAACCGGACGCCGTGCGAGGTTAGAGCGGGCGGATCCCAAACAGCAAAAACCCCGCAGACCGCTGCCCACGGGGTTGGTGCTTCGCTCCGGTGGAAAGAAGCTACTGGATGGCCAGGGGCGCCGGTTTGACCTTGATCACGTCCCCTGGCAGCACCGGCGTGTCTTCATCGGCGGTGATTTCGCTGGTCTTGCCGTCGACCACCCGCACCAGGGAAAAAGACAAGGCCGCTGGTTCGTTGTTGCCATAGAATTGCGGCATAGGGCTGCCCGACAAGGCTTCGGACATCAGGGCCTTTTCCATGTTCAGCTTCAGCGTCACCTCGTTGAGATCGGCTTCCGTCTGTTGCCGGTCGGTCGCGAGGCTGGAGTTCTGAGTGTTCTCGAGATCGATGGCGTCCTGGGTGGCCTTGCTGATCGACTGCTTGGCCGTGAGAATCGCCGTTTCGTAATCCAGGATCTGGCCCTCAAGGTCGGCGATGGTTTGCTGCGAGTTCAAAACCCGCGTGTTGACGACCAGGCCCTTTTGCGCCAGCGAGCCGATGCCGTTGAGCTGCTCCTTCGCCAGATCAACCTGCTTCTGCTGGTTGACGATCTTTTTCTGCAGCGAATCGATCTCGCTCTGCAGCAGCGCCTTCAAATCGTCGAGCGCCTGCAAGCGCAGCTTGAGTTTCTTCTGGTCGGCTGCCAGGATCGCCGTCTCATCGGCAACGATGCTGGGCAGCTTCGGATCGTCGGCCACCTCTTTCGGCACCGCGAATGTCGGCTTGTCCGCCAGTTCCGCTTCGATGCGGGCGCGCTTGACGGTCAGCCTGACCAATTGGTCTTGTAGTACGTCGAAATTGCCCTTGGCATTGATCAGGTCGCGATCGTAGCGCTGTCCGCTCTCCGGGGTCCGCCGGGCTCCGCCGGCAATGCTCATCGCTTTCAGCACGGTCAACCCAGGCACACAAGGATACTGGCCAGGCGCTTGCACCTCGCCGGAGATGTAGAATGGCCGGTACTGCGCCATTTCGACGGAAGCCTCCGGCCTGTCGGCCAGAGCGAGCTTGCGCTGCAGCGCCTCGCCGAGCGATGCGGCGATCTCCGAAGTCGTCTTGCCGGATGCGGGCATCTCGCCGACGAAGGGAACCGACAAGGTTCCAGCGGGCCCGACCGTGTATTCTCCATTGATGGCCGACCAGTCGCGGAACGTGCCTTCGACGGTCTGCCATTCCGCCACGCGGATGGTCAGCTTGTCCTGTGCTCCAAGCCGATAGTCGTCGGCGAAGGCAAACTGTGGCAGGGCTAGCGACAGCGTCAGGCCGGTCGCCACTGTAAGGCAAGTCGTCAAAAGTCGTACTCGCCGCATGCGTCTGGAGAGAATGCCGGTGCAAAAAATATCGATTATATCTGCTTTCAACTGAGCGTTTCCGATCTGGTTTGCCCCGCCCGATGAACTGCCGATGCCTGAGTTAGGGGCCTGAGTTTCGGGCCCGAATTCTGGACAGCTGCTCCTCGATGTACGGCCAGCAAGCGGCCGTCAGTAGCAGCCTCGCGACATCCAGACCGCAGGTACGGTCTTGATGATGATGCGAATGTCTTCGAACATCGACCAGTTCTCGACATAGTGCCTGTCGAACGCGACGCGGCTGTCGTAGGAAACGTCGTTGCGTCCGCTGACCTGCCATAGCCCGGTCAGGCCGGGGCGCGATTTCAGGTAATAGACGGCCGAATTGCCATAAATCTCCAGCTCGTCGCGCACCACGGGACGAGGCCCGACCAGGCTCATATCCCCCTGCAGGATGTTGATGATCTGCGGCAACTCATCGAGGCTGAGCTTCCTCAGCACCGCTCCGACGCGGGTGATCCGCGGGTCGTTCTTCAGCTTGCGGGTCGCGATCCATTCGGCGCTGGCCTCCGGATTCGCGGCGAGATAGGCAGCAAGCACCCGCTCGCCGTCTGGAACCATGGTGCGGAACTTGAGGCACGGAAAAATCCGTCCTCCGCGGCCGATCCGGCTATGACCATAGAAAATCGGCCCGCCATCGGAAAACTTGACAAGCAGCGCTATCATCACGAACAGCGGGCTGAGAGCGACCAGGCCGATCAGCGAACCGGCAATATCGAAGCTGCGTTTGAGCAGGCCGCCGATCGGTGGCGGAAAATCGACACCGGCCTGCGAAAAATCCGCATCGGCCGGCTTGGCTACGTCCCTCATGCGTAAACTCCATACGTTGAACGGATGGTTTACCGCACGATACCAAAAAAATGCTGCAGCGCAACACACAATTTCCCAGACGGCTGTAATAGTCGCGTCATGAACTGACTAAATAATAAACTCGTCCTGCACAAAATTTCGCCTTTATGTCGCAAAAGAGACGGATTGTGGGCAATTTTGGAAAAGCTAGTCCAATTTTGAGGCTGATTTTAGGCGAATCGCTCATTATACCCTGTTGTGGAGCTTTGTCGTCATTTAGAATTTCGAAATAACGACTGATGTTGTGATAAAATACTAGTCGATATCATAAATCTTACTGGAGCGAGTCGATATCCGGCAATCAGTGGTGATGCCGACGTGTGCATTGCACCATGGCAGAGTCGATCCCGAGGATTCGTTTAAAATTTATTCCGCAGCTGCCCTTGCCGGCTATTGCGCGGCTCAATAGAGTTGCAAATTGTTTCTGTCGGACTAATGGACAGATTGGGCTAGGCCGGAAGCAACCGGCCAGAAGCGGGCAACCTAAATAAGCTCGCAGAGTTTAAGGGAGGTGCTCGGGGTGGGCTTGTCGACATTTTTTCCCGAGCCGGTGGATGGGCTATCGGGTATGTCACTGCCAAAGTTCATTATCGGAATGTGTTTTGCGCTGGCGATCGTGATCGTCTGGTCCTATTTGGGCGGCGCCTCGCTCGGTACGACGCTGTTTCGCGTCATCGGCTGTGCCATAGTCATCCAAATGGGTTATTTTCTACTGGTCTTTGCCATGGTCGCCAGAAATGCCCCGACCCCGGCCGACAAAATTCGCGACGCTGAACGAAAGCTGAGTTCGAACGAGGCGGCCGAAGGCGAGAAATTCAGCGCAAGGAGAGGCCTTCACTGATTTCGGGCCTGGCCGGGTCTGCGATGTCCATGTGACCTATGGTTAAGCTCGCCGGTCCTCTGACGAATTGCTCGCCTCGACAACACCGGCAGTCGGCATTCCTGTTCTTTCGTTTCCTTGACACTGCGGGCCTCGACGCGCTCGCTCCGCCCCGCCGCAGTCCGGTCGGCCAGGACCAGCAACTGGTTTTCCGCCAGTCGAGCGCTCTGATGGAGCGTGTAGGAACGGCTCTGCCAAGCGGCGCATTTCTGGAGCCATCCCGATTGAGGCTCGCCGCCTGCCCAGCCGGGCCATGACACCCAGCAAAATGAAAAACTGGACGGCGCCGATGATTTTGGCGATGCTTGCTTCGCACTTGCAGCATAGGCGTTTGGGCCGATGCATTTCAGGTTGGGCGGTGGGTCATTGAGCTGTCGGGCGAGGAAATCCGCAACGACTTCTGCAATCGAGAGGCATGTCCATGACATCATTCCAGGTCTGCGTGATCATCGCCGCCCGCAATGCGGCGCGGACAATCCCGGCTGCCATTGCATCGGCATTACGCGAACCTGAGGTTGCGGAAGTTGTCGTCGTCGATGACGCGTCCACCGACGATACGGCGAAAGTCGCCCACGCAGCCGGCGACGGCACGGGCCGCCTGTCCGTCATCCGCTTCGACGTCAATCGCGGCCCCTCCTTTGCACGCAACGCCGCGATAGCCGGTTCCAGGTCGCCGTTCATCAGCATTCTGGACGCTGATGATTTCTTTTTCGAAGGCAGGTTTCACAGACTGTTCGCCAGCACCGATTGGGATTTCGCCGCAGACAACATCATGCTTGTCAGGGATGACGCGGCAACCGACGTTTCGAAAATCGTTGCTCCACCGTTCTCGCCCGAGCCGGAATTCCTCGATTTCGAGGGCTTCGTCGATGGCAATATCTCCAGGCGCCGCGTGCAACGAGGGGAACTGGGCTTCCTCAAGCCAGTGATCAGCCGCGCCTTCCTCGATCGGCATGGGCTGCGCTACGACGAGAAGCTGCGCCTGGGTGAAGACTATGAACTCTATGCGCGCGCGGTTGCCCATGGCGCGCGCTTCAAGGTCATCAAATCCTGTGGCTACGGCGCGATCGTGCGCGCCGATTCGCTGAGCGGACTGCACAAGACCCAGGACCTGAAGCATCTGGCCGATGCCGACCTGGCACTGCTTGCGATCGACAGTTTGCCGGAGGCATCGAAGGCTGCGCTGAGAAGGCACGAGCGGCACATCCGCGACAAATACCGGCTGCGGAAGTTTTTAGACGTGAAGGCTGAGCGCGGGTTGGCACCGGCCGCGGCCTACGCCTTGGCCGGCTCGTCCAACCTCACAGCCGTCGTCCGCGGCGTTGCCTCCGACAAGCTGGATGCGCTGTTTCGCCGCGCTGGCCTCGCCGCGAAGCGTCAGCATGTGCCGCCGCTGCGCTTCCTCATGGCCGGAACCAGCACGGCCAGCGATAGCTAGGCCCGTCAACGTGCGATGGCAGTAGCCACTCCGTTACCCTTAGGTCGGCTCGCACCATTTCAACGAGATTCATGAGTTTACGATCTAGGTGGTTGCCTATGGGCGCCGGGAATGGCAATCTATGTTGCGGTGCAGCAATTGTGGACGGCCAACGGAACTGGCCCGAGACATACCCTGTCGGAGGAGCTGGACGATGCAAGAAATGTCTTTTGAATGTGGACGGGCTCTAAGGCCGTTCACCAGCTCGACGATGACGGGGCGCTGACTACATGGCCTCGATCTTTCGCTTCCGATCGAGAGATCCGGCGCGCGACACGCAGACCGACACCTCGCGCCTCGATCGCTTGGCAAAGCTGCTGGACCAGGTCGCGGCCGAAATCGAGGCGGAGAAGAGCGGACTTGAGAACCGCTACAGGACAACGGCCACCAATGCCGCCTTTCTGGTCGAGGCGATGGAGAACGGTTCGGTCTCCTCGCGCAGGTCTTCCGAAGTCGGCGAACTGACCAGGTCGATTCTGAATTGCGAGCGGCGCATCGCAGCGCTGTCGCGCCAGATGCAGATGATGAAGGATCTCCGTCATTCACTGGATGAAATCTTCGAGCCGAAGCGGCAGAACGGTCCCGACATGAGGACTGATTTTGTGAAGCCCGCCGATTCCGGCACAGGCTGAGCGAACACCCGGGTCGGCGCAATGGTTTAGGCACAACACGGAGCTTGGGAGCGACAGAGGTCAAGATCAGGTTGTTTCGTCACGGTTCGAACGATCGCTTTGGGGGCGCATAGCACAAGGTGAGTTTTGATATGAATGCAGATCTTAAAAGCACGTCCGCCCCGGCACCCCGCGGCACCCCGTTCACGCGCCCGATCCCAGGCAAGCTGCGGCCGCTCCGTTCAGACGGCGCGTTTCTGCTGATCGTTCTCGTCAGTCTGGTTGCGGGCCTGGTGCCCGTCCGTGCCCAGGATCTGCCAACCGCGCCGTCTTTTGTCGATGATTTCACCAGCCTCAGTCGCGCGCGCTGGTACATTTCCGACGGCTGGACGAACGGCAAGCATCAGAACTGCACCTGGTCCAAAAGCCTGATCGGGCTTTCCGACGGCATGCTGACGCTCGGTTTCGAGAAGCGCAAGCTGAAGGATCGCGAATTCGCCTGCGCCGAGATCCAGACCAAGCAGCGCTTCGGCTACGGCACCTACGAGGCGCGGATGAAGACCGACACGGGCTCCGGCGTCAACGCGGCATTCTTCAGCTTCGTCGGCGATGCCGACAAGCAGCCGCATGATGAAATCGACTTCGAGGTGCTGACCAAGGACACGTCCAAGGTTCAGGTCAACGCCTACATAGCCGGCAAAGGCAAGAACGAGAAACTGGTCGACGTCGCCGGCGGCACCGACAAGGCCTTCAACGACTACGCCTTCGTCTGGGAAAAGGACCGGCTGCGCTGGTACGTCAACGGCAAGCTTGTCCATGAGATCACCGATCCGGCGAAGCTGCCCACCCATTCGCAAAGGATCTATTTCAGCCTGTGGGGCAGCGATACGATGAAGGGCTGGATGGGGCCGTTCTCGGATCCGGGCCGCAAGCTCACCATGCAGGTGGATCGCGTTGCATTCACCGCACTCGGCCAGCCCTGCCAATTCCCGGAATCGCTGGCATGCAACACAAACTAGAAGCGCATCTGAACCGGCCGGGCCGAAGGTGGTCGGAAAACCGAAGCTTGAACAGGCCCGAAGCCTTGAACAGGAATGAAACCGAATGAATTTGACTGTCTTTGGAATCGGCTATGTCGGTCTTGTACAGGCGGCGGTGCTTGCCGAAGTCGGCCACCAGGTGGTCTGTGTCGACATCGATGCAAAAAAGGTCGAACGGCTCAACCAAGGCCATGTCCCGATCTTCGAGCCCGGTCTCGAAAATATGGTCAAGGAGAACCATGCCGCCGGCCGCATCAAGTTCACCACCGACGCCGCCGCGGCGATCAAGCATGGCCAGATCCAGATGATCGCCGTCGGCACGCCGCCGGGCGAGGATGGTTCGGCAGACCTCAAATATGTGCTGGCCGTCGCCGAGGCCATCGGTCGTGAGATGGACGCGCCCAAGATCGTCGTCGGCAAGTCGACCGTGCCGGTCGGCACCTGCGAAAGAATAAAGGCCAGGATCGCCGAGACGCTGAAGGCGCGCGGGCGCGAGGATCTGGTTTTCGACGTCGCCTCCAATCCGGAATTCCTCAAGGAAGGGTCCGCTGTGAGCGACTGCATGAAGCCCGACCGCATCATCGTCGGCACCAGCAACGAGGACACCGAGGCGGTGATGCGCGAGCTCTACGCGCCGTTCAACCGCAACCACGAAAAGATGATCGTGATGGACGTGCGCAGTGCCGAGTTCACCAAATACGCGGCCAATTGCATGCTGGCGACCAAGATAAGCTTCATGAATGAAATGGCCAACCTGGCCGAGCAACTGGGCGCCGACATCGAGGAGGTCCGCAAGGGCATCGGCAGCGACCCGCGGATCGGCTACCACTTCATCTATCCGGGCCTCGGCTATGGCGGCTCGTGCTTCCCGAAGGATGTGCGTGCCCTGATCAAGACCGCCGAGGCCGTCAAGTTCGACGCCAAGCTGCTGCGTGCCGTCGAGGAGCGCAACAACCAGCAGAAGTCGGTCCTGTTCGAGAAGGTGCACCGCTATTTCAAGGGCAATCTCAAAGGCAAAACCTTTGCGCTGTGGGGCCTCGCCTTCAAACCCAATACCGACGACATGCGCGAGGCCCCGGCCCGCACGCTGATGGAAGCGCTCTGGGCCGCCGGTGCCAATGTCCAGGCCTATGATCCGGAGGCGATGCAGGAATGCCAGGCGATCTACGGGCTGCGCGACGACCTGCAACTGTGCGGCACCAAGGAGGCCGCGCTGCGAGGCGCCGACGCGCTCTTGATCGTGACCGAGTGGAAGAGTTTCAGCGCGCCGTCCTTCGATGCATTGAAGAACGCGCTGACCAGGCCCGTCATCTTCGACGGACGCAATCTCTACGACCCCAAGGTCATCGCCCGCCACGGCATCGAATACCACAGCATCGGCAGAATGGCGGCGTGACGCTAGGGCGGTCCAGCAAGGAGCCAGGTCCATGAAAGTTCTGTTTGCAGGCGGCAACGGCTACACACCGCAGTTCAGCGGTGGCGTTCAGTCGAGCACGCACCATCTGGTCGAGCAGCTGCGCGAGCACGGTCATGACGCCTCGGTGCTGGCGGCGCTGTTCGGTGACGGCATGTTCGGTTTCAAGGCGCGCGCCAAGATGAAGCTCCTTCGCCAGCGCGCGGTCATCGACAGCTATCCCGGCTATCCTGTCGTGCGGGCGTGGTTTCCCTGGGAGGCGGCCCGCTTCGCCGTCGAACGGCTCGATCCCGATGTCGCCGTCGTGCAGTGCCACAAATCGGTGCCGATCGGAAAGGCGCTGCAGGCGCTCGGCGTGCCGCTGGTGGTCTATCTGCGGAACGTCGAATTCCACGAATTGGCCGGCGACCTGCGCGAATTGCATTCGGCGCTTTATATCGCCAACTCCGAATTCACGGCGCGCACCTATAAGGAAAAGTTCGGCATCGACTCGACCGTAATCCCGCCGACCATCAATCCCGGGCTCTACAGCACGCCGACCACCGGCGAATTCGTCACGCTGATCAATCCTTACAATGAAAAAGGGTTCGAACTCGCCGTGCGCATCGCCGGCCAATGCCCCGAAATCCCGTTCCTGTTCGTCGAAAGCTGGAAGCTCGACGACGACCACCGGGCGCAGATCGAACGGATCATCGCGCCGCTACGCAACGTCAGGCTGGAAAGCCGCACCAGCGACATGAAGACCGTCTATGGCCGCACCAAGATCCTGCTGGCGCCCAGCAAATGGGAAGAAGCTTGGGGGCGGGTGGCATCCGAGGCCCATTGCAGCGGCATTCCAGTCGTCGGATCCCGCCGCGGCGGCCTGCCGGAAGCGATTGGCGCCGGCGGCGTTGTGCTCGACTATGACGCACCGCTCGACGACTGGGTCGCCGCGGTCAGGCGACTATGGAGCGACAAGGCCGAGTACGATCGGCTGTCGGCGGCGGCGCAGCTGTTTTCGGAGCGGCCGCAAATGAACCCCGACAGTCAGTTCACGACCTTCCTCGGCGTTCTCGACAACGCCAGGCAAGGCGCGCTGGAGCGTGCCGCCTGATGCATTTCGTCCAAAATCGTTTATGTCGCCCAACAGCCCGCTTTTGCGCCTGACCGGGGTGTGAGCGGCTTTGGGACAACAACATGCACAACACCAGACGCTTGAAGCGCCTCGCACGGCGGCGACGGGCGTCAGCCCTCATCCGCGCGAGCAGATCGCCGACCGGCCTCGAAAGATCGTCCATTCGATGAAGATTTGCTTCGTAGTTGATAAGTTCCCCTCTTTGTCGGAGACCTTCGTCCTTGACCAGATAGAAGGGTGCCTCGAGCGCGGCATGCAAGTCGGCGTCGTCTGCAACGAGACGTCCTTCGGCAAGGACAGCAACATCGACGATCGCCGCTGGCAGGCTCTCCCTGGCAAGGTCGTCTGCTGGTGGGGCGGGCTGGGGCGCTTTCGCCCGACGCTCAGGAAATGGTCGGGCAGGTTCTGGGATAAGCTCTCGACCGCCGTCGACATCGCTTTTGCGCGCAAATTGCAGAACGCCGATGTGATCGTCGCGCATTTCGGCAATAACGGCATGCGCGTCGCCCGCGCCATGAAACGAGGCCGGATTTCCGCTCCTTTGGTGACCATATTCCACGGCCGCGATGTCGGCGAACCGCTGCATGACAACACACTCACGCGCTACAAGGTTGTCTTCGACAAGGGTGTTCTCCAGCTCCCGGTGAACGCGTTTTTCCGCGACGCCCTGATCGGCGTCGGCGCACCCCCGGCGCAAGTCATGGTTCACCATATGGGCGTGCGGCCCGGTGAGATCGGCTACCATTGGCGTTCCTGGGAACGGGACACACTGTCCTTCATCTCGGTCTGCCGGCTGACCGAAAAGAAGGGCATCGAATTCGCCCTTCGGGCGCTCGCCAGCCTGCCGCGGCGCGACTGGGTCTATTCGGTGATTGGCGGCGGCGAATTGCTGCAAGAGTTGAAGAACCTCGCCGCAAATCTCGGCATTGCCGACCGGGTGACTTTCCTCGGGCCGCGTCCGCACGCCGAGGTCAAGCAGCGCCTGCGCGATGCCCACGTATTCCTGTTGCCGAGCGTTACCGCGCGAGACGGCGATCTCGAGGGTATTCCGGTGGCGTTGATGGAGGCTATGGCCGCCGGGCTGATCGTCGTCAGCACCTATCACTCGGGCATTCCCGAACTGATCGAAGATCAGGAGACGGGCTTCCTCGCACCGGAGCGAGACGTTGCGGCGTTGGCCCGCAAGCTTGTCTGGGTGGCCGAAAACCCGGACAAATGCGAGCGCATCGCACGTGCGGCGCGCCGTAAGATCGAGCAGGATTTCAACGCGGACGTGCTCAACGAACGTTTTGCGCAGATCGTTGCCCAGCTGGCCGAAGCCGGGCGCCCGGCATGAACGCCAACCCGCCCCCCCAGTTCGGTCGTGTCGCCCTGCGCGGCGGCGTGGTGACGATCGGCGCGCAAGGCTTCAAGATGGCGATCCAGTTTCTCTCCGTCATCGTGCTTGCGCGTCTGCTCGTGCCCGAGGATTTCGGCCTGGTGGCTTCTGTCGGGCCGATCGTGGCCTTTGTCGGACTGCTTCAAAACCTTGGCCTGCAGCAGGCTGTGGTCCAGCGCAAGGATATCAGCACGGAGCAGCTCAACCAGGTATTCTGGATCAGTGCGTTGGTCGGGCTGGGCAGTGCCGTGATGGTGGCATGCCTGGCGCCCGCCATCGCCGCCTTCTACGGCGATCAACGCATGGTCGGGATCACCATCGGCTCTGCCTTGCCGCTGCTGCTTGGCAGCCTCGCCGCGGTGCCGCTGGCGCTGATGAACCGTCACTTGCGCTTTGGCCAGCTCGCGCTGAACGACATGATAACCGCTGCTGCCGGACTTGCGACTACAGCAGCCGCGGCCTATGCGGGGCTGGGCTACTGGTCGCTGGTCATCGGCCCGGCGGTATCGGCTGTTGTCGCGCTGGCCGCGGCATGGCAGGTGGCGCGCTGGACGCCGTCGCGGCCGGACCTGAAGGTCGATACCGACATATTGTCCTTCGGCGCCAATCTGACCGGCTTCAATCTGGCCAACTTCTTCTCGCGCAATCTCGACAACATCCTGATCGGAAAATATTCGGGCGCGATCGAGCTCGGCTATTATGACCGCGCCTATAAGCTCCTGCTGTTCCCGCTGCAGAACATCAACCAGCCGCTGACACGCGTGATGGTGCCGCTGCTGAGCCGCATCCATGAGGACAAGGCGCGGTTTCGCGACATCTATGTGCGAACCAACTGGATGCTGGCGGCCGTCACCATGCCCGGCATCGCGGCGCTGACGCTAACGTCGGACCAGGTCGTCGGGCTTCTCTTCGGCGAGCGCTGGGCGGCGGTGGCGCCGATTTTCGCCTGGCTGGGCATCGCCAGCCTGATCCAGTCCGTCTCGAGCACCACGGGATGGATCTTCATCTGCCAGGGCAAGACCAAGACCATGTTCCACTGGGGCATCTACTCGTCGCTGACGACGGTCGCCGCCTTCATCATCGGATTGCACTGGGGGGCCGTCGGTGTCGCGGCGGCCTATGCAATCAGCGGCTATGTGCTGCGCGTCCCGGTGCTTGCCGTCCTGGTCCACCGGGTCGGCCCGGTGACCGCAGCCGACTTCCTGATCATGCAGGGGCTTTTCATCGTATCGTCGCTGCTTGCCTGGTCCGTGTACCGCGAGTTGCCGGCATCGCTGACCGGCCAATCAGACCTGCTCGCGGTGGTCCTGGCGGTTGCCCTCAACTATTCGATCGGCCTGATCCTCATGCTTGTCCTTCGCCAGTCGCGCAGCGCCCTGTTCACCACGCTTTCCAGCGCCATGCGCAACGCCCGCTAGGCGAGCGATCACCGGCCTCAAAAGCTCACCTGCCGACATCGCCGACGCATGCTCCTCAAGCACTGCCTGAAGGCTCGTCCTGCGATAGAGGTCGAGATTGGCGGTAAGTCTGCCGAGCTTCTCGCTCGCTTCCTCGGGCGTCACCGTATCGATGTCGAGCAGCAGGTCGGCGACGCCGATCCGCTTGGCAAGCTCCTTGGTCTTGAATTCATAGGCGATCGGCAGCACCGGCGTGCCGACGCAGAGCGACATGATCATCATATGCATGCGTGTTGCGACGACAAAGTCGAAGCCTTTCACCAGGGCCATCAATTGCTCCGGCGTGTGGAACGAAGCGTCCACGCTGACATGCTTGGCGATCTCCGGATCGAGTTCGGCAACGATCGCCCTCGCCGTCTTGGAATCGTCATGGGCGTATTCCGGCACGCCCTGGCAGGTGGAGACGAAGGTGACCTCCTTGGCGTGGTCCCTGACCAGGATAGTCGCGATCTCGCGGATCGAGTCGATGTAGCGGCGCATGCCGCCCTCGCCGTCGCTGACATAGTTCCAGTGACGGACGGAAATGGCGACGCGGCCGGTGACGGTCGCCGACTGGCCGGAGGCCAGAATTTTTCCGATCCTGTCAGTGTCGGCCAGGGCAAAGACGGCGTCGGCCACGACGTGGCATTTGCCGGGGTTTTTCACCATGTCCACAATGTGGCCCCGCGAACGTTCGTCGCGCAGCAGGATGAGCGGGCTCCGGTCGAAGATCGGGCTCAACTCCTGGCGATTGTAACTTTTGTTGAACGGGCCGAGCGATTGTGTGAAGAAGACTGGGTCCTTGCCCAGAATCGCGTCGATCCTGAATTGATTGAGGCGCCGCTCCAGATTGTAGGTCTCGACGAGATAGGTTCCGCCTGTCGTGACCACGAGATCGGCGTCTTTGTAGATCTCGAGACCACGGCGATTGCTTGAGCTGAACAAACGCCCAACAACGCCGCGGATGCCGAACCGCCGCAGGGCATTGAGGACGAGCCGATTGTAGATCGGCTTGAACAGGTTCTTCAGCCCGCTGCCGTATTTGTAGCGGAACAGCGATTCCGACAGCAGCTTGTGGAATTCGAGGTCCGGATAGTCCTTCTTCGTGTAGAGCCTCGCCGCCACCTCCGGCTGGCTGTCGAAGACGTAGAACTGGATATCGTCCTGCACGATCGTCTTGAAAACATGGCGAATCGCCAGGAGAATCGCTGCATCCCCGGTATTCAGGCAGACGGTGTTTTCAACCGCGATCTTCATGGAATGACCTCATTTCGTGAGTAGTCCCGTGCTTCCATCGACGGGCGCGAAGGGGCGAATTGCAGGCGGGTTGGCCGAAAATGCTGCACGCCAAGGATGGTCCTCGCGTCGTGATTATTGGCGCGCAGTCCGATGGCAGGCCAACGCCCGGTCCATGCGGCCCAAGCAGAGCGAGATTAACCCATCGATTTTGCAGTGCAACAAAAAACGTGGATCTTTGCTACGCTGCAACCAAAAATGTTGCGATGCAGCAAGAGGTGTACTAGCATCGTCGCGGGCGGGCCAACAGCGGTCGAGTTTTCATGCTGCATGTCTTGTACTTGGTACACGACGTCTCCGACCCGGCAGTGCGCCGGCGGATCATAATGCTCAAGGCAGGCGGCGCCCAGGTTACGCTGGCGGGCTTTCGTCGTACGGCAAGCGCAGTTGCTGATGTCGAGGGCTTGCAGCCGATCGATCTCGGCCCGACTCGTGATGGCCGATTCGCCCAACGTCTGGCCGCGATCATGAAGGCGGTGGTCTCGACCGGCTCGAAGCTAGGCTCAATGCCACGGCCCGACCTCATTATCGCGCGCAATCTGGAAATGCTGGCGCTTGCCCGCCGCGCCAGGTCGGCTTTCCAGGCAACAGTGCCGATCGTCTACGAGTGCCTGGACATCCATCGCCTGCTGCTTCGCGACGATCCGCTGGGCTGGGCGATGCGCGGTGCAGAACGCTTCCTGGCCAGGGATGTGAAGCTTCTGGTGACCAGCTCTCCGGCCTTCATCGCTAACTATTTCAAGCCGTTCGGACAGGTTGCCGCTCCGGTCGAACTGCTCGAAAACAAGCATTTCGAGCCGGCCGCAGCTTCGCTGGATGACCGCATTACGGCGGAGAATCCCGTTGCGCCGCCGTGGCGGATCGGCTGGTTCGGTGCGCTCCGCTGCCGTCGCTCCCTGGAGCTTCTGGCCGAATTTTCGCGCCGCCTCGACGGCCGCTTTGAAATCGTCCTCAGAGGCCGGCCGGCGCTGTCCGAATTTCCCGATTTCCATGGTTTTGTTCGATCGGAACCCTGGCTGTCGTTTGGCGGGCCCTACCGCAATCCCGAGGATATGGCGGCGATCTACCACGAGGTTCACTTTTCCTGGGCCATAGACTTTTTTGAGCAGGGCCTGAACTCCGAATGGCTGCTGCCGAACCGGCTCTATGAAGGCTGCCGCTTCGGAGCTGTGCCGATTTCGATGGGAACCACCGAAACCGGCCGGTTCCTCGACCGGCAAGGCATCGGGGTTCTATTGTCAGAAGCCACGCCCGAGGCGCTCGAAGCCGCCGTCGGCACGATGGAGCAGCATCGGTTCGAGACATTGAGGGCGCGTGTTCTTGCCCGCAATCCGCGCACCTGGAGCCACGACCGCGCCGATTGCCGGGCGTTTGTCGAAAAGCTCCGCGGGCTGACTGCGGCTCCCGGTCCATATGCTGCCGAAGCATTGGCATAGAAGGACTGCCGATGACGCAAACCGACATTCCATCCTGCATGATCGTGGTTCCGTGCCTGAACGAAGCGGCCCATATCGGCGCATTGCTTCGAGAGCTTCGCCCTGCGGCCGAGAGGCTGGGCGCCGTGATCATCGTTGCCGATGGCGGCAGTACGGACGGCACCAGGACGATCGTCGCGGATATCGCCGCAAAAGATCAGCGGGTTACCCTGCTGCACAATGAAAAGCGCTTGCAGAGCGCGGCGATCAATCTCGCCGTCGCCAGATTCGGGGAAGGCGTCGACTATCTCATTCGCATCGATGCGCACGGCGGCTATCCCGCGGATTATTGCGACCGGCTGATCGAAGAAGCGCAGGCCACCGGCGCGGATTCGGTGGTCGTCTCGATGCTGACCAGTGGCAGCGGCATGGTTCAGAAAGCAGCGGCAGCGGCGCAGAATTCCAGGCTCGGCACCGGCGGCTCCAAGCACCGGCACCTTTCGGCGGGGGAATGGGTCGATCATGGCCACCATGCGCTGATGCGGATATCGGCCTTCACCGCGGTCGGCGGCTATGACGAGACGTTCAGCCACAATGAGGATGCCGAACTCGACTATCGGCTCCGCCAGGCCGGCTACCGCATCTGGATGACCGGCAAGACGCAGATGGTCTACTATCCGCGCTCCTCGCTGAAGGGCCTCTATTTTCAGTATCTCGGCTATGGCCGTGGTCGGGCGAAGAACGTTCTCAAGCACCGCATGATCCCGAAGATCCGGCAAATGGTGCCGCTTCTGGTGTTCCCCGTGGTTCTTCTCGCCGCCTTTTCCTTCGTCCACTGGCTGGCGGCCGTGCCGCTTTTGCTATGGGCGTCGATCTGCCTCGGCTACGGCTTTTGGACCGCCGTCAGCCAGCGCAAACCCGACATTGCGCTTGCCGGGGTCTCGGCAATGGTTATGCATTTCGGCTGGTCGGTCGGTTTCTGGCTGCAACTGCTCGCACCGCGACCGCAGCGCGAGGTAGCGTGATGGAGCCGGTCAGGAAAAATCGAAGCATCGATATCTGCATCTGCACATTTCGCCGGCCGGAGCTTGCCGACACGCTTCGCTCCATAGCGGCCATGGATATGCCCGTGGGATTCGACGTCGGTGTCATCATTGCGGACAACGACGATACGCCGACGGCCGAAACGCTGGTCGCCAGGCTGGCGGGGGAGTTGAAGCTGCCGGTAACCTACCGGCACGCCCCGGCCCGCAACATTTCGATCGCGCGGAACGCTTGCCTCGATGCCAGTGCGAAGGATTTCGTCGCCTTTATCGACGACGACGAGACGGCCACCGCCGGCTGGCTTGCCGAACTGGTGGCTACGGCGGAAGCAACTGGTGCTGCGGCCGTTCTCGGGCCGGTGCAAGCCCGTTACCGGGCGGATGCGCCCGCCTGGATGCGCAAGGGTGATTTCCACTCGACCCTACCGGTCTGGGTCCGCGGCGAGATCCGCACCGGCTATACCTGCAACGTCCTGCTCAGGATTGGGGCTGAGAGCCTGCGCGGCCGGCGCTTCAGCCTGGCACGTGGCCAGACCGGTGGCGAAGATACGGAATTCTTCGACCAGATGGTCAAGGCCGGCGGCCGCATCGCCTTTTCGCCGGACGCTTGGGTCGACGAAGCGGTGCCACCTGCCAGGGCGGCATTCGACTGGCTCGGCCGCCGCCGGTTCCGCGTCGGGCAGACGCACGGTCATCTTCTGGGGCGCAATGTACACGGCCTTGCCCGGCTCAAGCAGGTCGGCATTGCCGCGGCAAAGGCCGCCTACAGTTTCCTGTCGGCAATTCCGGTCGCCATCGACCCCGTGCGCCGGAACCGCAGCCTGCTTCGCGGCATTATGCATGTCGGCGTCGTCAGCGGCCTCGTCGGGGTTCGTGAAATCCGCCAATACGGCCTGTCTTCGCCGCAGCAAGGGGGCAAGCGTGCAGCCTGACGTGAGCTTCGTGATTGCCGCCTACAATGCCGAGGCGACCATCGATCGGGCGATCGCCAGCGCCATTGCCCAGCGCAATGTCAGCGTCGAGGTTATCGTCGTCGACGACAGGTCGGCCGACCGGACGCTCGATTTGGCGAGATCCTACCCCGAAGGCATCGTACGCGTGGTCGCGCTTGAGCAAAACCGTGGCCCCGGCGGCGCCAGGAACGCCGGCCTTGAACTTGCCCGCGGCAGGTGGGTCGCGGTCCTCGATTCCGACGACGCGGTCTATCCCGGGCGAATTTGCACCATGATCGAACGCGCGGAGAAGGCGGGCGCCGAGATCGCGGTCGATAATCTGCAGGTCGTTCGCGAGGATGGCGTTGCCGAAGAGACGATGTTCCCGGCCGACTATCTGGAAGGGCTCGGTGAAATCTCGCTGGCGGATTACATCGCCGGCAATGTGGTCTTCGAATCGAGATTCAATCTCGGCTATCTCAAGCCGATCTTCCAGCGCCGGTTCCTGAACGAAAACGGGCTGCGCTACGATGAAAGCTTGATCATCGGCGAAGACTATATCCTCCTGGCCAATGCTCTGGCCAAAGGCGGCAAATGCGTGGTCGAACCGACGACAGGCTATGTCTACCACATCCGCACCGGCTCCATTTCCCGGGTGCTGGAGCTTCATCACGTCGAGGCGATGCGCAGGGCCGATGCCATCTTCGCCGGAACCCATTCCATGGATGCTGCGGCCGCGGCGGCGTTTGCCAGGCGCGCTCGCAGCCTGCGGCGGGCGGCGTCATTCCTGTCGCTGGTTCAGCACATCAAGGCGCGGTCCCCGCTCAAGGCGATATGGACGGCGCTCAGCGATCCGGCGGCGGTTCGGCATATAAGCATGCCGATCGCCGTCCGGCTGCGAAGGGTAGCGGCACAGTTTGCCGTAGTGGCGGGGAGGTGAAGGGCTGCGGGCGAATGAAGATAGTTTTCGCCGCCTGCGACGGGCTGAAATCGATCAGAAGGAATATGCAATGAAAAAAGTCAGGAAGGCAGTCATACCGGTGGCAGGGCTTGGAACGCGGTTCCTGCCGGCGACCAAATCCATGCCGAAGGAAATGCTGCCGGTGGTCGACAGGCCTGTCGTGCAATATGCGGTGGATGAGGCGTTCGAGGCAGGCATCGAGCACATCGTCTTCGTTACCGGCCGCAACAAGGCGGTGATCGAGGACTATTTCGACCTGCATCCTGAACTGATCGGAACCCTGGAGCAGAGCGGCAAGAAGGCGCAGCTTGAAGCGCTCGAAAGCCTGCTTCCCGTCGCCGGCGCGACGAGTTTCATCCGCCAGCAGTCGCCGCAGGGCCTCGGCCATGCCGTGTGGTGCGCGCGCGAAGTCATCGGCGACGAGCCCTTTGCATTGCTTTTGCCGGACATGGTGTCCTTTGGCGGGCGCGGCTGTCTCGCCGAAGTCGCCGATCTTTATGCACAGACCGGCGCAAACGTCATCGCCGTCGAGCGTTGCGACCCGACCGAGACCAGCAAATACGGCATTGTCGGCCGCGGCGCGGATGTCGGCACTGGCTTCGAGGTGACGGCCATGGTCGAAAAGCCGGCTCCGGCCAACGCCCCGTCGAACTTTTACATCAACGGGCGCTACATCCTGCAGCCCGAGATATTCTCGCTGCTGGGCAGCCAGCAACGCGGCGCCGGCAACGAGATCCAGCTGACCGACGCGATGGTGCGCCTCGCACAGACGCAAGCCTTCTTCGCCCAGCCTTTCGACGGCCGCATGTTCGACTGCGGTTCGAAGGAGGGCTTTATCCAGGCCAATATCGCTTTCGCTCTGGCGCGGGAGGACATGAAGGGCCAGATCTTCGATATGCTGCAGGAATTCGTCCGGTCGCACCAGCGTCGGGAAGAAGCCGCATAATGTCCATTTTTTTGAGGCATTGTGGGTGCGGCTGATGACGCAGGACAGGCCGTTGCGCCGCGCGTAACGCGCACTGTCCGGCGCAAGGTTTGCACCCTATGTCCCGACCTTCGAGGCGGTAGCGCCTGCAAACTAGAATTGGACCGAAGATGAACTATGCCAATTTTCCTGTCGAGAAGAGGACGCCATTGCCGGCTTCGAGTGCGGCAAACGCCGAAGACTTCATCGACATCGAGCGCCTGCTTGGCATGGCCGCGCGGCAGGCGAAAGTGGTTGCCGCCTGTGCCGTCATCGGTCTCTTTCTCGGCGTGCTCTATTTGCAGACCACGCCTCCAACCTATGTGGCGACGAGCAGCGTGCTGATCGACGAAGGATTGAACAAGGTCGTCGACGACATTTCGGCGGCGTCGGTCAGCATGCAGACCGACTCCGCCGTTCTGAGCCAGATCGAAATTCTGCAGTCGGCCAGGCTGGCGGGGGTGGTCGTCGACAAGCTGAAGCTCGATCAGAACGACGCTTTCATGAACCCTCCGACGTCGGCTCTGTCGAAGGTCGCAGGCTTTGTACGCGGTATCATCCAGTCTGTCCGCCCCAAGCGCGCCGCTAGCACGACCGACGTCACTCAGCTTGATGCTGCGACGCGTGACGCGATCACCGCATCGTCGTCGCCCCGCGACTACGCAATCTTCAAACTGCAGAACCAACTCGACGCCGAGCGGATCGGCCGAAGCTTTGTCATCAGCATCTCCTTCCAGGCGACGGATCCGGCGCTTGCGACCGCCATCACCAAGGCCTATGCCGACGCCTATCTCGCCGACCAGCTCGATGCCAGCTTCGACGCGACCGAGCGGGCGGCGGTCTGGCTGCAAGGCCGGCTGACCGAGCTTCGTGAGAGCTCCCAGGCGGCCGCACTGGCGGTCGAAAAGTTCAGGGCCGAACATGGATTGGCTGTCAATGACGGCCAGCTGATCAGCGACAAGCAACTGTCCGATCTCAACACCCAGCTGATCGTCGCGCAGGCCGATACCGCACGTGCCGGCGCCCGCTATCAGCAGTACAAGTCGATCGTCGAAAGCGGCTCGGACAATGCGTTCAAGGACGCTGCGATATCGAACGACCAGCCGAGCAGCTCGGTCATCACGACGCTCAAGAACCGCTATCTCACCGTCGCCAAGCGGCAGCAGGATGTCGAAGCCAATTTCGGCCCGCAACATCCGCAGGCCGTCGCGCTCGCCAAGGAGAAGGCCGACATATCGGCGCAGATTTTCGGCGAGCTGAAGCAGCTCACCGAAAGCTACCGCAACGAATACGAGGTCGCTCTGGCGCGCGAGACCGCGCTCCGCGCAAATGTCGCCTTGGCGGCAGGCAAGAGCTCCATCGATAACCAGTCGCAGGTCAAGCTGCGTGAACTGGACCAGAAGGCGACGGCGCTCTCGACGCTCTATCAGACATTCCTGAACCGCTATGAGGAGGCTGCACAGCAGCAATCCTTCCCGGTCGGCAAGATCCGGGTCATCTCTGATGCGACGATGCCGCAGTCGGCCGCAACCCCGCGGACGGCCATCGTGCTGGGGCTTTCGCTGGCGCTTGGCATAATGATGGGGGCCGGGGTTGGCGGCCTGAATGAATTCAGGGAACGGTTCTTCAGGACCGGCGAGGATGTGCGCGACCGCGTCGGCCTCAAATTCCTCGGCTACCTGCCGGTCATCGGCAAGGCTGGGAAGGACGATCAGCGCGACGACGGTCAGCCCGACGTCAAGGCCGCCGAAACCAGGACCGCCAAGTCCTCCAAATCCCAGTCCTCCAAAACATTGTCGGCAGCCGAAAAACGTGCGCGCATGCGGGTAACCGTCGATGCACCGGCGTCAATGTTCTCCGAGACGCTGCGCAACGCCAAGATCGCCTTCGATGTCGTGATGGAAGGCCAGGGCAGCCGGGTCATTGGTGTGATCTCGGTGCTGCCCGGCGAAGGCAAGTCGACGGTTGCCGCCAATCTTGCCGGGCTGCTTGCGGCCAACGGATCGAAAACGCTGCTGATCGACGGTGACCTGCGCAACCCCGGCCTCAGCCGCAGCCTTGGCATGGAGGCCGAGCAAGGCCTGATGGAAGCGGTGGTGAGCGGGCGGACCTGGCAGTCGGTCGGCAAGATCGACCGGCAGACCAAGCTGGCGATCATCCCGGCCGTCCTGCGTGGCCATTTTTCGCACACCAGCGAGCTTCTGTCTTCGGCCGGCATGCGGCGCTTCATTGACAATGCCAAGGAAACTTTCGAATACATCATCGTCGATCTGCCGCCGCTCGGGCCAGTCGTCGACGCCAAGGCCTTCGCCCCGCTTGTCGACGGTTTCGTGCTGGTCGCCGAGTGGGGACGCACGCCGCGGGCAATGGTGCAGTCCGTGCTGAGCTCAGAACCCTATATCGCCAAGAAGATCGTCGGCGCGGTTCTGAACAAGGTCGAATTGAAGAAACTGGCCAAGTATGGCTCGATCGGCGGCTCCGAAAGATTCTTCGACAAATATTCGAGCTATTATCTGGAAAAATCGGAAGCGCGCACAAACGCGGCCGCCTGAGCGACGATATCGCGCTCAGGAAAATATCAGCCTGGCGCGTTTGTCGGCGATCCTGACTGCGGTCAGCCGGCCGCTTTGGAAGGCGCCCGTGTCGATGCCAAGCCGGCGTCCCTCGAGCTTCGGACACTCGACCGGCGTATGCCCGTGCACCACATAGCGGTCAAGAAGATGCGCGGCTTCGAAGAACTCCGAGCGGATGTTGAGCAGGTCGTCCTCGTCTTGTGCGGCGAGGTCGATGCCCGGCCTGATGCCGGCATGAACGAATACGAATTTCGCCGAACAGACCATGACCGGCAGCGCACGCATGAAACTGACGTGGTCGGCGGGAATGATCTCCCGAATGCGCCCGTCGACCTCCTCGTTTGAACCGTAGAGATCGGCCATGCGGTCCGGGTCGACGCCGTAGGAAAACAGCGTTTGCAGGCCGCCTATCGCCAGCCACGACTCTCTCGAAATGATCCCGTCGAGATAGTTCAGCATCACGACTTCGTGGTTACCGGCAAGGCAGATACGCTGGAAGCCTTGGAGTGGCGGCGCCAGCAGATGATCGAGCACGCGCGCCGACTGCGGGCCACGATCGACGTAGTCGCCAAGCATGATGATGAGCTTGCGCCCCTCGAAAGACGCAGAATCGAGCAGGATGTTCTGCTCCAGGGAGCGAAGCTCCTTATAGCAGCCATGCACGTCGCCGATCGCATAGACGACTGAGTCCCGGATATCGATCTCGAGCCGCTGGCGCGCCGCGGTCCGGGTGTTTCTCGATCGCTGGAACAAGGTCACGAATGGCGTCCCGTATGGCTGTGAATGCGCCTCGATCTCGAAACAACATGGCGACGCAGCGCCTGGATACCATGTCTGGCACCGGTCGTTCCATACCGGAGCTTCGAACGCAACTCGGCTTCGGCGTTCTTACAGGCCGATCCCGCGGCCCTTCAGTGCTGCGGTGATCTCGTCGAGGATGGCGGGGTCGTCGATCGTCGCCGGCATGGCCCATTCCTCCTTGTCGGCGATCTTCTGCATGGTGCCGCGCAGGATCTTGCCGGAGCGCGTCTTCGGCAGGCGCTTGATCGTCACTACCGTCTTGAAGGCTGCGACAGGGCCGATCCGTTCGCGCACCAGCGTGACCACCTCGCTCTCGATGATCCCTGCATCGCGGTCGACGCCCGCATTCAGCACGACGAAGCCGAGTGGAACCTGCCCCTTCATCGCATCGGCAATGCCGACGACGGCGCATTCGGCAACGTCGGGATGCGCGGCCAGCACCTCCTCCATGGCGCCGGTCGAGAGCCGGTGGCCGGCGACATTGATGATGTCGTCAGTGCGGGCCATGACATAAAGATAACCGTCCTCGTCCATCATGCCCGCATCCGCGGTCTTGTAGAAGCCGGGGAATTCCTCGAGATAGGCTTGGCGAAACCGCTCGTCGGCATTCCACAGCGTCGGCAGGCAGCCGGGGGGCAGCGGCAATTTCACCACGACATTGCCAAGCGTACCACGCTTGACCTCATGCCCGGCATCGTCGAGCACGCGGATGTCATAGCCGGGCATCGGCACGCCGGGCGAGCCGTATTTGACCGGCAGCAGGCCCAGTCCGGCGGGGTTGATGGTCATCGGCGAGCCGGTCTCGGTTTGCCACCAATGGTCGATCACGGGCACGTTCAATTTCTGCTCCGCCCATTTGATGGTTTCCGGATCGGCGCGCTCGCCGGCCAGGAACAAAGTACGGAATTTGGACAGGTCGTATTTCGGGACGAATTCGCCCTTCGGGTCCTGTCCTTTGATGGCGCGGAAGGCGGTTGGCGCGGTGAACAGCGCGACGACGCCGTGCTCGGCAATCACCCGCCAATAGGTGCCGGCATCGGGCGTGCCGACCGGCTTGCCCTCGAACAGCACGGTCGTGCAGCCATGCAGCAGCGGGCCGTAGACGATGTAGGAATGGCCGACCACCCAGCCGACGTCGGAAGCCGCCCAAAACACTTCGCCCGGCTTGACGCCGAACTCGTTTTCCATCGACCATTTCAGCGCGACCATATGGCCGCCATTGTCGCGCACGATGCCTTTCGGCTGGCCGGTCGTGCCCGACGTGTAGATGATGTAGAGCGGATCGGTGGCAAGCACCGGAACACAGTCGACATTGGCGCCGGCGGCCCGCTCACGCGCCACGGCGTCGGCATAGTCGATATCGTGATTTTCCCTGAACTCGCAGCGCAATTGGTCGCGCTGCAGGATGAGGCAGGCTTCGGGCTGGTGCCGCGACATCTCGATCGCTTTGTCAAGCAGCGGTTTATAGGCAACGACGCGCCCTGGCTCCACGCCGCAGGAAGCGGAGATGATCAGCTTCGGCTTGGCGTCGTCGATGCGGGTGGCGAGCTCATGCGAGGCAAAGCCGCCGAAGACCACCGAATGTACGGCGCCGATCCGCGCACAGGCAAGCATGGCGAAGGCTGCTTCCGGCACCATCGGCATGTAGATGATGACGCGATCGCTCTTTTGGATGCCACGATTCTTGAGCACCGACGTCAGCGCGACCACCTCGCGCTTCAACTCGGCATAGGTGAATTTTCTGATTGTGCCCGAAATCGCGCTGTCATGGATCAACGCGATCTGGTCGGCACGGCCGCCCGCCACGTGGCGGTCGACGGCATTGAAGCAGGTGTTGCAGGAAGCGCCGTTGAACCACCGGCCATAGACACCGGCATTGGCGTCGAACACGGTCTCGAAGGGCGAGAACCATTCGATAGCGCCCGCGGCATCGGCCCAGAACTTTTCCGGGTCGCGTTTCCAGCCGTCATAAACCTCGTGGTAGCGTGACGCCATCCAGCTTCCTCCCCAGGAATGTTGGCTGTCCTTGAAATAGCGTATGCTGGTTTGTGTAACCATGTATTTGTGCGTTTCGTTTGCCGTCGTTCTAATTCGGCCGCAAACGCAAGGCCGTCGTGGTCTGCGGGGCTGGTATCGGCCGCATTTTCGACATTGGGGGCAGGGCGCGATGAGATTGCGGTATGAGCTTGGGTTTGCCGCGGTTGCGACGCTGGCGGTGGGGCTCGCCTCAGCTGCTCAGGCCGGCGATGCGGCGGCACGGCGTATCATCGGCTTTTCGCCCGACGGCAACTATTTCGCCTTCGAGCAGTATGGCACGCTCGACGCTGGTGCTTCGGATTCGGGCTGGTCGGAGATCGACATCATCGACACCCGCACCGATCAGTTCGTCGGCGGCAAGCCGATCCTCATCGTCGACGAGACGGAGGATTCGACGCTGACACTTGCGCAGGCGAGGGCACAGGCCGCGGAGCAGGCGGCGCCCTTGCTGGCCAAATATTACATAGCGCCGCGTGGCGAACGGACTGGCTTCGACAAGTTCACCTTTCCCGAGGACATGGTCGCCTACAACGACATTGCGCGCCTCGAGCAGGTTTCGCAACAATGGCTTTCACCGACCTATGACGAGCTTGGCATCTCGACCATTCAGCTTGAGCAGATTCTTGCCGATAGCACGGCGGATTGTTCAGCGAGTTTCGACGGGGCGCAGCAGGGCGAGACGACCGGCAAGGCGCTCGGCTTTCGCCTGACGCTGCAGGGCCAGGACGGCCATCCGATCAAGGTGTTGCACGAGGACAAGACCGTACCCAGTTCGAGAAATTGCCCGACCTCCTATAGCCTGTCGGAATCCTACACCTTCGCCCCAGACGGCAAAGCGGGCGTGGTTGTCGTGCTCGTGCAGCGCTTCAGCCAGGGATTTGAAGGGCGTGACCGCCGTTTTCTCGCCGTGACAGGCCAGCTGCACTGAGGCAACGCGCTGAGAAGTAGTCCGCTACCCGAGTTGTTGTCCCTAAAGCGGGAGGGCAGCGAGCATAAGGCCGACCCCGCCGACGATCAGCAAGGCAGCTGCCAGCATCTTTCCATGGCGCTCGAAACCCGTCGGCGCCCGATCCCAATTGTAACGCATGCTCGAACTCCCCAAACCCGCAGATTCTTTATCTTACGCAGGGTGAGGAGGGCAACTGTCTGACGATACGCGGCGTTGCCGATGTCGGTCCTATCACCGGCTATTTCTGGGGCATTCTCCGCCGCTACATGCCCCAGCGCAGTGCGGCCGTATGTACCGGTGCATCCCACCAAACAGCCGCCTCGTCGTCGAGCATGCTCAGCGTGATCGAACAGCCGGCCATGTCGAGCGAGGTCACATAGGACCCGACCAGCGACCGGGTCACTGTGACGCCGTGCTTCTCGAAGATTTTGCGGGCGCTGTTGTACATCAGGTAAAGCTCCATCAACGGTGTGCCGCCAAAGCCGTTGACGAAGAGCAGCGCCTGGCCTCTGGCACCGTCGCCCAGGTCACCCAGGATTGCGGTACAGATCTCGTCGGTGATGGCGTCGGCGCTTTTCAATGTGTCGCGCCGCCTTCCGGGCTCGCCATGGATGCCGACCCCGAACTCCATCTCGCCGTCGCCGATATCGAAGGTCGGCTTGCCCGCCGCCGGCACGGTGCAACTGGTCAGCGCCACGCCCATCGAGCGCGTCGCGCCGTTGACGCGCTCGCCGAGCGCCTTCAACGGCTCCAGTGCCATGCCTTCTTCGGCCGCCGCGCCGACGATTTTCTCGACCACCAGCGTACCGGCGACGCCGCGCCGGCCGGTGGTGTAGGACGAGTTTTCGACCGCGACGTCGTCATTGGTCACGATTTGCATCACGCCTTCCGACATTTCAGCGGCCATGTCGAAATTCATTACGTCGCCCTCGTAGTTCTTGACGAGGAACAGGCAGCCGGCGCCCGTATTGACGACTTCGGCCGCCGCCATCATCTGGTCAGGCGTTGGCGAGGTGAATACCTGGCCGGGGCAGGCCGCATCCAGCATGCCGTGCCCGACGAACCCGCCATGTAGCGGCTCGTGACCCGAGCCGCCGCCGGAGATCAGCGCCACCTTGCCCGGTGTGAGCAGCTTGCGGCGGACAAATTTGTGTTCCTCGCCAAGCGCCAGGATATCGGCATGCGCGGCAACGAAGCCGTCGAGGCTCTCGGTCAGCACCGTATCGACCGAATTCAAAAATTTCTTCATGGCCGTCCTCCCGAAATAGCCCAGCGTCAGCTGCCCTTGCCGGCGATGCTGGTGATCTTCTGGATGAAATCGTTAACCGCCCGGTCGAGCGCCGCGTTCTGCTTGTCGTCGCCGAAATCGGGAACGATCAGCGAGACATGGCGTGTCTTGCGCAAGCCTGCGGCCAGCGACATCTTTCCCGGATGTGCCCGATGGTAGGCCTCAAGGAAATGATCGCGTTCGGCAGGGCTGAAATGGCAGACGGAGAAGATAGCCGGCAAATGCTTCGACGGGATCGGCGTCGAATAGGCCGGGCTGGAAATCTGCGTGACGAAGCTGCGATGCTTGCCCAGCGCATCAGCGAGGCGCTGGCGCATGCCGGACGGGCGCTGGTCGATCACCTGCGACAGGATCGTCTTGTAGGCGCGGATCGCCTCTTCGGGGCCGGATTGCGACGCCTTGTCTGCCATACCGGGGCCTAGATCGAAACGTCCGCGATGGCCGCCTTGGCTATCGCGAGTTGGGCGGGAGCGACGGAGAGGTCACGCAGGCCGGTTTCGAGCAGCGCCGGGATCGAGGCGGGGTCGCCGCCGGCATCGCCACACAGGCTGACCGGGATATTATGCTCGCGGCCGAAGGCGGCAACCGAGGCGATCAGCCGGAGCACGGCCGGGTGCCTGACGGAATTCAGATGTGCGACCGACGCATTGTCGCGCGCGGCGGCCATCACGTATTGGGTCAAATCATTCGAACCGATCGAGAAGAAGGCGGCCTTGGCGAATGCCTCCGGTGCGATGGCCACCGACGGCACCTCGACCATAATGCCAAGCGGCGGCATTTTGTGCGCGATGCCGCGCGCCAAAAGGTCAGCCTGCTCCTCAGCGAACAGCGCGGTGGCGTGTTCATACTCTTCCTGAACGGCGATCATCGGGAACATCACCTTCAGATTGCCGTGCATGGCGGCACGTAGCAAGGCGCGGATCTGCACACGAAAGACCTCCGGACGCATCAGCGACAGCCTGATCCCGCGCAGGCCAAGGAATGGATTACCTTCCTCGACGGTCAGGCCCGGCACAG
This sequence comes from Mesorhizobium sp. M0195, assembly GCF_040322115.1. Classification (NCBI taxonomy): domain Bacteria; kingdom Pseudomonadati; phylum Pseudomonadota; class Alphaproteobacteria; order Hyphomicrobiales; family Phyllobacteriaceae; genus Mesorhizobium; species Mesorhizobium sp. M0195. Next base: position 419,383 of record NZ_JAMYSV010000003.1, on the reverse strand, counting down.
GTTTATCGCCGCCCGCATCGACAGTACGGATCGTCACCGGCCTGTCGCCTGCCCATTCCAGCACTCTACGGTAGGCGCGATATTGCGTCTCCTCGTCCGGCAGCGTCTTGCCGAACAGGAATTCGGTCCGCATCAGCCCGATACCGTCGCACGCCGCAGCATCGATGCGGTCGACATCGGACGGATCGGCAATATTCACCTGCACGTGGATCGCTATGCCGGTCTTCGTTGCTGCCGGCCTTGTCAAATAGGCTGCCGCTTTGTCGCGATGCGCCGCGAAAGACGATGACGATCGCCGGAATGCGTCGATCTCCGCTTTCGAAGGCGCCAATACGATGCCGCCATGTTCGGCATCGAGCAGTGCGATTCCGGCAGGGTGAGCCGGCGAAGCACCGGGCCCGGCTACCCCACGCGCTACGAGCCCCAACCCCACCACCATTGGCACGCCGCGTGAGCGTGCCAGCATTGCGACATGACTTGCGGCACTTCCGGCCGTAAGTGCTATGCCGCCGCCGGCACTCCAGTCGGTTTCGAGGAAGCGCGTCGGTGCGATATCCTCGCCGTAGAAGATCGCACCTGCTGGCGCGGCAATGTCGCCGCCCCCGGCAAGCGCGCGTAGCACCTGGTCGCGTATGTCGCGCATGTCGGCGGCGCGCGCCCGGAAATAGTCCTGCTCGGATGTTTCATAGCCGGCTATCTCGGCGTCGAGCGCTTTTCGCCAAGCCACATCAGCAGCCATGCCCTCGGCAATTCGCGCAAAGGCCGGGCCGGTCAGCGCGTCGTCCTCCAGCATGGCGAGCTGGAATTCGAGGATGGCGGCCGCCTCGCTGTCGCTGCTTTCGATCAATGTCGCGAGCCGGCCCGCGGCAATGGAGATGGCGGCCTCAAGCGCCGCCTTCTCGCCCGCGGCAGTCGCCTTGCGGACATAACGCACAGCAGCCTGGTCCAGATCGAACAGCGGCCCCTCGGCATAGCCGGCCGATGCCGAAATGCCCTGCAGCCTAAGCGGTTCGGGCATGGTCCTTGCCTTCGTCGAAATCGCGGCGCACCAGCTCGACCAGTGCTCCGACCGCCTCGCCGGCGCCGTCCCCTTTGGCTCTGATGTGCAGGACAGTGCCTTTCGGCGCTTTCGCACCCATCACCTTGACGATGCTCTTGGCGTCGAACCATGGCCCGTTGGCGGCGAGCGCAATCTCGACGTCGGCCGAAAACGTCTTGGCAAGCTTGGTGAACTTCACCGAAGGACGCGCATGCAGCCCCACCTCATGGGTGATCAGGACGCTGGCTTCGGCTGCTGCGGACATGCTTGTCAAAATTCCCGTTCGTTCACGACGGCGACAATTCGTGCGCCGTCGCCACCACTTCCCTGAGCGAGGCGCCGCCGGAAGCCTCGGTCGCCGCCATCACCGCGCCTTCGACGATCGGCGCATTGCAGACGACGATCTTCTGGGCGCGTGGTTCGCCGATCATCTCGATCGCCATCTCGCTATTGGTCTCGGCACCTCCGAGATCAACGAGGATCGCGACACCCGCCTCCGACCAGGCCTTGTCGATGGCACCTATGATCGCCTCGACATTGGTTCCCAGCCCGCCATGGCCGTTTCCGCCGCACCATGCAAGCGGCACTTCGTTGCCGACCATCTGCCGCACCATGTCGGCGGTGCCTTCGGCGACCAGCGGCGAATGCGAGACGATGACGATGCCGACATTGCTCATGCGCGCCTCTCGATTGCTTCGGCTACGGCCCGCACCAGAAGCGCGGTCGAGCGTGCGCCGGCATCCATATGACCGATCGAACGGTCGCCAAGGAAGGAGGCGCGCCCACGCAGCGCCTTCATCGGCACAGTCGCGTCGGCTGCGTTGTCGGCGATCTCGGCGATGTCCGCTGCCGCCTTTCCCTGCAGCAGGGCCTCGTGCACCGGCTGCAGCACGTCGAGCATGGTTTTTTGCCCGGCCTGCGACTTGCCTCTGGCGGCCACTGCTTCAATCGCCTTGCCGAAGGCCGCCGCCAGATCGGCGCGATCCGGCGCCGCGGGAATCTCCTTGCCGAGCACCATGAACAGCGTGCCGAACAAGGGACCGGAGGCTCCGCCGACGGTCATCACCAGTTTGGTGCCGATCGCCTTCAGCGCCTCGGGCAACGGCTTTGCCGCAAACACGCCGGCCTCGGCCCGCACGGCCTCGAAGCCGCGTTTCATGTTGAGCCCATGGTCGCCGTCGCCGATGGCCTGGTCGAGCCTGGTCAGCTCTTCGGCATGGGCGGCGATGGTGTTTGCCGCCGCCTCGATCAGCCTGGAAATATCCGCTGCCGCCATATCACCCATGCTCCTGGCCCCTACGCTGCCGGCAGTACGAGAAAATTGCATATCCGGCAATTGAAGCATTCTTTTCCCCAGTCAAGCGGGTTCGAGCAACGCAGCGAGGGCCGTGAAGACCTCGGCGACGGCAAAGGCGCCGGGGTCGACCACGCCGTCGAGCTGGCTGCCAATATAGGCGGACCGCCCGGCCTTGGCCTTGCGCATGGCAGCGGTGGCCTCGGCGCCGCGTCGCGCCGCGACCGCCGCATCCTCCAGACTGCCGCTATCCAGCGCCTTCAAGGCGGGTTCCAAGGCATCGACCATCGTGCGATCGCCCATCCTCGCTCCACCATAGAAGGACATCCGATCGAGGCCGGCGAGAAGCGCCTTGGGAAGCGTTTCGCCAGACTCCAGCGCCTGCCCGGCGGCGGTGAAGAAGATCGACAACAGCACGCCGCTGGAGCCGCCCATGCTGGCACTCAGGATGTCGCCCACGGCGGCCAGCGTGGCGGCAGGGTCGGCGAGCGGCAGCGCCGCAAGGCGGCCAAGCACGCTGCGCGCACCGGCCGCCACAGTCGATCCGGTGTCGCCGTCTCCCGCCTTGGCGTCCAGTCCGTTCAACGCGCCTTCAAGCGAGATCAGCCGTTCGCAGATGGCGACCACCAGCCGCTCGGTGCGTGCGTCCGGGCTGGCTTTCGACGCGTTGCCCCGGCCGGCGGCTTTGGCCATCGGCACGACGCTGGCTTGGCGAACGGCTCTTGCCGGCAGCCAGGCGTGAGGGCCTACCGGCGCCCTCAACGCCGCTTCGCGCGGCGCATCGAGCCGGATCAGCGACAAGGAAAAGCCGTTCATGTTGAGCGCGGTCATAAGCTGCCCGGGTCCGATCGTCAGCGTCACCTTTCGTGCCAGCGGTGATGTCAACACCGCATTGGCGACAAGCAACATTTCCAGCGGTGGCACCGAACCGAGATTGTTGATCAGCAAGGCGTAGTCGCTGGCGGGATCGAGCCGCGCGGCAAGGCGCTCCGACATGATCGCAACCAGCCTTTCGGCACTTTGCACCGCAATCCGCTCAACGCCCGGTTCGCCATGGATGCCGAGGCCGAGTTCAGCGTCGTCGGCGCCAAATCTTTCGTCATGGCTCTGACCGGGGATCGAGCAGGATGACAGCGATATGCCGAGGGAAACGATATCCGCCGCCGCGGCCCGCGCAGCAGCGGCAACCGTCGACAGATCGTTGCCGGCTTCCGACATGTGGCCGGCGATCTTGTGCACGAACAAGGTGCCGGCAACGCCGCGCGGCTGGGCAATATCAGGCAGGGCGATGTCGTCGGCGACGATCACCATCTCGACGCGGAAGCCTTCGGCGCGCGCCTTCTCGGCGGCCAAGCCGAAGTTGAGGCGATCGCCGGTATAGTTCTTGACGATCAGCAGGCACCCGGCGGGACCGGTCACCGCGCGGATGGCCGTCAATACTGCTTCCACGCTCGGCGAAGCAAAGATCTCGCCTGATACCGCCGCCGTGAGCATGCCCATGCCGACGAAGCCGGCATGCGCGGGTTCGTGCCCGGCCCCGCCGCCGGAGATGATGCTGACCTTGCTCTTGTCCCAGTCTGCACGGAGGACGACCTTGATTTCGGGATAGCCGTCGAGGCGGGCGAGATCGCCGGTGCCGGTCGTGCCGAGAAAGCCGTCCAGGGCCTCAGTTACGATCGTATCCCTGCGATTGAAAAAATGCTTCATCGAATTGGTCCACTCCGGTGCCCGAAATTGCCGGTTGAAAGGTGCCAGGAAAACACTCGCGCAGCGCTCACAGCAGCCGTCGCCCATCGGCGCCGAAATACAGCGGCGAGCGATAGCGGATCATGATCCTGTCGCCCTGCGCCAGGTCGGTGTCGGGGTCGGTCAGCGTCACCAGCTTCCTGGTCCCCACCGTCACATGCAGATGGTTCTGGTCGCCGAGATGCTCGACCCAATCGACGACGCCGTCGGCATGGCCGTTCGCCGCCTTCGCGATCGAAAGATGTTCGGTCCGCGCACCGATTGTCCTGGTCCCCGCCGGCGCTCCGCCATCCGGCAGCAGTCCGACCGGCAACAAATTGATTGCCGGTTGGCCGAGCCTGGCCGCGACGTGAAGGTTTGCCGGCTCAGAATAGATCGTGCGCGGCGAACCGATTTGGACCAGCACGCCGTCGGCGAGGATGCCGATGCGGTCGGCCATGGTCATCGCTTCGATCTGGTCATGGGTGACGTAGAGCATGGTGGCGCCGAGTTCGGCCTGTATACGCTTCAGCTCGAGCCTGAGATCGGCGCGCAGCTTGGCGTCGAGCGACGACAGCGGCTCGTCCATCAGGTAGATCGACGGCTTGCGCACCAAAGCGCGGCCGATGGCGACGCGCTGCATTTCGCCGCCCGAGAGTTTGGTCGAGCGATTATTCAGCTTGTGGTGGATGCGCACCATCTTGGCCACGTCCTCGACGCGGCGGCGAATCTGATCCTCCGGCATTTTCCTCGCCGGCGAGCGCAGCGGAAAGGCGAGGTTGTCGTAAACCGACAGATGCGGATAGAGCGAATATTGCTGGAACACGAAAGCGGTGTCGCGCTCGGCCGGCGACAGCGTCGTCGTGTCGTGGCCGGCAATATGGATCGAGCCCGCTTCCGGACGCTCAAGCCCGGCGATCAGCCTGAGCGTTGTCGTCTTGCCGGCGCCGGTCGGCCCGAGCAGCACGACGAATTCCCCGTCGGCGATATGCAAATCGAGATTGTCGACGGCGACATGCTCGCCAAAAGCCTTTGTCACGCCTTTGATGTGAACGTCAGCCATGATGCGCTCTCCCCTGGGAGGCCGAGTCATGGATTTCGGTGCGCACCGCACGGCCGGATCCTTTTGCGAACAGCGACAGCCGCGCGCTGTTCAGCGCCAGGCCCACATGATCGCCCGGATTGAGCCGGATTTCGGCCGGCACCCTGGCCTTGATGATGCCGTCTGCCGTCTCCACCGCCACGATCTGGGTGGTGCCGAGATATTCCGTGCCGTAAACAGCTCCGCGCAGCTTCGAAGCGTCGTCGAAGCGGATGTGCTCCGGTCGGATGCCAAGCGCCATCTCGGCCGGCGCGACATCCTCGCGCACCTCCGGCACGGCCACCGTCGCGCCCTGCACAACAACTTCCCTGGCGCCCTTTGAAAGGCCGCCGTCGAAGCCGAGGAAATTCATCGGCGGCGAGCCGATGAAGTCGGCGACGAACATCGTCGCCGGCCGGTCGTAGATCTCACGCGGCGTGCCGAACTGCTCGATGACGCCATGGTTCATCACCGCGATCTTGTCGGCCATCGACATCGCTTCCATCTGGTCGTGCGTGACATAGACGGTGGTGGCGTGGATGCGGTTGTGCAATTCGCGCAGCTCATGGACCATCAGATCGCGGAATTCGGTGTCGAGCGTGCCGAGCGGTTCGTCCATCAGGAAACATTTTGGCCGCCGCACGATGGCGCGGCCGAGCGCCACGCGCTGGCGATCGCCGCCGGCTAGCCCGGAGACCGATTTGTTGAGCAGATGGTCGATCCGCAACAGCTTCGCCGTCTCTTCCACCCTGGCCCGAATTTCAGCGCCTGGCATGCCTTGCGCCAGCAGCGGGAAACCGATGTTCTTTCTCACATTCATGTGCGGATAGAGCGCGAACAGCTGGAACACAAAAGCGATGTCGCGCTCGCGGGCACGCCGCATGGTGACGTCCTCGCCGCCAAGCAGGATCTTGCCGCCGGTCGGCAGTTCGAGCCCGGCGATCATACGAAGCGTCGTCGTCTTGCCGCAACCCGACGGCCCCAGCATGACGAAGAATTCGCCGTCCTCGACGACGAAGTTGGAATCCTGCACGGCGACGAAATCGCCGAATGCCTTTCTCAGATGTTCGACCCTGATCTCAGCCATCGTCTACTCCGGAAATTTCGAGACGATGATGAACATCGCCGTGCCGGCCAGCATGGTGACGAACGAATAGGTGTAGAGCGCCAGCGCGAAGGGCTGGAACAGCATCAGGAAGCCGATGGCGATGATCGCCGTGGCGACGTTTTCCATCAGTCCGCGCCTGGCCCAGACGGGCCAGCGCGATTTGCGTTTTACGGTCAGGCTCATTTGCGCACCGCGCCGAAGGTGATGCCGCGCAGCAATTGCTTGCGAAGCAGGATAGTGAAGACCAGGATCGGCACCAGGAAGATCGTCGTGCCGGCCGCGACCGCCGGCCAGTCCTGGCCGCCTTCGCCGATGATGGTCGGGATGAAGGGCGGCGCGGTCTGCGCCGTGCCCGAGGTCAGCAGCGCAGCGAAGGCGTATTCGTTCCAGGCAAAGATCAGACAGAAGATGGCGGTCGCGGCAATGCCCGTGGTCGCCTGCGGCAGCACGGTGCGCCAGAACGCCTGCAGCCTGGTGTAGCCGTCGATCATCGCCGCCTCTTCATATTCGCGCGGGATCTCGTCGATGAAGCCTTTCAGCAGCCAGACTGCCAGCGACACGTTGACCGCCGTGTAGAGCAGGATCATGCCGAGCGCGGTGTCCGACAGTCCGAGCTCCCGATACATCAGGTAGATGGGAATCGCGACCGCGATCGGCGGCATCATGCGCGTCGACAGGATGAAGAACAGAAGGTCGTCGGCGAGCGGCACCTTGAAGCGCGAAAAACCATAGGCCGACAGCGTGCCGAGGAACACCGCGCAAAACGTCGAGCCGAAGGCGATGATCAGCGAATTGACGAAGCGCGGCATGAAGTTCGACGGGCCGGCGATCACCATATTGCGCTTGCGCACCGTCTCGTCGCAGACCCCCGTCGCCGGTCCCAGGGAGTTGATGTATTCCGGGGTTTGCCGAGTCCGGGTCGAGAACAAGTTGCAGTAGCCCTCGAGGCTCGGCTGGAACAGGATCTTCGGCGGATAGGCGATCGAATCCGGCGGCGTCTTGAAGCTGGTGGCGAAGATCCACAGCAGCGGCACGATCGAGATCAGCGCGTAGGCAACGATGATCGTGCCGGCGACGCGCTTCGACGTGGCCGAGGGTGCGACAACGGAATGGGCTGACGTCAGGCTCATCTCTGCTTCACCTTGTTCAGTGCCTTGACGTAGATGTTGGCCAGGCCGAACACCGCGACGAACAGGATGATGGCGAAGGCCGAGGAATAGCCCGTCCGCCAGCTTTCGAAGGCCTGCCGCTTCAGCGTGATCGAGGCCACTTCGGTGGTCGATCCCGGCCCGCCGCCAGTGAGCAAATTGACCATGTCGAACATCTTGAAGTTCTCGATGCCGCGGAACAGCACCGCCAGCATGATGAAGGGCAGCGCCATCGGCAGCGTGATCGACCAGAACTGCCGCCAGTTGGAGGCGCGGTCGACCTCGGCCGCTTCGTAGATGTATTCGGGGATCGAGCGCAGGCCGGCGAGGCAGATCAGCATCACGTAAGGCGTCCACATCCAGGTGTCGACGATGATGATCGACCATGGCGCCAGCGACACGTTGGAGAGCATGCTGATCTGCGTTGCCGGAATGCCGGTGACGAACGAGACGGCGTAGGCGAACAACCCGATCTGCGGCTCGTAGAGAAAGCGCCAGAAATTGCCGACCACCGCCGGCGACAGCATCATCGGCACCAGGATGATGGTCGTCCAGAAGGCGTGCCCGCGGAACTTGCGGTCGATCAGCCAGGCCAGCGTAAAGCCGATCAGCGTCTGCAGCAGGATGGTCCAGAACACGAAATGCGCTGTCGTTTGCATGGCGATCCAGATGTCCTGGTCGGCGAGGATGCGCTTGTAGTTCGCGAGCCCAAGGTTCTTCACCACCTCATTGGGACGATTGGCGCGAAAATTGGTGAAGGACAGATAGATCGCCCAGAACAGCGGGAAGATGTTGATGGCTAAAAGCAACAGGATCGTCGGCGAGATGAACAGCCAGGCGAGGCCCTTGTCGCTGATGCCCCGGACCTTGCGGGCCAACGGCTCGGGCGTAGCCCGGGCAACGCTGTCCGCAGTCCGATTGAGCATGGTCAGTCCTGCTTCGGTCACTTGGATCGTCTCGACAATGGAATTTATCTGAACTGTGTCCCGTGCCAAGGGCGGCACGGGACGGTTCGGTCATGGGCTCGGGAGGAGCCGGTTACATCTTGCCCCGGTTACATCTTGCCATCGTCCTGGAAGACCTCGGTCCAGTCCTTGACGAGGCCGTCGAGCGCATCCTTGGCCGAGCCTTGCCCGGCAACGACATAGTCGTGGAAGCGCTTCTGCGAGGCCTGCAACAGCGGGGCATAGCTCGGCTCGGCCCAGAAGTCCTTCACGATGGCCATCGAGTCGAGGAAGGTCTGCGCGTAGGGCTGGCTGGCCGGGAAGGCCGGGTCCTTGACGACCGCGTTGAGGCAGGAATAGCCGCCGAGCGACCACCATTTGGACTGCACGTCCTTGTTGGCGAACCATTTGATGTATTTGAGCGCGGCTTCCTGCTTGTCGGAATAGGAGACCACCGAGATGCCCTGGCCGCCGAGCTGGGCGAACTGGTCGCCGTCCGGACCTTTGGGATTGACGAAATAGCCTATCTTGTCGCCGCCGACATTCTCGTCCTTCTGCAGGCCTGGCCAGGTGAAGGCGAAGTTCATGTGCATCGCCACCTGGCCGGATTTGAAGGCATCGACGCCTTCGCCCATGTAGCTGTTCGAGGCGCCGGGAGGGGTGCAGCAGTCATAGAGCGCCTTGTAGAACTCCAGGCCCTTCACCGACTTATCGGAGTTGACGAAGCCTTCCATCTCGTAGGGCTTTTTCGGGTTTTCGTACTGGAAGCCGAAGCTGTAGAGTACGTCCATGGCGCCCATGGTGATGCCTTCCGAGCCGCGCTCGGTATAGATCGACGCGCCATAGACGGTTTTGCCGTCGATCTCGCGTTTCTGGAAGAATTCGGCGATCTGCTTCAGCTGGTCGAAGGTCGTCGGCGGGCCGAGATCCCAGCCATACTTTTCCTTGAATTCCTTCTGCAGCTCCGGCTTGGAGAACCAGTCCTTGCGGTAGGTCCAGCCGACGACATCGCCCATGGCCGGCAGCGCCCAGTAATTTGGCGAGTTCTTCGGCCATTCCGAATAGCCGACCACGGTCGCCGGCACGAAATCGTCCATGCTGATCTTCTCCTTGTCGAAGAAGTCGTTCAGCTTGACGTAATGGCCGTTCTCGGCGGCGCCGCCGATCCACTGGCTGTCGCCTATGATCAAGTCGCACAGCTTGCCGTGCGAATTCAGCTCATTGAGAAAGCGGTCGGCATAGTTGGTCCACGGCACGAATTCGAATTTCATGCCGATGCCGGTTTCCTTGGTGAAGTCCTTGGATAATTCCACAAGCGCGTTGGCCGGGTCCCAGGCTGCCCAGCAAAGCGTCAGATCTTCTGCCTGCGCGACGTTCGAAACGGCTGTCGACGCAACGAGTGCCGAGGCCAGACCCAACGCCAATTTAAAGGTCGATTTCATGCCTTCCTCCCATTTGCGAAACGCGTCCGGATGACGGTTTCAAAAGCCCGCTAAACCCCTCTCCTCCGGGGCCTAAACACAGTGGCGGCAACGCCCGGATGTTTAGTAATTTGTTTAGTGATGCAATTTTTACTAAACAACGCAAGCGAATTCGTTGCTGCACCGCAGCATGCTGGATAGGAACCAACGTGAGAAGTTGCGGCGGCCTGCCTAGGTCACCGTCTTGTTGCTGACCGTCACCGGTCGGATCACTGGGGCCGGCGGCAGCAGCGCGCGGATATCGGCGAAGGGGAAGACCGGCTCGAAGCGGAAGGCCTCGGCGAATGATCCGGCTAGGCCGTTGCACTGGCCGGCGCGGAAGGCGTTCTGCGTGCGCGCCGCGTCGACGAAACGCTCGGGATCCTGCGACTGGTGCGCCCGGATCGCCTCCGCCTTGAGATCGAAATGCCCGGAGGTATCGACGTAATGCGTTGGCGAAAACCCGGTGCCGCCGAACGTGTCGGCATGCAGCACCGGCACCGAGAATGATGCGGCGATGCGCATGCCATCCGACAGCGCGCGGTGGTCGCCATGATAGTCGTTCGGCGCATGGGTGATCGCCAGATCCGGCCCTATCTCGCCGATCAGCGCTTTCAGCGCTCCGATCAGGGCGGCGTCCGCCACCAGTGCGCCATCGGGAAAGTCGAGGAAGCGCGGCGTCACGCCAAGCAGACCGGCCGCCGCGGTCGCCTCCTTGCGGCGCGTGCGGGCAAGCGCGGCCGGATCGCCATAGCCGCCCCTGGTGCCATCCGTGGCTATGGCAAAAAAGAGTTCTGCGCCTTGCGCGGCATAGGCCGCCATCGTACCGAACATGAAGATCTCGATGTCGTCCGGATGCGCGCCAAGCGCCAATATCTTCACTCTCATCTCTCCCGGAAACGGAAAAACGTGCCCAACGGAATTCTGCTCGCTCTCATCGCCTATGCAAGCTATTCGTGCAGCGACGCCGTTGTCAAAAGCCTGGGCGGGCAGTTCAACGTCTTCGAGATCGGCTTCTTCTCGACATTGTTTGCCGGCTGCTTTCTGCTCTTTGCCAGGCCGCCAGGCGAGCGCTGGCGCGATTTCTGGCGCACGACCCGGCCCTGGGCGGTACAGGCCCGCGCCTTGGCCGGCATCGCGTCGGGCGTGCTCAGCGTCTATGCCTTCACCACCATCCCGCTGGCGGAAGTCTATGCGCTGATCTTCCTGGCGCCGCTGTTCGTCACCATCCTGGCCACGCTGGTCCTCAAGGAGAAGGTCGGCCCCTGGCGGTGGCTTGCGGTCGTCGCTGGCTTTGCCGGGGTCATGCTGGTCGTCAGGCCTGGTTTTCGCGAGTTGCATCTTGGTCATCTGGCGGCGTTCATCATCGCTTTCCTAGCCGCCACCAATGTCATCCTGATGCGTTCGCTCGCCGCTCAGGAAAAGCGCACGACGATGCTCGGCGTGCTGATCGGCTACGGCCTGTTCTTCAACGGCGTCGGTGTGGCGGCCACCTCGTTCTCGCTGCCGGATGGCAGGCAATGGGCCTGGCTGGTGCTGGCCGGCGCCTTCACCGCCGGCGGCCAGCTGCTGCATCTGCTGGCGGTCAAATACGCACCGGCCAACCGCATCGCGCCGACGCATTATTCGCAGATCGTCTGGGCGGTGCTTCTAGGTGCGTTGTTCTTCAGGGAATATCCGGATTTTCTGTCGCTGGTCGGGCTCGCCGTGGTCGGCGGTTCCGGCCTGCTGACGATGGTGCGCGAGGAGGTGCGGCTCGGCACGGTGCGCTGGAACCCGTTTTCGCGGACCAGGCTTTGAATCGGCGCCGAGGTTGCGCCGCGACCGTCACCGCTGATACGCGATCGGCGCCAACTGGCTGCACAGCATTAGCACAATGACCACAAAACTCTTGCCGGACCTGCCGGTCTCCGCTGTCTTGCCGGCGCTCGATGAAGCGCTGAGCCATGGTAACAGCGCCGTGCTGGTGGCGCCGCCCGGCGCCGGCAAGACGACTTTGGTTCCACTGGCACTGCTCGACGCTGAATGGCTAGGCGCCGGAAAAATCATTCTGCTCGAGCCTCGCCGCCTCGCGGCCCGCGCTGCCGCCCGCCGCATGGCCGAATTGCTTGGCCAAGAGCCCGGCGAAACTGTCGGCTATGCCATGCGCATGGAAAACCGCACGTCCGCGAAGACCAGGATTCTCGTCGTCACCGAAGGCGTGCTGTCCCGCATGATCCTCGACGATCCCGAGTTGCCCGGTGTCGCGGCGGTGTTGTTCGACGAGTTCCACGAACGCTCGCTCGACGGCGATTTCGGGCTGGCGCTGGCGCTCGACGTGCAAAGTGCGCTGAGGCTCGACCTCAGATTGCTGGTGATGTCGGCGACGCTCGATGGCGCGCGTGTCGCAAAATTGCTGTCCGGCGCGCCGGTGATCGAGAGCGCAGGCCGCGCCTTTCCGGTCGACATCCGCTATGACGAGCGGCCGGCCGGCATCGCCATCGAGGACGCGATGGCCAGGGCGATCCGCTCGGCGCTTGCCGGGGAGGTGGGCAGCGTGCTCGCTTTCCTGCCCGGCCAGCGCGAGATCGAGCGCACCGCGGAGCGGCTGGCCGGCAAGGTCGGTGCCGACACCGATATCGTGCCGCTCTACGGCATGCTCGACAACAAGAGGCAGGATGCGGCGATCAAGCCTGCGCCGCCCGGCCGCCGCAAGGTGGTGCTGGCGACGTCGATCGCCGAAACCTCCATCACCATCGATGGCGTGCGCGTCGTCATCGATTCCGGCCTGTCGCGGCTGCCGCGCTATGAGCCGGCGAGCGGCCTGACGCGGCTGGAGACGGTGCGTGCTTCGCGCGCTTCCGCCGACCAGCGCGCCGGCCGTGCCGGGCGCACGCAGCCCGGCGTCGCCATCCGGTTGTGGCGGGCCGAGCAGACGACGGCACTGCCGGCCTTCACGCCGCCGGAAATCCTCGAGGCCGATCTTTCCGGCCTGTTGCTCGATTGCGCCGCGTTCGGCGTCGCCGATCCGACCAGCCTGTCCTTCCTCGATCCCCCGCCGGCTGCGGCGCTCACCGAGGCGAGGGCGCTGCTGCGTGCGCTCGATGCGGTCGATGCAGCAGGACGCCTGACGGATGCCGGTGCCGCGATGCGCAGGCTGGCGCTACCGGTGCGGCTCGCCCACATGGTCGCCGAGGCGGCAAGGACCGGACAGGCGCTCGAGGCGGCGATGCTCGCCGTGCTATTGACCGAGCGTGGCCTTGGCGGCGAGGGTGCCGATCTCGAACGGCAGCTAATGCGCTTTCACGCCGACAGATCGCCGCGTTCCACCGCTGCCCGGCAGTTGGCCGAGAGGTTGGCAAAGCAGGCTTCGTCGTCCCCCTCCAGGGGAGGGTCGGCGAACGAGCCAAGCGCAGCGAGACGAGGGAGACGGGGCGGGGTCGCCGATGGCGTGCCCGAATCGACCCCGCCCCGATCCGCTACGCGGATCAACCCTCCCCTCAAGGAGAAGGGCAGCACTGCCGGCTCGCTCCTCATCCATGCCTGGCCGGATCGGGTCGCCAAAGCGCGCGGCGAGCGTGGCCGCTTCGTGCTTGCCAACGGCTCGGGCGCCACGCTCGACGCCTCCGATCCGCTGGCCGGCGAGACATGGCTCGTCGTCGCCGACCTGCAGGGCAAGGCGCAGAACGCCCGCATCACCGCGGCGGCAGCCATCGATGAGACCGATATCCGTGCCGCGCTGGCGGAAAGGATCGAGACGCGCCGCGAGGTCAGCTTCGACCGCGACAGGCGCGCCGTGCGGGTGCGCGAAACGGTTCGCCTTGGGGCCATCACGTTGTCCGAACGCATGCTGCCGGCGCCGACCGGTGCCGACGCGGATCGCGCCATCCTCGACGCCTTGCGCGAACACGGTCTGTCCCTGTTGCCGTGGACCAGGGAGGCGGAGACGTTGCGGCAGCGGCTCGGCTGGCTGCATCGCGGCCTCGGCGCGCCATGGCCCGATGTCTCCGATGCCGCGCTCGTCGAGCGCCTCGACGACTGGCTGCTGCCATTCCTTTCCGGTGCCACAGCCTTTACGGCGATTGATCCTAGCGTGCTTTCGCAAGGCCTGATGACGCTGGTGCCGCACGAATTGCAGCGCAAGATCGACACATTGGCGCCGACCCATTTCGACGCGCCGTCGGGCAGCCGGCTACCGATCCGCTATGACGGCGAATGGCCGGTGCTGGCGGCGCGCGTGCAGGAACTGTTCGGCCTCGACCGGCATCCGGCGATCGCCAACGGCACTGTGCCGCTGACCCTCGAATTGCTGTCGCCGGCGCACCGGCCGATCCAGACGACGCGCGACCTGCCCGGCTTCTGGCGCGGCTCCTGGGCCGATGTGCGGGCAGAGATGCGTGGCCGCTATCCCAGGCATGTCTGGCCGGAGAACCCGCTTCTCGCCGCCGCCACGAGCCGCGCGAAGCCGCGCGGTACCTGATGCTTCCCGGACCATGATCACAACCCGAAGGTCCGCGTCAGCGGAAGGTGGTCCCGGTTTTCGGAAAGACCTCCAGCGGTTTCCCCTCTATAATCCCGCCATGATAAACATTCTGCACGCGCCCGACTTCCAGCAAAGCCAGCGGCTGCGCCTCAACACGCTGATCAGGCTGCGCTGGCTTGCCATTGTCGGCCAGAGCCTGACTGTGCTTGTCGTCGCCTACGGGCTGAAATTTCCGCTGCCGGTCAGCATGTGTTTTGCGCTGATCGCCTGTTCGGCCTGGATGAACCTGTTGCTGACCTTCCGCTATCCGGCGGCGCATCGGCTTACCCCGTTCTCGGCCTTTGCCATCCTGACCTTCGATAGCCTGCAGCTTGCCGGCCTGCTCTACATGACCGGCGGCCTTACCAATCCGTTTTCGCTGCTGATGACCGTGCCCGTCGTCGTCTCGGCGACGTCGCTGCCGCTGCGATTGACGGCTCTGCTCGGCGCGCTGGTGATCGTGGCGGCGACGCTGCTGGTCTTCTACCACCTGCCGCTGCCCTGGCATGAGGGGGCGCCATTGGCGATGCCCTTCATCTATGTCGCCGGCATGTGGATGGCGGTGTTCTGCTCCATCGCCTTTACCGCGATCTATGCCTTCCGGGTGGCAGAGGAGGCGCGGCTGCTTGCCAACGCGCTTGCCGCCACGGAATTGGTGCTTCAGCGAGAACAGCATCTCTCGGCCCTCGACGGCCTCGCCGCGGCCGCCGCGCACGAACTCGGCACGCCGCTCGCCACCATCACGCTTGTCGCCAAGGAGATGGAGAAGGCGCTTGGCGAAGATCCGAAATACGGCGAGGACGTGAAGCTGCTGCGTTCGCAGAGCGAGCGCTGCCGCGAAATCCTGAAGCGCCTGACCAGCCTTTCCTCCGAGAGCGAAGTGCACCTCTCGCGCCTGCCGCTGACCTCGCTGGTCGAGGAAGTGACGGCACCGCACCGCGATTTCGGCATTTCGATCAAGCTTCGGCCGGGCGAGCGCATCGGCCCGGAACCGGTGGGCCGGCGCAATCCGGGCGTCATTTACGGCCTCGGCAATTTGGTCGAGAACGCCGTCGACTTCGCCCGCAAGAACGTCACCATACGCTGGAGGTGGAACGAGGCCGCCGTCAGCTTCTCGATCATCGACGACGGGCCGGGCTTTCCACCGGAGATCATCGACCGTATCGGCGAACCCTATATGTCGACCCGCCAGGGCACCGAAGCCGGCGGCGGCCTCGGCCTCGGCCTATTCATCGCCAAGACCTTGCTCGAACGCTCCGGCGCGACGCTCGATTTCCGCAATTCGAGCGAGCCCGGCGAGGGCGCTATCGTGCAGATATCGTGGCCGCGCAGCGTCTTCCTTAATCCCGAGCAGGCTTCGGCCACCATGTTCGACACGGCCTAAATTGGACAATAGCGTTGCGAAACTATATTTGCGTAAAAATCAGGCAGCAGGATTTTCAGCACGATGAGTACTGACGAAACGATTGGCGCAATGGTCGAAGGCGAGGACACCTCGTTGCTGATCGTGGACGACGACAAGCCGTTCCTGACGCGGCTTGCCCGCGCCATGGAAACCAGGGGTTTCGTGGTCGAGACGGCGGAGAGCGTCGAGGAGGCGGTTGCCAAGGCGCGCGCCAATCCGCCGGCCTATGCGGTGGTCGACATGCGGCTGGCCGACGGCAACGGCCTCGACGTCGTCGCTGCCATTCGCGAGAAGCGCGACGATGCTCGCGCCATAATCCTTACAGGCTATGGCAACATCGCCACCGCGGTGACGGCGGTAAAGCTCGGCGCCATCGACTATCTATCGAAGCCGGCCGATGCCGACGACATCTTTGCAGCCCTGACCCGCACGGCGGGCGAACGTGCCGCGCCGCCGGAAAATCCAATGTCGGCTGATCGCGTGCGCTGGGAACACATCCAGCGCGTCTACGAAATGTGCGACCGCAATGTCTCGGAAACCGCACGCCGCCTGAACATGCATCGCCGCACGCTGCAACGCATCCTCGCCAAGCGCGCGCCGCGCTAAAAGGTTCTGACTGCCGGCTTGCCCGGCCAGCGCCGTTTGCGCATCATCGCTGGGCGGTGCGTCGGACCTTGCCGCTGATACGACGGAGGCGACATGCAGGACGAAAAGCGGCTGGTCTCCATGCTGCGCGAATTCCTCGACAGCGAGGCGGCCGGCGGCCTCATCCTGATGGCTGCGGCGGCCCTGGCCCTGATCGTCGCCAATTCGCCGCTGGCCGAAGCTTATTTCTCCGCCCTCCATGCCTATCTCGGACCGCTCAGCGTCTCGCACTGGATCAATGACGGCCTGATGGCGGTGTTCTTCCTGCTGGTTGGCCTCGAGATCAAGCGCGAGATGCTCGACGGCCAGCTCTCGACCTGGCCGCGCCGCGTGCTGCCCGGCATCGCCGCCGCCGGTGGCATGGCGGTGCCAGCACTGGTCTACGTCGCCATCAACCGCAACAATCCAGCCGCTCTGTCCGGCTGGGCGATCCCGACCGCCACCGATATCGCCTTTGCGCTCGGCGTGCTGTCGCTGCTCGGCAGCCGCGTGCCGGGCTCGTTGAAGATATTCCTTACCGCGCTCGCCATCATCGACGATCTCGGCGCCGTGCTCATCATCGCGGTGTTCTATACCAGCGGCCTGTCGCTCGCCTATCTCGGCGCCGCCTTCGCCGTCATCGCGCTGCTGGTGGTGCTCAACCGCATGCGGGTGCTGACGCTGCTGCCTTATATCGTGCTTGGTGTCGTGCTGTGGGTTTTGGTTTTGAAATCGGGCGTCCATGCGACGCTCGCCGGGGTCGCGCTGGCTCTCACCATACCGCTGAAGATCTCGTCGGGCAGCGGCCACGATCTCGACCATTCGCCGCTGCACCGGCTCGAACACGGCCTGCACACAATCGTACCCTTTTTCGTCATCCCGATCTTCGGTTTTGCCAACGCCGGCGTCTCACTCGGCGGTCTCAGCGCTGCCGCCTTGATCGAGCCGCTGACGCTCGGCGTCGCCGCAGGCCTCGTCGCCGGCAAGCTGGTCGGCGTGTTCGGGTCTTCCGCGCTTGCCATCCGGCTCGGATTTGCCGATCTGCCGGTCAATGCCGGCTGGCTGCACATGATCGGTATTTCACTGCTCTGCGGCATCGGCTTCACCATGAGCCTGTTCATCGGCCTGCTCGCCTTCGCCAGCGACGTCGCTCTGCAGGACGCGGTCAAGGTCGGCATCCTCGCCGGCTCTTTCATCGCAGCGATCCTCGGCGCCGCTGTGCTGCTGGTTGCGCCGGCCGCGAGCGGGGCGGAGGAGGCGGAAGAATAATCGCGTGGCGCCTTCGGCCTGAGGCCACCGTCTCCCCGAGGGCGCTATCCGTGCGCAATCATGACGTGGCGGACTGCGGTATAGTCCTCCAGCGCATATAGCGACATGTCCTTGCCGTAGCCGGATTGTTTCAACCCGCCATGCGGCATCTCGTTGGTCAGCATGAAATGGGTGTTGATCCAGGTGCAGCCATATTGCAGGCGGGCGGCCGTCGCCATGGCGCGCGAAACATCCTTGGTCCACACCGACGACGCCAGGCCGTAGTCAGAATCATTGGCCCAGTTCACCGCTTCGTCGACTTCGGAAAAGCGGGTGACCGAGACCACCGGGCCGAACACTTCGCGGCGCACGATCTCGTCCTCCTGCAGCGCGCCGGCGACGACGGTCGGCTGGTAGAAGAAGCCGGAGCCCTCGCCCGGCTTGCCGCCCGTAGTGATCTCGATGTGCTTGAGCTCCGAGGCGCGCTCGACGAAGCTCGAGACGCGGTCACGCTGGCGACGCGAAATCAGCGGGCCGATCTCGTTCTCGGTATCATCTGGGCGATCATACTTGATGGTCGAGACCGCAGCGGAGAGGTCCGCGACGAGTTTGTCATAGATCTTCTTGCCGGCATAGATGCGGCAGGCAGCGGTGCAATCCTGGCCGGCATTGTAATAGCCGAAGGCGCGCAGGCCGTTGACCACCGCACCGAGATCGGCGTCGTCGAAGACGATGACCGGCGCCTTGCCGCCGAGCTCGAGATGTGTGCGCTTGACCGATTTAGCGGCGGCCTGCAGCACCTTCTTGCCGGTGGCGACGTCGCCGGTGATCGAGATCATGTTGACCTTCGGATGGTTGATCAGCGTGTTGCCGACGCTGTCGCCGCGGCCGAGCACGACGTTGACGACGCCTTCCGGCAGGATCTCGACAAGGATTTTCGCCAGCTTCAGCGCGGTCAGCGGCGTCTGTTCCGACGGCTTGAAGACGACCGTGTTGCCGCCGGCAATCGCCGGCGCCAGCTTCCAGGCCATCATCATCAGCGGATAGTTCCACGGCGCAATCGACGCCACAACGCCGATGGCGTCGCGGCGGACCATCGAGGTGTGGCCGGGAATGTATTCGCCGGCGACCTGGCCAGGCATCGAGCGGACCGCGCCGGCAAAGAAACGGTAGCAGTCGACGATCGCCGGGATCTCGTCATTGAGCACGGCATTGATCGGCTTGCCGCAGTTCAGCGCCTCGAGCGCCGCGAAATCCTGTGCCGCGGCCTCGATGCGATCGGCGATCTTCAGGAGATAGCCGGCGCGCTGCGCCGGCGTGGTGCGCGACCAGGTGACGAAGGCTTTTTCGGCGGCAAGCACTGCCGCCTCGATCTGCGCCGGGCTGGCCTCGGGCAGATTGAGGATGGTCGCCCCGGTCTTCGGGTTGAGGATCGGTTCCTCGGTCTCGGTGCCTTTTTCGAATTTCGCGCCGATCAGCATCTGCGTGTCCATGGAAGTCTCTCCCTTATGAACGAGATCATTTGCCCGAACCGGCGATCTGGTCGCCGTCGCGGGTCAGGTAATAGGCAGCGAGGATGGGAAGCAGCGTCACCAGCACCACGACCATCGCCACGACATTGGTGACCGGACGCTGGCGCGGACGGATCAGCTCTTCGAGCATCCAGATCGGCACCGTTTGCTGCTGGCCGGCGGTGAAAGTGGTGACGATGACCTCGTCGAAGGACAGCGCAAAGGCGAGCATGCCGCCGGCCAGCAGCGCGGTTGCGATGTTGGGCAGCACGACATGCCGAAAGGTCTGGAAACCGTCGGCGCCGAGGTCCATCGACGCCTCGATCATCGAGCCGGACGTGCGGCGGAAACGGGCGACCGCATTGTTGTAGACGACGACCACGCAGAAGGTCGCGTGGCCGAGCACGATCGTCCAGAACGAGAACGGGATTTCGGCCAGCGCGAAGGCCGAGCGCAGCGCAATGCCGGTGATGATGCCGGGTAGCGCGATCGGCAGGATCACCAGCAGCGAGATGGTTTCGCGGCCGAAGAATTTTGTGCGGGACACGGCGGCGGCGCACAGCGTGCCGAGGACCAGCGCGATGGCGGTCGAGATCGCCGCGACCCGCACCGACAGCGACAGCGCCTGCCAGACGTCGGGGCGGTTCCAGGTGACGGCGAACCATTGCGTCGTCAGCCCCGGCGGCGGCCAGACGAAGCTCTTCTCCTCCGTGGTGAAGGCATAGACGAAGATCAGCACAATCGGCAAATGCAGGAAAAGCAGGCCGCCGGTGGCAGCGAGCTTCAGGCCGATCGGCGCCGATGGGCCACGGTCAGAGCGCATCGAAAGCCCCCATGCGCTTGGCGCCCCAGAGGTAGAAGCCCATGATGACGATGGGCACCACGGTAAAGGCGGCGGCGAGCGGGATGTTGCCGGCGGTGCCTTGCTGCGAATAGACGGCCTGGCCGATGAACAGCCGCGAGGTACCGATGATCTGCGGGATGATGTAGTCGCCGAGCGTCAGCGAGAAGGTGAAGATCGAGCCGGCGACGATGCCGGGCAGCGTCAGCGGGAACAGCACGTTGCGGAAGGTCTGGCCGGGCGAGGCGCCCAGATCGGACGAGGCCTCGACCAAATTGCCCGGCACGCGCTCGAGTGCGGCCTGCACCGGCAGGATCATGAAGGGCAGCCAGACATAGACGAAGACGATGAAGGTGCCGGTTGACGAGACCGACAGCGAGTTGCCGCCGACGATCGGCAGCGATAGCCATGCATCGAGCAGCCATAGAAGATGCAATTTGGCCAGCAGCCACGTCAGGATGCCTTCCTTGGCGAGGATCAGCTTCCAGGCATAGATCTTGACCAGGTAGCTCGACCACAGCGGCAGCATGACGCCGAGATAAAACAACGCCTTCCAACGGGCGCGCGCATAGCGCG
The DNA here is from genome assembly GCF_040322115.1 of Mesorhizobium sp. M0195. Classification (NCBI taxonomy): domain Bacteria; kingdom Pseudomonadati; phylum Pseudomonadota; class Alphaproteobacteria; order Hyphomicrobiales; family Phyllobacteriaceae; genus Mesorhizobium; species Mesorhizobium sp. M0195. The sequence goes on along the minus strand of NZ_JAMYSV010000003.1, from coordinate 398,878 downwards.
CCGCGTAATAGGCGATGGGAAAGGCAATGACCGCCGACGCAAACGTCACCAGCGCCGCCATCGTCACCGTGCGCAGGATGATGTCGAGATTGGCGGCCTGCAGCAGGTCGCCATAAGTCTTCAGCGTGAACTCGCGGTTGATGAGGCCGGAGAACTCGTCGATCGAAAAGAAACTCTGCAAAAGCAGCGCGAAGAGCGAGCCGATATAGACGATGCCGAGCCACAGAACCGGCGGCAGCAGCATGAGCAGGAGCAGGAGTTGCGGCCGGCGCCAGAAGATGTCGGAGAGCGCGCCGCGTACGCCGCCGCTGCCCGGCAGGATGGCAGGCGCCGTGGCCCGCGGCATGGCAGCGTCCAGGCTCATCCCAGTTCGTCCATCAAATGCAAATGCTCGCGGTTGAAGGTGAGCACCACCGCCTCGCCTTCCCGGGGCAAGGCTGCACCCGCCGGGACGATGGCATGCAGCCGCAAGCCCTCTGCATCGAGCGCCAGTCTAGTCGTGGCGCCGAGATAATTGGTCGAGACAAGGCGGGCGGCAACGCCTTCGCCGTTGGCCCGGCCAATACGGATGGATTCGGGCCGCAGGCTGCCCCAGCGATGCTGGCCGGCATAGCGCTGGACGAAATCCGGCGGCAGCACGTTGGACGAGCCGACGAAATCGGCGACGAAGCGGGTCTTGGGGCGCTGGTAGATGTCTTCCGGCGTGCCGATCTGCATGATCTTGCCATCATTGAAGACGGCGACGCGGTCGGCCATCGACAGCGCTTCGCCCTGGTCGTGGGTGACGAACACGAAGGTGATGCCGAGCGCCTTCTGCAGCGATTTCAACTCCTCCTGCATGTTTTCGCGAAGCTTGAGGTCGAGCGCGCCGAGCGGCTCGTCGAGCAGCAGCACCTTGGGCTGGTTGACCAGCGCCCGGGCGAGCGCGACGCGCTGGCGCTGGCCGCCGGAAAGTTGGCCAGGGCGACGCGCGCCGTAGCCGGGAAGCCGTACCAGCGCCAGCGCCTCTTCCGCCGCCTTTTGCCGCTCCGGTCTGCCGACGCCCTTGACCATCAGCCCATAGGCGACGTTGTCGAGCACGTTGAGATGCGGGAACAGCGCATAGTCCTGGAACACGGTGTTGACGTTGCGGCGATAGGGCGGCACGCCCTCGGCGCGTTCGCCGAAGATCGAGATCGAGCCGGCCGTCGGCTGCTCGAAACCGGCGATGAGGCGCAGGCACGTCGTCTTGCCCGAGCCGGAAGGCCCGAGCATGGCGAAGAACTCGCCCGGCACGATGTCGAGATCGACCGCGTCGACGGCACGCACGCTGCCGAAATGGCGGGAGACTTTTTGGAAGGAAACGGCGGAGGTCATGGGTCGTCCTGATCTGTCAGGCTCATCAAATTTCAGGCGGTCGCGCCGCCCCTCATCCGCCTGCTGGCACCTTCTCCCCGTATATAGTGGACGGCGAGAAGGGAGGCGCTCCAACGCTGGCGACCCCCCGTTTCTTCACCGGGAGAGGGTAAGGGTGAGGGGCAGCGCCGGGCTTCGTAGGTGAGGCGAACTCACCGCCCGCCGATGACGCCGATATAGTCCGACACCCAGCGGTAGTAGGGTACGCACTGGTCGTTCTGGGTGGCGCATTTCGAGACCGGCGTCTTCCAGAACTTGATCTTGTCGAAATTGTCGTAGCCGTTGGTCTTGCAGCCTTCTTCGCCGAGCAGTTCGTTGCCCTTGCAGGCGGCAGGTACCACCGGCAGCGAGCCGAACCAGGCGGAGACGTCGCCCTGCACTTTCGGCGACAGCGAATGCTCCATCCACATGTAGGCGCAGTTCGGGTGGGCAGCATCGGCCTCCATCATCGTGGTGTCGGCCCAGCCGGTAACGCCCTCCTCGGGGATGGTCGAGGCGACCGGCTTCTTGGCCGCGATCAGCGTGTTGACCTGGTAGGGCCAGGAGCCGGAGGCGACGACGCCTTCGTTCTGGAAATCGTCGACCTGGATGGCGGCGTCGTGCCAATACCGTCCGACCAGCGTACGCTGGACCCGCAGAAGGTCGAGCGCGGCCTTGTACTGGTCTTCGGTCAGTTCGTACGGATCCTTGATGCCGAGCTCCGGCTTGTGGGCCATCAGGTAATTGGCGGCATCGGCGATGTGGATGGGCCCGTCATAGGCCTGGACGCGGCCCTTGTTCGACTTGCCGTCGGGAAGCTTCATTTCCTCGAAGACCACGTTCCAGCTCTTCGGCGCCTCCTTGAACACTTCGGTGTTGTACATCAGCACGTTCGGCCCCCACTGATAGGGGACGCCGTAATGGACGCCGCCGACGGTGAACCAGGGTGCATCCTTCAGCCGGTCGTCAACCGTCTTCCAGCTCGGGATGAGATCGGTGTTGATCGGCTGGACACGCTTGCCGGCGACAAGGCGCAGGGAGGCATCGCCCGAGGCGGTGACGAGATCGAAGCCGCCCTCGTTCATCAGCGAGACCATCTCGTCGGAGGTGTTGGCGGTCTTGACGTTGACCTTGCAGCCGGTTTCCTTCTCGAACGAAGTGACCCAATCATAGGCCTTGTCGGTTTCGCCGCGCTCGATATAGCCCGGCCAGGCGACGATATTGACCTCGCCTTCGCCTTTGCCGAGCTCCTTGACCTGGGCGATGGCCTGGCCGGAGAAGCTCAGCGCGACCGTCAAGGCAGTGCATGATTTCAGCAATGAATTCATCGTCGATCTCCCATTTTTGCATGACCTCGAAACCGGTTTCGGTTTTCGGAAGAAGATCATGCGCCCGTTCAAAGACGTTGGATGCGCGGCTCTGAGGGCCGTGCTCCGGCGGCAGCTTTGTTCCCTGACCGAAAAGTGCTGCGAAATTTCCGGTTTCGCAAATTCATTTATCAGAAAGCCGATATCGATTTTTCCGATAGGTCAGCGGCCAATCTTCTCAGGCCGTTGGCGCACCATGCGCTGCGACTGGGCAAGTCCGATGAAGTCGCGCGCCGCCTGCGGCAGACCGGAGCCGCGCCGCCAGACCATGCCGACCTGGACGACCGGCAACGACCCCGAAATATCGCGCGATTCGATGCGGTCGCCTTCCAGCGACCATGGCCGGTAGACGAGGTCGGGCAGCAGCGCCACGCCGGCGCCGGTAGCGACGAGGCTGCGCACCGCTTCGACCGAGCGGGTGCGGAAGGCGACATGCGGCTTGGCGCCGATTGCCGTCAGCAGCTTTCCGGTATTCTCCTCGATCTCGTCGACGGTCAGCATGATCAGCGGTTCCGAGGCGATGTCGCCGATGCCGATGATGTCGGCACCGGCCAAGGGGTGTCCGAGCGGCAGCCACAGCCGGTAGGCCGAGACTTCGAGGATTTCGGACTGCAGCGCGGTGCGGTCGCGCAGGTTCGAGGTGACCATGACGGCAATGTCAAGCTTGCCGCCGATCAACAGATGCTCGAGATAGTCGCCATTGTCCTCGATCGCCGAGACCTCGACACCCGGATAGGCGCGGCGGTAGCGGGCAAGAAGATCGGAAAGCACATAGCCAGCGACCAACGAGGTGACGCCAAGTTGCAGCCGCCCGCTTGCCGCGATCCGTTCGCCGAAGAAGGCGCGGCGCGCATCGGAAACGTCGGCCAGGATCTTCCTCGCATGGCGCAGGAACTGGTGGCCTTTGTGGGTGATGTTCAAGCCGCGCGGGTGGCGCTCGAACAGCTCGACGCCGAGATCGTGCTCCAACTCCTTGATCGCTTCGGTGACCGAGGATTGCGAGATCGACAGGTTCTGGGCGGCGCCCGACACTGTGCCCTGCTCGGCGACGGCGATGAAGAACTGCAATTGGCGGATGGTGAAAGCCATGGCCGGACTAAACACGGCAGAGGCGGCGCTGGGAAGTGGGTGCTGGTGCCGATCTGCCGATAGAGCTCAGCCCTCGCTTCCGCCGTCCGCAATGCTGAGCCGCGCGCCGGCCTGGACGAGGGCGGCGGCGATGTCGTGCGGCGGCGGCCGGTCGGTGGCGAGTTCGGAAAAGCCGCCGAAGCCGCAGACCTGAACAAGGCCCTGGCGGCCGAATTTGCTGTGGTCGGTGACGACAAGCGAACGCTGGCCGCGCGACAGCACCATGCGGGCGAATTCGGCCTCTTCCAGGTCATAGTCCATGACGCCGGTGACGGCATCGACCGCACCGGTCGATATCACTGTATGGTTGACGGAAAAGCGGCTGACGAATTCGATGGCCGAGACGCCGAAGGCAGCACCGGAATCGCTGCGCAGCTCGCCGCCGGCCATATAGACTTTGTTGCCGTTGACGGTGGCCAGTGTGCGGGCGATGTCGGAGGAGTTGGTGACGACCGTCAGCCGCCGGTGGCCGAGCAGTTCCCGGGCCAGGAAAGAGGTGGTGGTGCCGGTGTCGAGCATGATGGACTCGCCGTCGCGGATGGTGGCGGCGACCATGCGGGCAATAGCCCGCTTGGCATCGGCGTTCTCGCGCATGCGCCGCTCGAACGGCGCTTCGCCGGCAAACGACGGCAGGCTGATTGCGCCGTGCATCTTGAGGATGGAACCGTCGCTGGTCAGTGGCTTGACGTCGCGGCGTACCGTCTCCAGCGAGACGCCCAGCCGGTCGGCCAGGCTGGCAATGGTGACAGTGCCTTCCTCCTTGAGGAGGCGCAGGATTTCGCCATGCCGCTTCGAGTGGACCATCGGTTCCATCCGGTCGGATTGTTGCAGCGTTGACCGTTTCTACGGCAAAAACGCTACTAGCTTCAATAAATTTCGCAAAATTCGGGCAAAAACGCAGAGAACACCACAATTTCGCGTTGACAACGCCTCCAGCGTGGCGCGACATTATCGCTGTGACAGGCTCGGAACGGAGGACGACGGCTGAGCCGCACGAAAAATCGCCTGCCCGAACGCCCGGGAAAACTGTTGGGTGCAAGGGTGCCGAAATTCAGGATCCGCGGGGGCGGATGCCGGCGTCGAAGAAACCCGGCACAAAGGGGCTCGTCGGTGCGGTGCGGGATACCGATCCCGAGATCTGCACCGACGAGATCTTCGCGTTGCCGCCATTCCTCTGTCCGATTGTCATCCCCGGCCAGCCGTGACATGCGTGGAAAATTGACCCGATGTTGGACGAGATCGTGACTGTCGAAGACCGCATCCGCGCGCTGCCTTGCTGGACCGGCAGCATCGACATTGCGCCGCTGCCGGGTGGGCTGAGCAATGCCAATTATCTGGTCAAGGACGCGGCCGGGCGGCACGTCGTACGGCTCGGCCAGGACTATCCGTTCCACCATGTCTTTCGCGAGCGCGAGATGATGACCGCGCGGGCAGCGCACGCCGCAGGCTTCGCTCCGGCCGTCCACTACACCGGACCGGGCGTCATGGTGACGGAGTATCTCGGCGCCAAGGCCTACGTCGCGCAGGACGTGCGCGCCGATCTCGGCCGCGTTGCCGCGTTGCTGCGCGGCTTCCACCGGGAGATGCCCAGTCACATCTCCGGCGCCGGCTTCATGTTCTGGGTATTCCATGTCATTCGCGACTATGCGCGCACGCTGGAGGAAGGCCGCAGCCGCAAGCTGGGCGAATTGCCACGCCTTTTGACTCTGGCGGACGAGCTCGAGCGCGCGCAAAAACTGCTGCCGATCGTCTTCGGTCACAACGATCTTCTGCCGGCTAACATAATCGACGACGGTCACAGGCTGTGGCTCATCGACTTCGAATATGCCGGCTTCAACACCGCGATGTTCGACCTTGCCGGCGCGGCTTCGAACGCCGGCATGAGCGACGAGGAATCCTTCGCCTTCCTGACTGCCTATTTCATGAAGGAGCCGGACCCGGCGATACGGCGCTCGCACGCCGCCATGCAATGCGCGTCGCTGCTGCGCGAGGCGATGTGGGGCATGGTTTCCGAGCTCTACCTCGATGCGCCCGGTGTCGACTACGCCGCCTACGCGGACGAAAACCTGGCGCGGCTCGAAGCCGCCCTGGAAAACTACAGGACAAAATACGGGACGCGGACATGACCTTGCCCGCCCAGGCCGGGATCGTGGTCATCGGCGGTGGCATCATCGGCTGTTCGACGGCCTATCATCTGGCGCGCGACCACAAGGCCGAAATCGTGCTGCTCGAACAGGGCAAACTGACCTCGGGTTCGACCTGGCATGCTGCCGGGCTGGTCGGCCAGCTACGCTCGTCGGCGTCGATCACGCGCGTGCTCAAATATTCAGTCGATCTCTACAAGGGGCTGGAAGCCGAAACCGGCCTCGCCACCGGCTGGAAGATGACTGGCTGCCTGCGCCTCGCCACCAATGCCGACCGCTGGACGGAGTATAAGCGGCTGGCAACGACGGCCAAAAGCTTCGGCATGGACATGCATCTGCTGTCGCCGGCCGAGGTCAAGGAAATGTGGCCGCTGCTGGAAACCGGCGACCTCGTCGGCGCGTCCTGGCTGCCGACCGACGGTCAGGCAAGCCCTTCCGACATCACCCAGTCACTGGCCAAGGGCGCGCGCATGCATGGCGCAAAATTGTTCGAGGAGGTGCGGGTCACCGGCTTTGAACTGACCAACGGCCGGATCGTCAAGGTTAGGACGAACAGGGGCGATATCGCCTGCGACAAGGTGGTGAACTGCGCCGGGCAATGGGCGCGGCAGGTGGGTGCGTTGGCCGGCATCAACGTGCCGCTGCAGCCGGTGAAGCACCAGTACATCATCACCGAGAGGATCGTCGGCCTGGCGACCGACGCGCCGACAATTCGCGACCCCGATCGCCGCACCTATTTCAAGGAGGAGGTGGGCGGGTTGGTGATGGGCGGCTACGAGCCGAACCCGCAGGCGTGGACGACCGGCCTGCCCGGCGGCGATGTGCCGGACGATTGGGAGTTCCGGCTGTTCGACGATGATTACGATCATTTCGAGCAGCATATGAGCCAGGCCATCGAGCGCGTCCCGGCGCTTGCCAATGTCGGCGTCAAGCAGATGATCAACGGGCCGGAGAGCTTTACGCCGGACGGCAATTTCATCCTCGGCGTGGCGCCGGAATGCCCCAATATGTTCGTCGGCGCCGGCTTCAATGCCTTCGGCATCGCGTCCGGCGGCGGCGCCGGCTGGGCGCTGGCGCAATGGGTCGTCGACGGCGAGGCGCCGCTCGATTTGTGGGTGGTCGACATCCGCCGCTTCTCCGACCTGCACCGCGACCGGAAATGGGTCGGCGACCGCACGCTGGAAGCCTACGGCAAGCACTACACGATCGGCTTCCCGCATGAGGAATATGCCAGCGGACGGCCGCGCATCGTCTCACCTTTGTACGAGCGGCTGCAAAAACATCGCGCCGTGTTCGGCTCGAAACTTGGCTGGGAGCGGCCGAACTGGTTCGCGCCGGCAGGCATCGAGCCGAAGGACGTCTATTCGATGGGCCGGCAGAACTGGTTTTCACCCGTCGGCGACGAGCATCGCCATGTGCGCGAAAAGATCGGTATTTTCGACCAATCGTCGTTTGCCAAATACGAAATGACCGGAGCCGACGCGCTGAAGGCGCTGGACTGGATCTGCGCCAATGACGTCGCCAAGCCGGTCGGCCGGCTGACCTACACACAGCTCCTCAATACGCGCGGCGGCATCGAGGCCGAGTTGACCGTGGCGAGGCTCGGTGAGGAAAAATTCTACATCGTCACCGGCACCGGGTTCCGCACGCACGATTTCTCCTGGATTGCCGATCATATCGGCAGGGAGTTCGACGTGACGCTGACCGACGTCACCGAGGATTTTGGCACGTTGTCGCTGATGGGGCCGCGCGCACGTGACGTGCTGTCGGCGGTGACCGATGCTGACGTCTCGAATGCCGCCTTTCCGTTCGGCCATGTTCGCGAGATCGCCATTGCCGGCCACGCCGTGCGGGCACTGCGCGTCACCTATGTTGGCGAACTGGGCTGGGAATTGCATGCGCCGATCGCGGCGACAGGCGAGGTTTTCGACGCGCTGATGGCGGCGGGCGCTACCCACGACATCCGCCCGGTCGGCTACCGGGCGCTGGAATCGCTGCGGCTGGAAAAAGGCTACCGCGCCTGGGGCGCCGACATCACGCCCAACGACACGCCGCAGGAGGCCGGCCTCGGCTGGGCGGTGAAGCTCAGGAAGAACACCGATTTCCTCGGCCGACGGGCGCTTGAAAAGCTCGGTGGCTCGACGCTCAGGAAACGCTTTGCCGGCTTCACTGTCGACGATCCCGACGTCGTGCTGCTCGGGCGCGAGACCATCCTGCGCAACGGCGAGGCGGTCGGTTACCTCACCAGCGGCGGCTATGGCTACACCATCGGCAGGAACATCGGCTACGGCTATGTGCGCAATGCCTATGGCGTCAGCGATGATTTCCTCACCTCCGGCGACTACGAGCTGGTTGTGGCAATGGAACGGACGCCGGCGAAGATTCACCTCGAGCCGCTTTACGATCCGGCAGGAGTAAAGGTGAAGGCGTAGAGCGTTCCGATTTCAGCCTCAGTTCACGATGAGCACCAGCCCCCGGCTAGGCACCGTATCGGCCTCGCCTGGCATCGAGACATAGGGCGGCGTCTCCTCGGCGCGGGTGACGATGCCTTGCGCCTCGAGCTCGGCGATCCGCGCGGCAAAGCCCGTGTCCCACAGCGTGTTCTTCACCGTCAGTACGATCACTCCGCCCGGCCGGCAGATGCGGATCAGCTCGTCCAGCCCCTCGGCTCCGACATGGCCCGACGTGAAGACGCCGGCTGAGATGATCCCGGCATAGGCATCGTCCACGAAGGGCAGCGGCCCGCCAAGCGCCAGGCAGTGCAGCGCCGAATAGATACCTTTGCGCGCCGCTTGCGCCAGCATTCCTTCCGAGATGTCGAGCGCCTCGACCTGCGGATAACCGGTGATGGCGAGCCACTCGCCGATGAGCCCGGTGCCGGCGCCGGCATCGAGGAGAGGTGCGGCGCCGCGCGGCAGATGGCGGGCCAGCAAGGCAAGGCAGATGGTGGGATGGCGATAGCCGGCCGCCGACATGTCGGCGTCGTAAGTGCCGGCCCAGCTGTCGTAGAGCGCGGCTACGTCTTCCGGCCGCTTCGCCGCATAGGCTGCGGCGAGTGCGCTCTGCTGTTTGCTGTCCGTCATTGCTGTTTCGTCGCCCGGTATTGATCCGCTACGCGATGATAGCCAAACGGTGAAAACTGTGGAACCGTCGTCGCGACAATAAAGATGGGAAAAGGAGCGAAAGCCATGGCGGATGACCAGGCACGCGCCGCGCTTGCGGCAATTCCGATGCTGGCCGGCTATGACGGCCCGCTGGAACGGCTCGGCGGCCTGACCAACCTCGTCTTCAGAGGTAAGGATTTCTGCCTGCGTATCCCCGGCAAGGATACCGAGGAATACATCAACCGCGCCAACGAGGCAGTGGCGGCCCGGGAAGCGGCGAAGGCCGGCGTCAGCCCGGAAGTGCTGCATGTCGATGCCGAGACCGGCGTGCTGGTGACCCGCTTCATCGCCGGCGCCGAGACGATGTCGCCGGAAAAATTCAAGACCCGACCGGGCAGCCCGGCACGCGCCGGCAAGGCCTTTCGCAAGCTGCACACATCCGGCGCGGTGTTCCCCTTCCGCTTCGAGCTGTTCGCGATGATCGACGATTATCTGAAAGTGCTGTCAACCAAGGACGTCGCCCTGCCTGCCGGCTACCACGATGTGGTCCGCGAGGCGGAGGCAGTGCGCTCAGCACTTGCAGCTCAACCTCTGCCGATCGTCGCCTGCCACTGCGACCCGCTCTGCGAAAACTTTCTCGATACGGGCGACAGGATGTGGATCGTCGACTGGGAATATTCCGGCATGAACGATCCGCTCTGGGATCTCGGCGACCTCAGCGTCGAAGGGCAATTCGACGCCGCGCAGGACGAGGAAATGATGCTGGCCTATTTCGGCGGCGAGCCGAGACCGGCGGAGCGCGCCCGCATCGTCATCTACAAGGCGATGTGCGACCTTTTGTGGACGCTGTGGGGACTGATCCAGCTTGCCAACAAAAATCCGGCCGACGACTTTCGCGCCTATGCAGACGGCCGGTTTGCGCGCTGCAAGGCACTGATGGAGATGCCGGAATTTTCGCGGCATCTCGCAGCGGTGCGCCGGGGTTAATTCACACCCTTCGGCACGTTCTCGGGCGGCACCACGGTTTCGACCACCTTCTGGCGATGGAAAATGAACAGGCCGGCCAGCACGACGATGGCCGAGCCGATCAGGATGCGCGGCCCAGGCACATCGCCGAAGAAGGCGAGGCCGAAGACCACTGCCCACAACAGCAGGCTGTAATGCAGCGGCGCCAAGGTCGAGGCCGGCGCCAGCTTCAACGCCCTGGTGATCATCAGATGCGCACCGCAGGAGACGATGCCGAGAAGCAGCATGGCGCCGAAGTCGAGCGAGGACGGCGTCCTCCAGCTGCCGAGGGTCAGCGCAGCGCCGACCAGCAGCGTGCCGATGGTTTGCCAGGTGACCAGCGAAGTGTCGCTGGTGCCGCGGAGCCGCCGATTGAGGATGATGGCGAAGGCAAAGGAAATGCTGCCGGCGAGCGCGAACATCGAGGACAGCGAGAACGCGGCCGACGACGGCTTCAGCATGATCAGCACACCGCAGAAACCGAGCAGGATAGCCGCCCAGCGGCGCCAGCCGACCCTTTCGCCGAGCAAAAAGTGCGACAGCGCCGCGACGTAGATCGGCCCGGCCATGTAGAAGCTCATCACATCGGCGAGCGGCAGATAGACGACCGCCGCGTAGAACAGCGCCGTGTCAAGCGTCGTCATCACCACGCGCAGCAGCTGCAGCTCCGGCCGCTCCATGAGAAACAGCTTGGCCGCACCCTGATGGGCAATCATCGGCCCAAGTATGAAAAACGCGCCGATCGAGCGGATCAGCACGACCTGGCCGACGGAAAAACTGGCAACCAGCCACTTGCCCATCGCATCGTTCAGCGCAAACAGGAAATCGCCGGCGAGCATCAGCAGGATGCCGGCCAGCAGCACGTTCCTGATCGTCGAATTATGGGCTGCGGGCTGCGCCATTCCGTTACCGGTTCCTCGCCGTGGGGTACGGTGACCCGCGTCGTAGTCGCAAGCTGCGGCCGTGACGAGGCGAAAATCGAGAATTCGGTAAGACCAGCGCCGGAAATCGGCTGGACTAATGCATGTCGCGCAAAAGTGTGCAGCGGTTTTGCGACAACGACATGCATCAAAACAGGAACTTAAGCGCGTCGCATGAGGCCGGTCGAGCGCGACGCGCTTTAAGCGTGGCGCCGGTTCACCGTGCCCGGCCTTCCGGCGATCGAAAGCCGCGTGTCCTGCCGGCTGCGCTCGGCCACCACCTTGCCCCTGGCAATGACGCAGAGACGCTCTGGGCGCAGCCGCAGCGCCTCGACCGGGTTGCCGGCATCGAGAACGACCAGGCTGGCGCGCTTGCCGACCGCCAGGCCAAGGTGGTCGAGGCCCATGATGGCGGCATTGACGTTGGTGACCATGTCGAAGCAGCGCGCCATCTCTGCCGGGCTCGACATCTGGGCGACATGCAGGCCCATGAAGGCGACGTCGAGCATGTCTGCGGTGCCCAGCGAATACCAGGGGTCGAGCACGCAATCCTGGCCCCAGCCGACGCGGATGCCGTGCGCCAGCATCTCCTTGACCCGCGTCAGCCCGCGGCGCTTGGGAAAGGTGTCGTGGCGGCCCTGCAGCATGATGTTGATCAGCGGATTGGGGATCGCCGAAACGCCGGCCTCGGCAATCAGCGGCAACAGTTTCGAGACGTAGTAATTATCCATCGAATGCATCGATGTTAGGTGCGAGCCGGCCACTCTGCCCTGCAATCCAAGCCGCTGCGTCTCATAGGCAAGCTGCTCGATGTGGCGCGACAGCGGATCGTCGGTCTCGTCGCAATGCAGGTCGACCATCAGGCCGCGCTCGGCCGCGATCTCGCAGAGCTCGGTGACGGAGCGCGTGCCGTCGGCCATGGTGCGCTCGAAATGCGGAATGCCGCCGACGACATCGACGCCTATGTCGAGCGCCCGGATGGTGTTGCTGCGCGCCGTCGGCGAGCGATAGAAGCCGTCCTGCGGGAAGGCGACCAATTGCAGGTCGATATACGGCGCAACGGTCTTCTTCACGTCGAGCAGCGCTTCGACCGCCAGCAGGCGGTCGTCGCAAACATCGACATGGGTTCGGATCGCGAGCAGGCCCATCGACACCGCCCAGTCGCAATAGGCAAGCGCACGGTCGCGCACCGCCTCGTGGGTCAGAAGCGGCTTCAGCTCGCCCCACAGCGAAATGCCTTCGAGCAACGTGCCCGAGACATTGATGCGCGGAATGCCGAGCGAGAGCGTTGCGTCCATATGGAAATGCGGATCGACGAAAGGCGGCGAGACCAGATTGCCACGGGCATCGATCGCCGTGCCGGCGCTGACGTTCAGCTCGGGCTCAATCGCTGCGATCGTTTCGCCGACGATACCGATATCGGCGATCCTGCCGTCCGGCAGCGTGCCGCCGCGCACCACAAGGTCGAAATCCATCTATCGTTACCCCTTTGAAGAGTATGCCTATTCCGGCACGTACCGCACCGCCCCCTTGGCGGCACTTGTCGCCATCGCCGCATAGGCGCGCAAGGCGGTCGTCACCTTGCGCTTGCGCTTTTCCTCGGGCTTCCAGGCAGTTGGTCCCTTGGCCTCCATCGCCGCGCGACGGGCGGCGAGTTCGGCGTCGTCGACAGCAAGCCTGATGGTGCGGTTGGGGATGTCGATCTCGATCGTGTCGCCTTCCATGACCAGCCCGATCAGACCGCCTTCCGCGGCTTCCGGCGAGACGTGGCCGATCGACAGGCCGGAGGTGCCGCCGGAAAAACGACCGTCGGTGATCAGTGCGCAGGCTTTGCCGAGGCCCTTCGATTTGAGATAGCTGGTCGGATAGAGCATTTCCTGCATGCCGGGGCCGCCGCGCGGGCCTTCATAACGGATAACGACGACATCGCCGGCCTTGATCTCGTTCGACAGGATCGCCTTGACGCTGGCATCCTGGCTTTCGAACACTCTTGCCGGACCGGTGAATTTCAGGATCGATTCATCGACACCGGCCGTCTTCACTATGCAACCGTCGAGCGCGAGATTGCCTTTCAGCACGGCAAGGCCGCCGTCCCTTGAGAAAGGATGTTCGGCCGAGCGGATGACGCCCGTCTCGCGGTCGAGATCGAGATCGTCCCAGCGGCGGTCCTGGCTGAAAGCGACCTGCGTCGGCACGCCGCCGGGTGCCGCGAGGAAGAAGTCGCGGACGTTCTGGCTGCTCGTGCGCGAAATATCCCAGTGGTCGAGCGCTTCGCCGAGGCTGGCGGTGTGCACCGTCGGCAGGTCGCGCTTGATCAGCCCGGCGCTATCCAGCTGGCCGAGGATCGCCATTATGCCGCCGGCGCGGTGGACGTCCTCCATGTGGACGTCGGCCTTGGCCGGCGCCACCTTGCATAGCACCGGCACCCGCCGCGACAGCCGGTCGATGTCTTCCATGGTGAAGTCGACCTCGCCCTCATGTGCCGCGGCGAGGATGTGCAGCACGGTGTTGGTCGAGCCGCCCATGGCGATGTCGAGCGTCATGGCGTTCTCGAAGGCGCCCTTCGACGCGATGCTGCGCGGTAGCGCGGTGTCGTCGTCCTGCTCGTAATAGCGTTGGGCGAGATCGACGATCAGATGGCCGGCCTCGACGAACAGCCGCTTGCGGTCGGCATGCGTCGCCAGCGTCGAGCCGTTGCCGGGCAGCGACAGGCCGAGCGCCTCGGTCAGGCAGTTCATCGAATTGGCGGTGAACATGCCCGAGCACGAGCCGCAGGTCGGACAGGCCGATCGCTCGATGATCTTGACGTCCTCGTCGGACACCTTGTCGTCAGCGGCCGCGACCATGGCGTCGACCAGGTCAAGCGCCTGGCTCTTGCCGGCGAGCACCACTTTGCCGGCCTCCATCGGTCCGCCGGAGACGAAGACGGTCGGGATGTTGAGGCGCAGCGACGCCATCAGCATGCCCGGCGTGATCTTGTCGCAATTCGAGATGCAGACCATGGCGTCGGCGCAATGCGCGTTGACCATGTATTCGACCGAGTCGGCGATCAATTCTCGCGACGGCAGCGAATAGAGCATGCCGTCATGGCCCATGGCGATGCCGTCGTCGACGGCTATGGTGTTGAATTCCTTGGCGACGCCGCCGGCCTTTTCGATCTCGCGGGCAACCAGCTGGCCTAGGTCTTTCAGATGGACATGGCCGGGCACGAACTGGGTGAAGGAATTGACCACGGCGATGATCGGCTTGCCGAAGTCCGAATCCTTCATCCCGGTGGCGCGCCACAGGCCGCGGGCGCCGGCCATGTTGCGGCCATGGGTGGTGGTGCGGGAACGGTAGGCGGGCATTGAACTGTCCTTGCTGTCTGCTCGCGCCGCACAGGCGCGGAAAACCGGAATTGAGCCGCAGGCCTTATAGGCGCCAAGCTCTGGTCTGGCCACAATTTTGCGCTGCGCCAGGGCGCGGAACGAGCGCCAGCCAAAGACGCAGCCGGTCCAGACCGACCGAAAAAAAGTCAGAGGTGCTGTCGGATCCGGTTTTGCTCGAGCGTCCTTGGGCAGACGGCGGGGCTGGGCAACATTCGCCAGCCGGCCGTTTTGCCAGTAAAAACAAAGCCAAAACCAGTCCGAGGAGCAAGAGAATGCAAAAGATCACCCCCTGCCTGTGGTTCGACGACCAGGCCGAGGAGGCCATGAACCATTACATCTCCATCTTCAAGAATTCGAAGGTGCTGAGCGTGATGCGCTGGCCCAAGGGCAGCGGCGATAATGAGGGCAAGGTGCTGATGGTCTCATTCGAGCTCGACGGCGTTCAGTTCCAGGCGCTCAACGGCGGGCCGCAATTCAAGTTCACCCAGGCAGTCTCGCTCTCCATCGACTGCAAGACGCAGGAAGAGGTTGACTATTTCTGGGACAGGCTCATCGCGGGCGGTGGCGAGCCCAGCCAGTGCAGCTGGCTGAAGGACAAGTTCGGCCTCTCCTGGCAGGTCGTTCCCGAGCAGTTGCCCAAGCTGCTGCTGGACCCCGACAGGGAAAAGGCCGGCCGGGTGATGCAGGCGATGATGCAGATGAGCAAAATCGACATCGCCAAGATCGAAGAGGCAGCGAAAGGGTGAACGAACGCGATCTTTCCTTCTCCCCTGTGGGAGAAGGTGGATCGGCGCGAAGCGCCGAGACGGTTGAGGGGTGCTGGACGGAATGAGACGTTGGTGTTTCCTGGAACACCCCTCATCCGTCGCCCTCGGCGACACCTTCTCCCACAAGAAGGGGAGAAGGGAAGGGGCGCATCAGGCCGCTTTGTCGCGGACCTGATAATCCTTTACCGCCGCAAAGCGGATCGCCTTCCAGCTTTCAGCCTCGTAATTGAGCGAGAAGGCGTGCTGGGCGAGGAACACCGGGTCGTTGTCGAGGTCGCGGGCAATGTCGCCGCGATGCGCCTCGATGAAGCGCTGGAGCTCGGCCTTGTCGTCGGCCGAGATCCAGCGGCAGACCGAAAAGCGCGACATCTCGAAATCGACCGGCAGTGTGTATTCGAAGTTCAGCCGCTCTTTCAGGACATCGAGCTGCAGGGCGCCGACGACGCCGACGATGGCCGGCGAGCCGTCCTCCGGCGAGAACAATTGCACGACGCCTTCCTCGGCCATCTGGTGCAGCGCCTCCTTGAGCTTCTTGGCCTTCATCGCGTCGCCGAGGCGGACGCGGCGCAGGATTTCCGGCGCGAAATTCGGCACGCCGCGAAACAGGATCTCCTCGCCTTCGGTCAGCGTGTCGCCGATGCGCAGCGTGCCGTGATTGGGAATACCGACGACGTCGCCGGCAAACGCCTCGTCGGCGGTGACGCGGGTGCGGGCGAAGAAGAATTGCGGCGCCGACAGGCTCATCGGCTTGCCCGTGCGCACCAGCTTGGCCTTCATGCCGCGCTCGAGCTTGCCGGAGCAGACGCGGACGAAGGCGATGCGGTCGCGGTGGTTGGGGTCCATATTGGCCTGGATCTTGAAGACGAAGGAGGTCATCTTGTCCTCGGTCGCCTCGACCTTGCGCGTGTCGGCCTCCTGCGCGCGCGGCGGCGGCCCATAGGCACCGAGCGCCTCGATCAGGTCGCGCACGCCGTAATTGCGCAGCGCCGAGCCGAAATAGACCGGTGTCAGATGGCCTTCGCGAAAGGCTTCCAGATCGAGCGGGCGGCAGGCCTCGCGCGCCAGCTCCAGCTCCTCGATGAAAGCCTCCCGGTCGTTCTCCGGCAAGAGACCGGCGACACGGTTGGAATCGGGGCCGTTGACCGGCGTGCGCTCCTTTTCGGCGTCGCCCTTGCGAACCGCGTTCAGCGCCAGATGGTAGGTCCCGGAAAAGGTCTTGGCGCGGCCGATCGGCCAGGTGATCGGTGCGGTATCAAGCGCCAGCTTCTGCTCGATCTCATCGAGGATGTCGAACGGGTCGCGGCTTTCTCGGTCCATCTTATTGACGAAGGTGATGATCGGGATATCGCGCAGCCGGCAGACCTCGAACAGTTTCAACGTGCGCGGCTCGATGCCCTTGGCGGCGTCAATGACCATCACCGCGCTGTCGACCGCCGACAGCGTGCGATAAGTGTCGTCGGCGAAATCCTCGTGGCCGGGCGTGTCGAGCAGGTTGAAGACAGTGTCCTCATATTCGAAGGTCATCACCGAGGTGACCACCGAAATGCCGCGCTCGCGTTCGATCTTCATCCAGTCGGACCGGGTCTGGATGCGGTCCTTCTTGGCCTTGACCTCGCCGGCAAGCTGGATCGCACCGCCGAACAAAAGCAGCTTTTCGGTGAGCGTCGTCTTGCCGGCGTCGGGGTGAGCAATGATCGCGAAAGTGCGGCGGCGCGATACCGCATCTGTAATCGTTTCGGACATTTTCAGGATTTCCGTGTGAGGCCGGGCTTCTAGCAGCGGAGTGCAGAGCTGTCGACCTCTCCGGCGGAGTGGCCACGCTCCCGGCTTCACGCCGGTTCGGCGGCATGGCTCTCGAAGGCTATCTCGGGAATCCACTCGGCAATGGCGGTACCGATCCTGTCGGCATGGTCCTCCTGCAGATAATGCGCGCCGGGTCCGAGATCGATCAACCGGCAGTTCTTTAGGCCGGCTGCGAATTCCCGTGCCGCCTGCGGCGAGACGAGGGCGCCCGGATCGCCTGAGAAAAGCAGCTTCGGGTAGGAGGAAGCCCGGAGCGCCCGATGGTCGTGCTCACTGATGGCGGCGACATCGGCGGGCTGGCCTTCGATCGGCAGGTCGCGTGGCAGCCGCAGGATCGGCTTGCGTGATCGCGGTGTCGGGAACGGCGCCCGGTAGGCGGCCATTTCAGCATCGCTCATCGTGCGCAGAACCGAGGCCGGCAGCACCTTTTCGACGAAGACGTTGTCTTCCAGAACAAGCTTCTCACCGATGCCGGGCGTGCGCATTGCCTTGAACAATTCGCGCGCCTGCGAACGCTGGTGAAAATCGTCCCAGCTCTCGAAGGGGCGGATGAACTCCATGAAGGCGAGGCCGAGGATCCGCTGCGGCCGCCGTGCGGCGAGATGGAAGGCGACCGCGGTGCCCCAGTCCTGCGCGATGACCACCAGTTCGGTGATGCCAAGCGTCTCGATGAAGGCGTCGAGATAGCGGACGTGGTCGAAGAAGCGATAGTCGATGTCCGGCTTGCCGGATTGGCCATAGCCGATCAGGTCGGGCGCGATGCAGCGGCCGAATGGCGCCACATGCGGGATGATGTCGCGCCAGATGTAGGACGACGTCGGGTTGCCGTGCAGGAAGAGCACTGTCGGGCCAGCCGTGCCTGCCTCGACATAGGAGATGGTGGAATCGAGTACCGCGATTTGCGACCGTCGCAGCATTGTGCGGGATTGCTGCTTTTCGAATTTCGGGTTCATCGGATCAGCTCCTTTTTGCGAAGACTGTTTTGAAGACGATGTTCTTGAAGCGCTCGAGCGGTTCGGGACTGCGCTCCACCTTCATGCGCAGCATCGCGCCTTGCCAGGAACTCAAAAGGAAATCGGCGAGGTCCTCGGCATCGAATGCGTCGGTGATATCGCCGGCCGCCTGGCCCTCGGCGATGCATTCGGCGAAGGGCTTGCGCCAGCGTTCGAAAATGGCGACGAGTTGCAGCCTCAGCGCCTCACTGTGAGCCGCCGTCTCGAGGCTGAGATTACCGATCATGCAGCCCCGTGCCCAATCATGCGCCTCCAGTTTCGACGTGATGATTTCGAGATAGCGGCGCAAGCGCCCGACCGGAGGCGTGCCGTCCCGGGCGAGGGCCTGCTCCACCAAACCGCTCACATAGGCGAAATAGCGGTCCAGCACCTCGCCGGTGAACGCCTCCTTGGATGCAAAATGATTGGTGAAGGACCCCGGACGGGCATCGGCCGCGGCGACGATGTCGCGTACGCCGGCGGCCGAATAGCCGGAACTCCAGATGGTTTTGAAACCGGCGTCGAGAAGCTTTTCGCGAAGTGAGTGTCTAGCCATGGCGATACAATACGTACGTACGTATTAAAGTCAAGAGGCATATTTTATACCGCGCGCTCTTGGCAGAGCCCACGGGCAATGGCATCGCAGTGGTGGCGTTGGAACGAGGAGTGAAGCATGGCAGCGGCGAAACAAGTCATCGTCATCGGCGCCGGCATCATCGGCGCCTCCATCGCCTGGCACCTGACCAGAGCAGGAGCAAAGGTGACGGTCATTGCCGGCAGCGGCGCCGGCGGCGTCGCGACGCCGAATTCCTTTGCCTGGATCAACGCCAGCTGGGGTAATCTGCAGCCTTACTTCCGGCTACGGACTCGATCGATGGCCGAATGGACGCGGCTGGCGAACGAAGTGCCCGGCGTCCCGTTGCAATGGTGCGGCGGCCTGTGCTGGGACCTGCCCGCGGCCGAACTGGAAGCCTATGCCGCCGAACATTCCTCATGGGGCTATGGCATCGAGCGTGTCGACCGCGCCGCCGCAGCACGCATCGAGCCAAACCTGACCGAGCTTCCCGACTTCGCCCTTTATGTCGCCAAGGAAGGTGTCGCCGAACCGGTCGCTGCTACGCAAGCGCTGCTGACCGACGCTGAACGGCGCGACGCGCGGCTGCTGACGGGAGTTACCGCGACCGCGCTTGTGCAGGCCAACGGCAGGATTGCCGGCGTCGATACATCCGGCGGGCGGATTGCTGCCGACGAGGTGGTGATCGCGGCCGGAGCCAGCTCTCCGGCACTAGCGGCAACAGCCGGGATAGAACTGCCGATCGAGACGCCACCCGGCTTGATCGTGCACTCGCGCCCCTACGAAAAGCTGCTCAACGGGCTGGTGATCGGCGACCGCCTGCATATGCGCCAGACAGCGGAAGGCCGCGTCATCGCCGGCTCGGATTTCGGCGGCGCCGATCCCGGCATGGATGCCGCGGCCACCGCCCGCGACCTGTTTGCGGCGATGAAGGCGATGCTGCGCGGCGCGGATGGGCTGGAACTCGATTTCCACACCATTGGCTACCGGCCGACGCCGGTCGATGGCTTTCCCATCATAGGCCGCGCCGAAGGCACGGGCGGCGTCTACGTCGCCGTTATGCATTCCGGCATCACGCTGGCGCCGGCCGTCGGCCTGTTCGCCGCCCGCGAAATCCTCGACGGCGAGCGCGATCCGCTGCTTGATCCCTACGGACTGGCGCGGTTTACTCAATAACCGGGTGGGCGGCGAAAGCCGCCGGCCAGCGGCTCGATGGCCCTGGCGATCCCGAGCAGGCGCGACTCCGACCAGCGTTTGCCAACAAGCTGTAGTCCTACGGGCAAGCCGTCGCGATCCTGTCCGCAGGGCAGCGACAGTGCCGGATGGCCGCTGTAGTTGAACACCGCGCCATAGGCCGGCAGCATCCAGTAGCTTTGCTTCTCGCCGTCGACCTCGATCGGCGTTCCCGGCTCGCAATGCGGGAAGGCGGTGACCATGGCGACCGGGCACAGCAAGGCGTCGCAACGGTCGAAGAACCGTTCCCATGCCAGGATGGAGCGGTCGCGGCGGGCGAGCGCCTCGAACCAGCGCGAGACCGGCGTCGGATTCTCCGGCGGTTCGGGCTGCGCCGCCTCCAGCATCATGCCGATCAGGACGCCGCCCTGCTTCAGGTCGTCGTGCAGGTCGAGCTCCGGCAATTCGGCTTCCTCGACGATGGCGCCCGCAGCCTGAAGCTCTTTTGCCAGACTTTCGACCGCCGCGCTGATCTCGCCGGCCACTGGAAAGCCCGGAAAGGACGGCGCGACGGCAATGCGCAAATTTTTGAGGTCCAGCTCCGGCATGGTTTCGACCGGTACCGGCGCAAGGTCGGTATCGCTTCCATCCGGGCCGGCAATGAGGCCGTAGATGAGCGCCAGGTCCTCGACGCTGCGCGCCAGCGGTCCGAGGCAGGACATCAGCCGCACGCTGCGCGGCGCCCCGCCTGGATCGGGGAAGGCGCCGGCGAGCGAGACGCGGTGCTCGGTCGGCTTGAGGCCGTAGACGCCACAAAAGGCGGCCGGCAGCCGGATCGAATCCTGCATGTCGGTGCCGACCTCGAACGGCGTCATACCGGTGCTGAGCGCCGCCGCCGCACCGCCGCTGGAGCCGCCGGCGGTGCGCTGGAGATCCCAGGGATTGCCGGTGCGGCCGAATAGCGGATTGCTCGACTGCCAGTCACCGAGCATTGTCGCCACGTTCGTCTTGCCCACCAGTATGCCGCCTGCCGCCTTTAGCCGGGCAACGACCGAACTGTCTGCCCTCGGGGCATAGTCGGCGAAGGCCGGGAAGCCGACGGTGGTTCTCATGCCAGCGGTTTCGTGCGTGTCCTTCAGTGTGAACGGCAGGCCATGCAGCGGCCCAAGTGCCTCGCCGCGCGCCTGCGCTTCGTCGGCTTTCTGCGCTCGAGCGCGAGCCCCCTCCCTGTCGAGCGTGACGACAGCATTGGCCGCCTCATTGTGCCTGTCGATCTGCGCCAGATGCTCGTCCAGCACTTCTATTGCGGAAACCGTACGGTCGCGGATGGCCGCGGCCAGTTTGGTGGTCGAGGAAAAGACGATATCCATCATGACTGCTCCGGGCTATCGCGCCGCGCTCCTCAAAATGGCGGATTGCGGCGCGGCTTCAAGCCTGGCTCGGTATTTCGACGACGGCGGCGCTTGATCGGGATTGCGCTGCCGGGATCCGTTGAGCGTCGGCGCTGTCCAGCAGGCCTCGCCGCGATCGGCACCTCTACGGCTTACCGTCCTCTGTTATGCGTCCGTTCGTAGAGCTCACGGATGATGCCGCTTGCCGTGGTCTCGAACAGAAACGGCAAGAAAGCATGAATGAGCGCGGCAAAGGCCGCCATGAACAATCGCGACGAGAACCATGCGGCGAAAGCCATATGGCCGAAATAGCTCTCGCCGACCGCGGCCGGGTGAGAGGTGAAAAGTCTTGCGAGCCGTGTTGTCATGTCGATCCCTCCTGCCGGCATGAAGAGCCAGCGATCAATATCCTGCCACGGCTATCAGGTTCGTAGGTCTCAAATTGTCCTTGTCTAAAGCCACATTTTGGGACAAACATCCCACATGAGGGCGGAAATCGACGAAATAGACCGGAGATTGCTGGCCGAGCTGCAACGCGACGGCACGCTGTCCGTCGACCAGCTCTCGGCAAGAATATCGCTGTCGCGCAATGCCTGCTGGCGCCGGGTCAAGCGGCTGGAGGAAGACGGCATCATTACCGGTCGGGTGGCGCTGGTCGACGCCGACAAGCTCGGACTCGGCCTTTCGGTGTTCATCCTGATCCGCACCTCGAACCACGATCCCGACTGGCTGCAAAGATTCCGGGCGGCGGTGACCGGCTTTGCCGAGATCACCGGCGCCTACCGCATGTCCGGCGATCTCGACTATGTGCTGCGCGCCCGCGTCGCCGACGTGAAGGCCTATGACCGGCTCTACCAGCGGCTGATCGCCAAGGTGGCGCTGTCGGACGTTTCGGCCTCTTTCGTCATGGAGGAGATCAAGGAGACCACGGTCGTTCCGATGGAACTGCGCTGAGGCGGAACTGCGCTGAAAGAAAGCCGTTGATAGCATTGCCGCCGAGTTGACTGAACCAGCGTTCGCGACGATAGGATCAGCCTTATGCGCGCAGCACCTTATCCTACCTCCGTCATCGGTCCGGCTGTCGGTTTCGTCAGGCTGCCGCATGGCGAGGGCTTGCCGCTTCCCGCCTATGAGAGCTCGGGCGCCGCCGGCATGGACCTGCGCGCCGCCGTCCCCGACGACAGGCCGCTTTTGATCCTGCCGGGAAAGCGCGCGCTGGTGCCGACCGGGCTGGTCCTGGAAATTCCGGAGGGCGTCGAAGGCCAGGTCCGGCCGCGTTCGGGCCTCGCTTTCAAGCACGGGCTCACCTGCCTCAACACGCCGGGCACCATCGACAGCGACTATCGCGGCGAGGTCAAGGTGCTACTGATCAATCTCGGCGACGAAGATTTCGCGGTGACGCGCGGCATGCGGATCGCCCAGATCGTCTTCGCCCCGGTAACGCGGGCGACCGTCGAGGAGCGCACATTGGCCGGCGGCACGGCGCGCGGCTCGGGCGGCTTCGGATCGACCGGCACCGCTTGATGAAAATACCCAAACTCGTCATCTTCGATTGCGACGGGGTTCTGGTCGATACCGAGAACCTGGCCAATCGGCGCCTCGCCGAATGGTTGACTGCGGCAGGCTTTCCGGCCAGCTTCGAATATTGCCGCAAGAATTTCTCCGGCCGCAGCATGGTTTCGGTGCAGAAGGAAGTCGAGGCGACCGGCGTCAGCCTTGGCGCCGATTTTGTCGAGCGCTGGAACGCCGGCCTGCCGGACCTGTTCGCACATGGCGTTGAGGCCATCCCGTACGTTCGCGAGTTCATCGAAACCGTGCACGCCGCCGGCATCGCCACCTGCGTCGCCTCGTCGGCACGGGTACCGAAAATGCACATCACACTCGGCCAGACCGGGCTGCTGCCGCTGTTCGAGCATGCGCTGTTCAGCTCGACCATGGTCTCGCGCGGCAAGCCGTTCCCCGACCTCTTCCTGCATGCGGCAGCGACGATGGGCTTCGCGCCCGGCGACTGCATCGTCATTGAGGACAGCGTCGCCGGGACGACAGCCGGCATCGCCGCCGGCATGCGCGTCTATTCCTACCACGGCGACCCGCTTTCCGACCGCGATGGACTGATCGAAGCTGGCGGCATCCTGTTCGACGACATGCGTGAACTGGCCGGGCTGGTGCCGATCCACTGATCGCCTTTGCGCAAGCTGCATGCGCATCCGGTCTCAGACCGGGCGTGGGGCTCCAAGTACTCGGTCGACCGTGTCGCGTATGAGGCTGCGCAGATTGGCCGGCCTGTCGAGATGACTGACGACAAGGAGGCCGTCGGCCGCCACCGTTAGCGCGTCCGCTGTGCGGTCCGGATCGGGATTTGCGTCCGCGATCAGCAGATCCCTGAGGATACCCCACTTCCAGTGACGATGCTGATCGATCGCCTGGCGAACCGGGCTGCTGGGATCCGGATATTCAGCAGCGGCGTTCTGAAACGGGCAGCCGCGGTAGCCCGGCTGATCTGCCGCATCGGCGATGAGATCGAATATCGCAAGGATCATCTGGCGAGGTGGCCGCCGCCCAAGGCGCCCGATTGCCGCCCGTCCTCCCTTGCTGAGCTCCTCGATGTAGGCGCGGACCAGATCGTCCTTGGCCGCGAAGTGATGATAGAACGTCGCCTTGGCAACGCCGGCCTCGGCGATGATGCGGTCGATGCCGACTGCGCGCACCCCCTCCAGAGAAAACAGCGCGGTCGCCGTATCGAGGATGCGACGGCGCGCAAGACTTTCGGGACGATCGTTGATTCGGGCTGCGGACATGCCTTGACTATATAGCAGACAGGTCTGTATACATCCACATGTAGACAGACCGGTCTACCTACTAATGAAGGAAAGGCGGAACATGGCTTCGATAGTCAGGGAAATCATCGTAGATGCTTCACCGGAAAGCGTATGGGCGACGGTGGGCGACTTCGCCGGCGGCGCCCAACGGATAGCCCCAGGCGTTTTCGTCGACTGCAGGGTGGATGAGGACGACGTACGGGCCCTTACTTTCGCCGACGGCAAGATTGTGCGAGAGCGGCTCATCGCCCGCGACGAGCAGAGCCGGCGCATCGTGTGGGGATGGCTCGGCGATGAGGTCACCCACGATAACACCTCCATGCAGGTCTTTGCCGAGGGCGAGGGCCGGAGCCGCCTGGTCTGGATCCATGACACTCTGCCGGACGAACTCGGCGCGTGGCTCGCAGCCGCCATGGATCAGCTGGTGCCTGTTTTCCAGGAGACCCTGGCGACCGAAGCCAAACCAATATAGCGGGGTAACGCCAGGTGTTTCCTCTTGGCCGCAAAATGCTCTAGCTTGCGCGCGCCCGACATAACGAGCGCACGCATGGCCTTCTCCCTGTTTCGTTTCATCCTTGCCTGCCTGCTGCTGCCTTGTCTTTGGACGACGGCCAGCGCCGAGGCCGTCAGTTTCCCGGAGCTCGGCAGCGCTGTCCCCGGGCACGGCAATCTCACTTATCTCGACCTCGCCAGGATGGTCATTCCCGATCTGACCGCGGACAAGGACGGCTTTTTCCGGGGTTCGACGCCGATCGAGATGCGCCACATCGCTGGTCCGGACTACGACCGCTCCCCGCCGGCGACGTCGGGTCTTTCCAACGCCGGCGTGCTCGGCATCAAGGCCGGCGGTAAGGAGCGGCTGACCATGCTGTTCGACCTTGGCGACTCGCCTGACAGCGCCGAGGGCTATGCCGTGCTGGCACTCTACGACATCACCGGCAAGCCGGCGCTGCTCGACGCGGTCAATGTCGCCGTCGACCGCATCACCTATCTTCGCGATCCGGGCAAGCTGCCGATCGGGCCTGGTGACGACGCTATCATCAGCATGAGCATGCATTTCAATTCGAGCCAGGGCTATGGGATCACGCCGCTGATCATGATCCGCAACGACAGGTTCGAGCTGATCGACATGATCTACACGTTCGACGAAAACCTCTGCACTCATAGGGGGACACAGAATGCGGCGTTCCAGGTGATCGCCGACGGCCAGCCTTATGCAGCCATCAAGGTCACAGTGACCGACGCGACGCTACCGGGAGAAGAAAGCTGCGACGGCCAGCCGCCGCCAGAGGCGTCTTCGCGCGACATTTCCGTCACCTATCATTGGAACAAAAATGCTTCGCGCTACGTCAAGGATTCCGATGCGCTGGACCGATTGGCAGATGACAACGCCAAACGCTTCTGAGCCAACCGCATTTGTTTGCCCGGCGCCTTCCGCCGGGCTAGAATTTGCCTCACATTCTGCACTGGAGGGGAGCATCCATGGACAAGGGTAAGATTTTTCGCGACCTGCATGCCTCGATCTTCGTCATGGCCAATTCCTGGGACGTCGGGACGACCAAGCTCTTGGCTTCGTTCGGCTTCAAGGCGCTGGCCACGACCAGCGCCGGCTTTGCCTTTTCGCGCGGCCTGCCCGATGGTGCGGTGACGTTCGAGGCGATGATCCATCATTGCCGTGAAGTGTCGGCGGCGACCGGGCTGCCGGTTTCGGCCGATCTCGAAAAGGGCAAGGGCGACAGCGCAACAAGTGCCGGCGAGACCATCTTCGCCGCCGAGGCGGCTGGCCTCGCCGGCTGCTCGATCGAGGACCATACTGGCGAGCCCGACAAGCCGATCTATGATTTTGCGCATGCCGTCGAGCGCGTCGCGGCGGCGGCAGAATCGGCACGGGCACTGAAACGCGATTTCGTCTTCACCGCGCGGGCCGAGAATTTCCTGTGGGGCAAGCCCGATCTTGACGATACGATCAAGCGGCTGCAGGCCTTCGAGAAGGCCGGCGCCGACGTGCTCTATGCACCGGGGCTGGGCGATATCGAGATGGTGCGAACCGTCTGCTCGGCGCTGACCAAGCCGGTCAACGTCATGGCCAGGCCCGGCTTCACCATCGCCGACCTGGCCATGGCGGGGGTAAAGCGCGTCTCGCTCGGTCCATGGCTCACCAATTTCGCCTTCGGCATGCTGGAGACCGCGGCGCGCGAGATCCAGCAGGATGGCACCTTCGGCTTCACCCGCGCCGCCATGCCGTTCGGCAAGCTGCAGGCGCTGTTTGCCAAATCTTCAGCCTAGGTCGGGCCCGGCGAATGACCCTCACCGTCGTCGACATGCACACCGGCGGCGAGCCGCTGCGGATCGTCACCGGCGGCTACCCTGACATTCCCAAGGGCACGATCCTCGAAAAGCGTGCCTATGTGCGCGATCATCTCGATCATCTCAGAAAGATCCTGATGTTCGAGCCGCGCGGCCATTACGACATGTATGGCGCGCTGCTGGTGGAGCCCGACCTGCCGGGCGCCGACCTCGCGGTGCTGTTCATGCACAATGAGGGCTATTCGACGATGTGCGGCCACGCCATCGTCGCGCTCGGCCGCTACGCCGTCGACGAGCGGCTGGTGGCGCCACGCGAGCCGTTGACGACCGTAAACATAGAGGCGCCGTGCGGGCTGATCTCCGCTGCGGTCGAGGTGAGAGATGGCAAGGCCGGTGCGGTGTCCTTCGAAAGCGTGCCGGCGTTTCTGTTCGCCCGCGACCGGCGGATCGAGCTGCCGGGCTATGGTCCGGTCGGCTTTGACATCGCCTATGGCGGCGCCTTCTATGCGCTCGCCGACTGCCGCCAGTTCGGGCTGGAATTCGGCAGGAACCGGGTGCGCGATTTCGTCGATGCAGCGACCGCGCTGACCAATAAGCTCAAGGCCGAATTGCCGCTGTCGCATCCCGACCATGCCGATCTCGCCTTTCTCTACGGCACCATCCTGACCGACGGACAGGATGCGTTCTCCGATACGCCGACCAAAAACATCTGCGTTTTCGCCGAAGCCGAGGTCGACCGTTCGCCGACCGGCTCGGGCGTCACCGCGCGGCTGGCGGCCATGCACGCCAAGGGGCAAATCGAGATTGGCCGGGCGCGGCTGTTCGAGAGCATCGCCGGCTCGCGCTTTTCCGGCGCCGTCGCACGCACGGCCACAGCCGGGCCGCATGATGCCATCATCGCCCGCGTCGGCGGCCGCGCCTATTACTCAGGACGGGCCGAATTCATCGTCGAGGACGATGATGAACTGGGCAGGGGTTTCCTGCTGCGCTAGCTCGCTTCCCGCGCCGAGATCGCCTTGTGCAGATGCACCATCATGGCGGCGGCGAACAGCGGTGTCAAAAGATTGAGCAGCGGCACGGCCAGGAAAGCGGCGACGACCAGCCCGGCCAGGAATACGGTGACTGCGTGCTTTCTGCGCAGCGCCCTGGCCTCGGCCTCCGGGCGAAAGCGCATGGTGGCGAACTCGAAGAACTCGCGCCCGAGCAGATAACCGTTAACGATGAAAAAGGCGGCGATGTTGATGCCCGGCACCAGCAGAAGCAGCAGAGCGATGATGTTGCCGAGGATGACGACGCCGAAGAACCTGATCGCCAGCACCAGCGAGCGCAGCGCCGGCACGGCGCGGCCGGGCGGATCGTTGGGATAGTCGGTGCGCTCGACCACTTCGGCGACGTCGTCAAGGAACAGGCCGGCGATGATCGCCGTCACCGGCGCGATAAAAAGCGCCAGCCCCAGCGCAAGGCCGACGCCGGCGACGACGGCGCCCAGCCATCCGGCCCAAGAGGGAAGGGCGGGCAGCCATGCATCGATCCACGGCCAGGCCAGCCATTCGAACAGGCTCTTTATTCCGAACCACAGCGCCGCCAGTGCCAGCAAGGTCAGCCCCAGTGTCTTCACGAACACGGAACGGAATTCGGGCGAGAATAGCCGGCTCAAGGCGGCGCGGGCGGCATCGAGGATCACGGCGTTTCCAATTCCATGTCAAACATGCCCGTGGCTGATATCTCCGAATAGGCGGAGACCGCCCAAGTCGCAAGCGCGGCTTCCTAGCGCGCGACCTTCGCCTGGGGAATGGTCATCGCCGCCACGCCGACGACGACCAGAGCCATTCCCCACCACGCGCTCGGACCAAGGCTTTCGCCAAGGAACACGGCTCCGATAGCAACGCCGATCGGCACCCGCAGATAGGCTTGCGAGGTGGTGCCGACAGAGCCCAGCGTATGGAGGAGGCGGAAATAGATCGAGAAGGCCAGCGCGGTCGAAAACACCGAAAGCCCGAGCAGCGCAAGGACCGACGTTGTCGATGGCGCCAGGGTCCATGGCCGGTCGAACGCAAGGCTCAACGGGATCAGCATCGCGGCGCCGCAGAGCATCGAACCGGCGGCCGGCACCATCGGGTCGAGCCCCCTGAAGCCGCGGCCGAAAACGGCAGCGCCGGCGTAGCAGATCGTCGCCGCGACCACGGCAAGTTGCGGCAAAAATTGCTGTCCGAGGCCGCCAAGCGCCGGGGCGCCGACAACGAGGCATATTCCGGCGATTCCCGCCGCGACACCGAACAGCTT
This sequence comes from Mesorhizobium sp. M0195, assembly GCF_040322115.1. Taxonomy (NCBI): domain Bacteria; kingdom Pseudomonadati; phylum Pseudomonadota; class Alphaproteobacteria; order Hyphomicrobiales; family Phyllobacteriaceae; genus Mesorhizobium; species Mesorhizobium sp. M0195. Next base: position 370,359 of record NZ_JAMYSV010000003.1, on the reverse strand, counting down.
GCGCATGGTCGCCGGTTCATGGCGGGTGATCAGGGCGGTCAGCAAGAAGGTGAAGATCGGCGAGGTCGCATTCAGGATCGTGGCCAGCCCGGCATCCAGCGAGCGCTCGGCCCAAGCGATCAGCGTGAACGGCACGACGCTGTTCAGGCATGCCTGGAATGCAAACCGGCGCCAGCTTGCGGCATCACCCGGCAAGGCCAGCCCGCGCCAGCGGATCAGGGCGAACAGGATGCCCCCCGCGACCAGGGTTCGCGCGGCGATCAGCGTCACCGGCGGGATCGTCGCGACGCCGATCTTGATGAAGCTGTAGGATGCGCCCCACAGCAGCGCCAATACGACGAGCAGCACCAGCTCGATCCTCGTGTCGGTTTTCATGGACATGGCCGGCTGGAACCTCTGGGCATCGCTCATCTCAGCCATGCTTGTAAGCCAGGCACGCGGGAAATGCTTCGGCCGCCATCCAACGATGGTCGCTATGCTGACATTCGTCGGATCGCCGCTAGGCAAAGCCGCATCAAACCGCTAGACCCGCCCGCGCCCGGCGTGGCAGAAAGCCGGTGGCTTTTGGCGGAGACATGAATTGATGCCGGACTATGACGTGCTTTGTATCGGAAATGCCATCGTCGACATCATCGCCCAGTGCGACGAGGCGTTCCTGGAGACCAACGGCATCATCAAGGGCGCGATGAATTTGATCGACACGAGGCGCGCCGAACTGCTCTACAGCCGCATGGGCCCGGCCATTGAAGCCTCGGGCGGCAGCGCCGGCAACACGGCGGCGGGCGTTGCCTCCTTCGGCGGTCGTGCCGCCTTCTTCGGCAAGGTCTCCAACGACGCACTCGGCGAAATCTACGCGCATGACATCCATGCCCAGGGCGTCGCCTTCGACACCAAGCCGCTCAACGGCGAACCGCCGACGGCGCGCTCGATGATCTTCGTCACGCCGGACGGCGAGCGCTCGATGAATACCTATCTCGGCGCTTGCGTCGAACTCGGCCCGGAGGACGTCGAGGCCGACAAGGCGTCGGGCGCCGCGGTCACCTATTTCGAAGGCTATCTGTGGGACCCGCCGCGCGCCAAGGAAGCGATCCGGCAGACGGCGAAACTCGCCCATGCCGCCGGGCGCGAAGTGTCGATGACCCTGTCGGACTCGTTCTGCGTCGACCGCTACCGCGACGAGTTCCTCGATCTCATGCGCTCCGGCACCGTCGACATCGTCTTTGCCAACAGCCACGAGATCAAGTCGCTCTACCAGACCGCGTCCTTCGACGAGGCGCTGGCCCAGATCCGCAAGGATTGCAAGATCGCCGCCGTCACCCGCTCGGAAAAGGGCTCGGTGATCGTGCGCGGCGACGAGACCGTCACCATCGAGGCGACCAGGATCCGCGAGCTGGTCGACACAACCGGCGCCGGCGACCTCTATGCCGCCGGCTTCCTCTACGGCTACACGCAAGGCCGCGGCCTGAAGCAGTGCGGCGACCTCGGCTCGCTGGCCGCCGGGCTGGTCATCCAGCAGATCGGCCCAAGACCAAGGCAGAATTTGCGCCACGAGGCCGAGCAGGCGGGGTTGCTGTAGCGCGGCACCTCTTCCTTCTCCCCCTGCTACGTGCTCCTCAAGCTCCCGCGCTATACGCCGCGATCGCCGCCATATTGACGATGTCTGAGTCCTTGGCATTGAGCGAGACGATCTGAACCGGCTTGTTCAGGCCGACCAGCAGCGGGCCGATGACGGTCGAGCCGCCGAGCTCCTGCAGCATCTTGGTCGAGATCGAGGCCGAGTGGAAAGCCGGCATGATCAGCACATTGGCCGGGCCGGTCAGCCTGATGAACGGGTACTGCGCCATGGCGCGGGCGTTGAGCGCCACGTCGGCGGCCATTTCGCCGTCATACTCGAAATCGACGCGGCGCTTGTCGAGGATGCGCACCGCTTCCTGGACGCGCTCGGAGCGCTCGCCCTGCGGATGGCCGAAGGTCGAATAGGCGAGCATGGCGAGCCTCGGCTCGTAGCCCATGCGGCGGGCAAAGCCGGCGGCCTCCTCGGCGATGTCGGCGATCTGCTCAGCATTCGGCATGTCGTGCACCGCGGTGTCGGCAACGAGGACGGTGCGACCCCGCGCCAGCACGATCGACACGCCGATGACGCAATGGCCGGGCCTTGCGTCGATGACGCGGCGGATATCGTCGAGGGCCGTCGAATAGTTGCGGGTGACGCCGGTGACGATGCCGTCGGCATCGCCCAGCGCCACCATGCAGGCGGCGAAATGGTTGCGGTCGTTGTTGATCAGCCGCTGGCAGTCGCGGAACAGGAAGCCTTTGCGCTGCATGCGCTCGTAGAGATAGTCGGCGTAGACCGAGTTGCGCCGCGACAGCCGCGCATTGATGATCTCGATGCCTTGCTTGCCGAGGTCGATGCCGGCGTTCCTGGCGTTTTCCTTGATGATGTCGTCGCGGCCGAGCAGGATGGCGGTGCCGAGCCGCTGGTTCACATAGGAGACGGCGGCGCGCATCACCTGCTCCTCCTCGCCCTCGGCAAAGACGATGCGCTTGGGCTGGCGGCGCACCCGGTCGTAGATGCGCTGCAGCGTCGATGCGATCGGGTCGCGGCGGGCGGAAAGCTCCTGCGCGTAGCGGTCCAGATCGAGGATCGGCTTGCGGGCGACGCCGGAGTCCATCGCCGCCTTGGCGACCGCGATCGGGATCGCCGAGATCAGGCGCGGATCGAACGGCACCGGGATGATGTAGTTTGGACCGAATTTCGGCCGCATGCCCTGATAGGCGGCGGCGACGTCGTCGGGCACGTCCTGGCGCGCCAGTTCGGCGAGCGCTTTGGCTGCGGCGATCTTCATGTCGTCGTTGATGGTGGTCGCCCGCACGTCGAGCGCGCCGCGGAAGATGTAGGGGAAGCCAAGCACGTTGTTGACCTGGTTGGGATAGTCGGACCGCCCCGTCGCCATGATGGCGTCGGTGCGGATCTCGGCGACCTCCTCCGGCGTGATCTCGGGGTCGGGATTGGCCATGGCGAAGATGATCGGGTTCTTGGCCATCGACTGCACCATCCTGGTGGTCAGCGTGCCCTTGGCCGAGAGGCCGAGGAACACGTCGGCGCCGTCCAGCGCTTCGGCCAGCGAGCGCGCACCGGTTTTCACGGCGTGCGCCGATTTCCACTGGTTCATGCCTTCGGTGCGGCCCTGGAAGACCACGCCCTTGGTGTCGCACAGGATGATATTTTCTGGCGCAAAGCCCATCGCCTTCATCAGTTCGATGCAGGCGATGCCGGCAGCGCCGGCGCCGTTGCAGACCATTTTCGTGGTCTTCATGTCGCGGCCGGTGATTTCCAGCGCGTTGATCAGGCCGGCGGCCGAAATGATGGCGGTGCCGTGCTGGTCGTCATGGAAGACCGGTATGTCCATCAGCTCGCGCAGCCGCTGCTCGATGATGAAACACTCCGGCGCTTTGATGTCCTCGAGGTTGATGCCGCCGAAGGAGGGGCCGAGAAAACGCACGCAGTTGATGAATTCGTCGGCATCCTCGGTGTCGACCTCGAGATCGATGGAATCGACGTCGGCGAAGCGCTTGAACAGCACCGCCTTGCCTTCCATCACTGGCTTCGAAGCAAGCGCGCCGAGATTGCCGAGGCCAAGGATGGCGGTACCGTTGGAGATGACGGCGACCATGTTGCCGCGAACTGTATAGTCGAAGGCGCGGCTCGGATCCTCGGCGATGGCGAGAACCGGCACGGCGACGCCCGGCGAATAGGCGAGGCTGAGATCGCGCTGCGTCGCCATCGGTTTTGTTGCGACGATCTCCAGCTTGCCCGGACGTCCCATGGCATGGAATTCCAATGCCTCCTGGGCGCTGACGGAGGGCCCGTTGCTTTCGGATTTCTTGGCCATGATGCTTTCGGTTCCTCGCCCGTACGGCACCGCTTGAGATGGGTGCGCATGCTTTCTTTTGTGGAAGGTTCGGGATTAAGGCTACACTTCGCCGCTGTAAACCGCCAAGCATGGCCTGCAAAATTTTGGAAGCAGCTTCTTGAACGACGAGACGCCCATTCGAAGCGACAACGCCACGCCGGCCTTCGCGCCGGCGACGCCGATGATGGAGCAGTATATCGAGATCAAGGCGGCGAACCCGGATTCGCTGCTGTTCTACCGCATGGGCGATTTCTACGAGCTGTTCTTCGACGACGCCGAGAAAGCAAGCCGGGCGCTCGGTATCGTGCTGACCAAGCGCGGCAAGCACCAGGGGCTCGACATCCCGATGTGCGGCGTGCCGGTGCATGCCGCCGACGATTATCTGCAGAAGCTGATCGGACAGGGGTTCCGCGTCGCCGTCTGCGAGCAGATCGAGGATCCGGCGGAGGCCAAGAAGCGCGGCGGCAAATCGGTGGTGCGCCGCGACGTGGTGCGGCTGGTAACGCCCGGCACCATCACCGAAGACAAATTGCTGGCGCCGTCGGAATCGAGTTTTCTGATGGCGCTGGGACGGGTCAAGGGCGGGGCCGAGCATTCCTTTGCCTTGGCCTGGATCGAGATCTCGACCGGTGTCTTCCGCGTCGCCGAGACCACCGCCGACCGGCTGCTCGCCGATGTCTTCCGCGTCGACCCGCGCGAGCTGATCGTCGCCGAGCCGGTGTTTTACGACCCGGAGCTGAAACCGGTCTTCGACGTGCTCGGCCGCGTCGCCAGCCCGCAGCCGCCGTCGCTGTTCGATTCGGCTTCGGCCGTCGGCCGCATCGCCCGCTTCTTCGAGGTGGCGACCCCTGACAGTTTCGGCTCGTTTTCGCGCGCCGAGCTGTCGGCGATCTCAGGCGTCATCGCCTATGTCGAAAAGACGCAGAAAGCCGAGCGGCCGCCGCTGTCGCGGCCGGAGCGCGAGGAGCAGGGCTCGACGCTGTTCATCGACCCGGCGACGCGCGCCAACCTGGAACTGCTGCGCACGCTGTCCGGCAGTCGCGACGGATCGCTGTTCAAGGCGATCGACCGCACGGTGACCGGCGGCGGTGCAAGGCTGCTCGCCGACCGGCTGATGGCGCCGCTGACCGATCCGGCGGCAATCGCTGCAAGGCTGGACTCGGTGTCGTTCTTCCGCTCCGAGACGCGCCTTTGCCAGGCGGTGCGGGCAAGCCTGAAGAGCGTTGCCGACATGCCGCGCGCGCTGTCCAGGCTGGCGCTCAACCGCGGCGGCCCGCGCGACCTCGGCGCGCTGCGCGCCGGTTTCGAAGCGGCCGGCGCCATCGCCGAACTGTTCGGCCAAATCGCCTTGCCGGGCGAACTGGCCGCGGCATTGGGAGCTATCAAGGCGCTGCCCAATGAACTGGCGGCGCATCTGGCGCAGGCGCTGAGCGACGAGCTGCCGTTGCTCAAGCGTGACGGCGGCTTCGTCCGCGGCGGCTACCACGCCGAACTCGACGAGATGCGGGCGTTGCGCGACGAGTCGCGAAAAGTGATCGCCGGGCTGGAGCGCTCGCTGATCGACGAGACCGGCATCCGCTCGCTGAAGATCAGGCACAACAATGTGCTGGGCTATTATATCGAAGTCACCGCCAATCATCATGCGCTGATGACCGGCAGCGACGGCGCCAGGGCGCGCTTCATCCATCGCCAGACCATGGCCAACGCCATGCGCTTCACCACCACCGAACTCGCCGAACTGGAAACCAAGATCGCCAACGCCGCCGACCGGGCGCTGGCGATCGAGCTTGCCGCTTTCGAGGCGCTGACGGCGCAAGTGGTCAGCCACGCCGACAGGATCCGTGCCGGCGCCGAAGCGCTCGCCGTGCTCGACGTTTCAGCCGCACTTGCCTTGCTTTCCGAGAGCGAGGCCTGGTGCCGGCCACTGGTCGATGCGAGCCTTGCCTTCGAGATTTCGGGCGGACGCCACCCGGTGGTCGAACAGGCGCTGCGGCGTTCCGGCGAAGGCCCGTTCGTCGCCAATGATTGCGATCTGTCGCCGCAAGGCGATGCCAAGACCGGCGCGATCTGGCTGCTGACCGGCCCCAATATGGGCGGCAAGTCGACCTTTCTCAGGCAAAACGCGCTGATTGCCATCCTTGCCCAGACCGGCTCCTTCGTGCCCGCGGCATCAGCCCATATCGGCGTCGTCGATCGGTTGTTTTCGCGGGTCGGCGCCTCCGACGACCTGGCGCGCGGCCGCTCGACTTTCATGGTCGAGATGGTCGAGACGGCGGCGATCCTCAACCAGGCAGGCGAGCGCGCACTGGTCATCCTCGACGAGATCGGCCGCGGCACCGCCACTTTCGACGGCCTGTCGATTGCCTGGGCGGCGGTCGAATATCTGCACGAGAAGAACCGCTGCCGGGCGATCTTCGCCACGCATTTCCACGAAATGACGGCGCTGGCCAGGAAACTTACACGGCTCCACAACGTCACCATGCGGGTCAAGGAATGGGAAGGCGACGTGGTCTTCCTGCACGAGGTCGGCAAGGGTGCGGCCGACCGTTCCTACGGCGTCCAGGTAGCGCGGCTGGCCGGCCTGCCGGAAGCCGTCGTCGGCCGGGCCAAGGAAGTGCTGCACCAGCTCGAAGCGGGCGAGGTCTCGGGCAAGGCCAACCGTCTGGTCGACGACCTGCCGCTGTTTTCGGTGGCGGCGCAGCGGGTAGCGTCGAAGCCGGCGAAGAGTGATGGGCTGGGTTTGGCGCTAGCGGAGATCAATCCCGACGAGATGACGCCAAGGGAGGCGCTGGAGGCGCTGTACAGATTGAAGGGGATGCTGGCGAAGTAGGGCTTCTGCAATCGGAGCGGCGTCGCCGAAACCGCCAATCTCCCCCACGAGGGACCCACGAGGGGGAGATTGGCAGCTTCACCCTCAAATCATCGCCAAGCCCGACTTCCGCCTCGGCGGTGGGAAGGCGCGGTCAATTTCGGCGAAATCTTCGCTCGTGAGCTCGATGTCCAACGCCGCGGCATTCTGCCGGATATGCTCCGGGCGGCTGGCCTTCGGAATGGCGATCACGCCCTCCTGCGCCATCACCCATGCAAGTGCGATCTGCGCCGGCGTCGCACCGTGGCGGGCGGCGATGGCATCTAACCTGGCGTTGCGCGCCAATACCCCCTGATCGACCGGCGAATAGGCCATCAGCGGCATGCCACATTGCCGGCTCCACGGGGCGAGGTTGAACTCGACCCCGCGCTGCGACAGATTGTAGAGCACCTGGTTGGTCTGGACGTTGCCGCCGGCCGGCAACCGAACCAGCTCTTCCATCTCATCGGTATCGAAATTGCTGACGCCCCAATGGCGGATCTTGCCGGCCGCCTTCAACGCTTCGAACGCCTCTACCGTTTCCATCAAAGGAACGCTGCCCGGCCAATGCAGGAGATAGAGATCGATGCGGTCGGTGGCGAGATGCCTCAGGCTGTTCTCGCAGGCCCGTTTCACGCCGGCGCGCGAGGCATTGGACGGCAGCACTTTGGAGACCAGGAAAACCTCGTCGCGGTGCCCGGCGATGGCCTCCGCCACCACCTGCTCGGCACCGCCGCTGGCATACATTTCGGCGGTGTCGATCAGCGTCATGCCGAGATCCAGCCCGAGCTTCAGGGCATTGGCCTCGTCGGCGCGGCGGCGGCCGTCCTCGCCCATCTTCCAGGTGCCCTGGCCGAGCACCGGCACGGCTTCGCCGCAGGGCAGGGTAGTCGTTCTTATCGTCGATGCCATGGCATGCTCCAGTCCGAGGCCCGGGTAGCAACATAGCCGCCAAGGGAAATCCAGGTGAAGCAGAAATCCAGGTGAAGCTTCTCGCCCGGATTCCGCGACAGCGTGACGCCTACTTCACCGGATGGGCGGCGAGCCAGTCCTGCATCTGCTTGATCTCGGCTTGCTGCGCGGCGATCACTGCTTCCGCCAGCTTGCGGATTTCCGGATCCTTGCCATTGGCGAGCTCGATCTTGGCCATATCGATGGCCGCCTGGTGATGCGGGATCATGCCGCGGGCGAAATCGACATCGGCATTGCCGGAATATTCGATTGCCATCATGTCGGTATGCATCTTGTCCATCGCCGCCTTGTAGCCCTCGGTCGAGGGGCTCTGCGCGCCCATTGCGCCCATGTCGTGCTTCATCTCCTCGGCTTGTGCCGGAACGCTTTCGAGGAAAACAGCAAGCAGCATTCCCGCCGCCATCATCAGCAGCACGATCTTCTTGGCCAAGGTCATTCATCGTCTCCTTTGAACAGGGTCTATCTGGAAGTTTTACTCAGAGTTTCAACGTCCTGAGCCGCAATGCGTTGGCGATGACCGAAACCGAAGACAGGCTCATCGCCGCCGCCGCGAGCATCGGCGACAACAGCGTGCCGGTGAGCGGATAGAGCACGCCGGCAGCGACCGGCACGCCAAGCACATTGTAGAGGAAAGCGAAAAACAGGTTCTGGCGGATGTTGCGGATCGTCGCGCGGGCCAGCGTCCTGGCCCTGACGATGCCGTTGAGATCGCCCTTGACCAGCGTTATTCCTGCACTTTCGACCGCAACATCGGCGCCTGTGCCCATCGCGATGCCGACATCGGCGGCGGCAAGTGCGGGCGCATCGTTGACGCCATCGCCGGCCATGGCGACGCCGGCGCCGTTTGCACGCAATTCCTCGACCAGCGCGTTCTTCTCTTCGGGCAAAAGTCCGGCACGCACCGCGTCGATGCCGAGCTTGGCTGCGATGGCCTTGGCGGTGCGCTCATTGTCGCCGGTCGCCATGACGATCTTCAGCCCGCTGTCATGCAGCGCCTTGATCGCCTCGGCGGTGGTCGCCTTGATCGGGTCGGCAACGGCGACGAGGCCGGCGAGCTTGCCTGCGACAGCGACGAACATCGCGGTCTTGCCGTCGGCCTGCAGCGCCTCGGCGCTGGCCAGGACCGACGCCGTGTCGATGCCGAGATCGGCCATCATCGCGGCATTGCCGAGCGCGACCTTCTGCCCCGAAACCGTGCCGGAAACGCCCTTGCCGGTGACGGCCTCGAAACCGCCGGCATCGGGAATATTCACGCCGCGTTCGCGGGCGCCTTCGACGATCGCCTCGGCCAGCGGATGCTCCGAGCCTTTTTCGAGACCGGCGGCGAGCGCCAGCAGCTCGTCCTGCGCCATGCCTTCGACGGCAACGACATCGGTCAGTCGCGGCCGGCCTTCGGTCAGCGTTCCGGTCTTGTCGACGATCAGCGTATCGACCGAGGCAAAGCGCTCGAGCGCCGCCGCTTCCTTGATCAGCACGCCGGCATGCGCGCCGCGCCCGGTGGCGGTCATGATCGACATTGGCGTGGCAAGGCCGAGCGCACACGGACAGGCGATGATCAGCACCGAGACCGCCGAGACGATGGCAAAGACCAGGCTGGGTTCCGGTCCGACGATCGCCCAGGCGACGAACGCTATGATCGCGACCAGCACGACGGCCGGGACGAAGTAGAACGAGACGCGGTCGGCCAACCCCTGGATCGGCGCGCGTGAACGCTGAGCCTTGGCGACAAGCTCGACGATCCGCGCCAGCGTCGTCTCGGCGCCGATCTTTTCGGCGCGCATGATCAGCGAGCCGTTCTTGTTGAGCGTGCCGCCGGTGAGGTTGTCGCCGTCGGTCTTTTCGACCGGCAGCGGCTCGCCTGTGATCATCGATTCATCGATGGAAGAGCGTCCTTCGAGCACAATGCCGTCGACCGGCACGGCATCGCCTGGGCGGATGCGCAAGCGGTCGCCGGCCTTGACGGTTTCGAGCGGCACGTCGTTTTCGGAACCGTCCGCGCCGATCAGCCGCGCCGTCTTCGGCGCCAGGTCGAGCAGCGCACGGATCGCCGAGCCGGTTTTCTCGCGGGCGCGCAATTCCAGCACCTGGCCAAGGAACACCAGCGCGACGATCACCGCCGCCGCCTCGAAATAGACCGGTACGGTGCCGTCATGGCCGCGGAACTGGTGCGGAAAGAGGCCCGGAAACAGCGTGGCGACGACGCTGTAGAGATAGGCGGCACCGACGCCGAGCGAAATCAGCGTCCACATATTGGGGCTGCGGTTGAGGATCGAATCCCAGCCGCGGTGGAAGAACGGGAATGCCGCCCACAGCACCACCGGGCTGGCCAGCGCCAGCTCCAGCCAGACGTTCGCGCGGTCGTCGATGAAGGCCTGAAACGTCAGGCCGAGCATCGGCGTCATCGCGATGACCAGCAACGGCACGGACAGCACCGCGCTCACCCAAAAGCGCCTGGTGAAGTCGACCAGTTCCGGGTTAGGCCCCTCGTCGCCGGTCGGCACGCCCATCGGTTCCAGCGCCATGCCGCAGATCGGGCAGGAGCCGGGCTTGTCGCGGATGATTTCCGGATGCATCGGGCAGGTGTATTGCGTGCCTTTCGGCATCGCCTGCGGCGCCGGCCTGTCGCCGAGATACTTTGCCGGCTCGGCTTCGAACTTCGCCTGGCAAGCGGCGGAGCAGAAATAGAAGCCCCGGCCCTCGTGCCGCAAAAAGTGCTTGGCCGTGGCGCGATCGACGCTCATGCCGCAGACGGGATCGCTAGCGGTCAGGTATTTTTCCGGCTCGGCGATGAATTTGGAGCGGCAGCTTTCGCTGCAGAAATGATAGCGATGGCCGCCATGCTCGGCGGTCGGCTTGCCGGCAGCCGGATCGACGGTCATGCCGCAGACCGGATCGCGGACGGCGGCGTCCGCAGCAGAGGAGGCGCCTTTTGCCGAGCAGCAGCTGCCATGGGCGTGATGATGGTGATCAGAATGCGTCATGCCGAAAGCCCCTGTATTTCGATGTTGCGGCGGAGGTAGTGCTTCCAGTAACTGGAAGGTCAAGGGCTGATTTCGATTTTTCGTGGCCAGGCCCCAAACTGCACCGGCCGCGGGCATGAGACGATCGTGCCGTTCCACGGCTGCGGAGAACGCGTCCGTCCGCCCCATACCCAGCGCCGCGAAAACGCGCTATAGACGCCGCCGAAACGGCGAGGCCGAACGGCATTTATGGCAAGAATATCCCTGAAGCTCGAGGAACTGATCGACGGCGAAGCCTTGCGCCGCGGGATGACCGAACTGACCGCGGCCACGGCAGGCGACGGCTCCGGCAAGGCGGCGCGCAGCGGCGTCCTCAAGCTTCTCAAAAGCCGGCTCGCCGACGGCCGCACGGTCGCCGAACGCATGCTGATGGACGATGGCAGCGGCACCGCCTGCGCCGCCCGGCTGTCGCATCTGATGGATGAGATCATCAGCGCGCTCTACGATTTCGCCGCCAGCCATGTCTATCGCGTCAAAAACCCGTCATCGGCCGAGCGCATGGCGGTCGTGGCCGTCGGCGGCTATGGCCGCGGCACGCTGGCGCCCGGGTCCGACATCGACCTGCTGTTCCTGCTGCCCTACAAGCAGACGCCCTGGGGCGAGCAGATCGTCGAATACATGCTCTACATGCTGTGGGACCTCGGGCTGAAGGTCGGCCACGCCACCCGCAACATCGACGAGTGCCTCAGGCTGTCGCGCACCGACATCACCATCCGCACCTCGATCCTGGAGGCGCGCTTCCTGTGGGGCGAGCAAAAGCTCTATGACGAGCTTTTGCAGCGCTTCGACCACGAGGTGGTGCGCACCACCGGCCCCGAATATGTCCAGGCCAAGCTCGCCGAACGCGACGAGCGCCACGCCAAGGCCGGCGAGAGCCGTTACCTGGTCGAACCTAACGTCAAGGACGGCAAGGGCGGCCTGCGCGACCTGCAGACGCTGTTCTGGATCGCCAAATATTTCTACCGCGTGCGCACCGGCGAGGAACTGGTCGACAAGGGCGTCTTCACCGACGCCGAATACAGGGAATTCCAGAAGGCCGAGGATTTTCTATGGGCGGTGCGCTGCCACATGCATTTCCTCACCGGCAAGGCCGAGGAGCGGCTGCATTTCGATATCCAGCGCGATATTGCCGAGCGGCTGGGCTACACCACCCATCCCGGCCTGTCGGCGGTCGAGCGATTCATGAAGCACTACTTCCTCGTCGCCAAGGATGTCGGCGACCTGACCCGCATTTTCTGCGCCGCGCTGGAAGAAGAGCAGGCCAAGCATGTGCCGGGCTTCAACCGCATCTTCCTCACCTTTTCGCGCCGCAAGCGCAAGCTCGCCGGCACGGCCGATTTCATCGTCGACAACCACCGCATCAACATTGCCGACGACGAGGTGTTCGAGCGCGATCCGGTTAACCTGCTCAGGCTGTTCTGGTTTGCCGACAAGCATGGCCTGGAATTCCACCCCGATGCGCTGAAGCTTTTGACCCGCTCTCTCGGCCTCGTCGGCAAGGCGCTCAGGCGCGACGAGGAGGCCAACCGGCTGTTCCTCGATGTGTTGACCTCGGACCGCAACGCCGAGCTCAATCTGCGGCGCATGAACGAGGCCGGACTGCTTGCCAAGCTGATCCCGGACTTCGGCAAGATCGTCGCCATGATGCAGTTCTCGATGTACCACCACTACACGGTGGACGAGCACCTCATCCGCTGCATCGGGGTGCTGGCCGAGATCGAGCGCGGCGACGGGGAAAAGATCCATCCACTCGCCCACTCGCTGATGCCGGGGCTGAAGAAGAGCCGCGAGGCGCTCTATGTCGCCGTGCTGCTGCACGACATCGCCAAGGGCAGGCCGGAGGACCATTCGCAAGCCGGCGCCAGGATCGCCCGGCGCATCTGCCCGCATATGGGGCTGTCGCCGGCCGACACCGAAACGGTCGCCTGGCTGGTCGAGAACCACCTCGTCATGTCGATGACGGCGCAGACCCGCGATCTCAACGACCGCAAGACGATCGAAGATTTTGCCGCCATCGTGCAGTCGGTCGAACGGCTGAAGATGCTGCTTGTGCTTACCGTCTGCGATATCCGCGGCGTCGGGCCTGGGGTCTGGAACGGCTGGAAGGGCCAGTTGCTGCGTACGCTCTATTACGAGACCGAGCTTTTGTTGACCGGCGGGTTTTCGGAGGTGTCGCGCGCCAAACGGACGGCGGCGGCGCGCGAACAACTGGCCGAGGCGCTTGCCGACTGGCCGGAAAAGGCCCGCAAGCGTTATGTCGGCCAGCACTACGAGAACTATCTGCTGGCGGTCGATCTTCCCGACCAGCTCCGCCATGCCGAATTCATCCGCGAGGCCGATCACGCCGGCAAGAAGCTCGCCACCATGGTGAAAACCCACCAGTTCGAGGCGGTGACCGAGATCACCGTGCTGGCGCAGGACCATCCGCGCCTGCTCTCGGTGATTGCAGGCGCCTGTGCCGCGGCCGGCGGCAACATCGTCGACGCGCAGATCTTCACCACCTCGGACGGCCGCGCGCTCGACACCATCCTGATCTCGAGGGAGTTCGACCGCGACGAGGACGAGCGCCGCCGCGCCGAGCGCGTCGGCCGGCTGATCGAGGACGTGCTGTCGGGCAAGAGCTGGCTGCCCGAAATGATCGAGAAGCGCACCAAGCCGCGGCGCGGCGCCAAGGTTTTCCGCATCCCGCCGCGCGCCGAGATCCGCAACACGCTGTCGAACCGGTTCTCGGTGATCGAGGTCGAGGGGCTGGACAGGCCGGGCCTTCTGTCGGAGATCACCGGCATGTTGTCGGACCTGTCGCTCGACATCGCCTCGGCCCACATCACCACCTTCGGCGAAAAGGTCATCGACACGTTCTACGTCACCGATCTCACCGGCCAGAAGATCGACAGCCCGTCGCGCACCGCGACCATCCGCAACAGGCTGATCGCGGTGCTCGAGGGCACGGCGTCCGAGCGCGGCAAGACCAAAACGGCCGCCGAGTGACTGTTACCTTCCATTTGCCCCAATCGCACAGGCAGTCTTCAAGCGCATGAGCCTTGTCAAGAAATTCGCCACGGTCGCTTCCGGCACGCTGATGAGCCGCGCCCTCGGTTTCGGCCGCGAGATGCTGATGGCTGCCGCACTCGGCACCGGGCCGATCGCCGACGCCTTCAACGCCGCCTTCCAGTTTCCCAACACCTTTCGCCGGCTGTTCGCCGAAGGCGCCTTCAATGCCGCCTTCGTGCCGCTGTTCGCCAAGGAGATCGAGACACACGGCACCGACGGCGCCAAGCGTTTTTCCGAAGAGGTGTTCGGCGTCTTGTTCACGGCGCTTCTGGCGCTGACCATTGCCATGGAACTGGCGATGCCGCTGATCGTGCGCTACCTGGTGGCGCCGGGCTTTGCCGATACGCCGGGAAAATTCGAAACGACGGTGGCGCTGGCGACCGTCATGTTCCCCTACCTGATCTGCATGTCGCTCGGCGCCATGATGGCCGGCATGCTGAACTCGCTGCGCCGCTACTTCGCCGCCGCGGTGGCACCGGTGTTCCTCAACGTCATCCTTATCGCCGTGCTCGCCTATGCCTGGTACAAGGGTTCGGACGCCCGCACCGTTGGTTTCGGCCTGGCCTGGGGTGTGCTGGCGGCCGGCCTGGTGCAACTGGCGATCGTCTGGGCGGCGGTGCGCCATGCCGGCATCTCGATCGGCTTCCGCCGGCCGAAGATGACGCCGAACGTCAAGCGGCTGCTGATCCTGGCGCTGCCGGCGGCGATCACCGGCGGCATCACCCAGATCAACCAGCTGATCGGCACGGCGATCGCATCGGCGCAGGACAGCGCTGTGTCGTCGCTGGCCTATGCCGACCGCGTTTACCAGCTGCCGTTGGGCGTCGTCGGCGTCGCCGTCGCCATCGTGCTTCTGCCGGAACTGTCGCGGGCGCTGAAATCGGGCAATCTGGTCGAGGCCGCCAATCTGCAGAACCGCTCGGTCGAGTTCACTCTGTTCATGACGTTGCCGGCGGCGGCCGCGCTGCTGGTCATGTCCGAGCCGATCGTGCGGCTGGTCTATGAGCGCGGCGCCTTCGCCGCCAACAATTCGACGCCGACGGTCGCGGCAATCCTGGCGATCTTCGGCCTCGGCCTGCCGGCCTTCGTGCTGATCAAGGCGTTCACCCCAGGTTATTTCGCCCGCGAGGACACGCGCACGCCGATGATTTTTGCCGCCATCTCGGTGGCGGTTAACATTACGACGGCGCTGACGCTGTTTCCGACCATGGGCGCGCCCGGCATTGCCGTTGCCTCCGCTGTCGCCGGCTGGGTCAATGCGGCGATGCTGCTCGCCGTGCTGATCCGGCGCGGCCATTGGGGCCGCGACGTGCCGCTCATGAAACGCATCCCGCGGCTGGTGCTGTCGGCGGCGGTGATGGCCGCGGCGCTCTATTTTGCTGAACGCTGGTTCGCCGCAAGTCTCGGCTCCGGCTCGCCGCTGGTGATCAAGGCGGTAACCCTGCTTGCGCTCATCGCCGGCGGGGCGCTGCTTTACTTCGTCACCGCCTTCGCCACCGGCGGCGCCGATTTCGGCATGATCCGCCGCAATATCGGGCGGAAGGCGTCCCAGCCGGTCAAGGAGCAATCTCCGGATCCGTGAGGGGGAAAATTCATCAGCGCCAATTTGTTCTTGCTTTGTGCCGGCAGCTATGCTACTAATCTCGGTATGGTGCTAATTGGCTCCAACGACCCGCCCACCGAGGCGGGTTTTTATTTCTGGTCGGCGCCATCCCTCAAACAGCCTTCTGTTCGGCCGACGTCAAAGCCTGCGCGCCCTGGCCAACGCCCCTCTTGATCGTCTCCTCGCTCTCGTCCATAAGCGCGCCGTCGCAAGACTTTCGCCGCGCGCGAAACGGCCCTCCACAAGCCAGGGAAACACCATGACCGATCAGCCCGCCTTCAAACCGCTCGTCTTTTCCGGCGTCCAGCCAACCGGCAATCTGCATCTCGGCAATTATCTCGGCGCCATTAAGAAATTCGTCGCCCTGCAGGACACCTCCGACTGCATCTACTGCGTCGTCGACCTGCATTCGCTGACCGCACAGCTCGTCCATGAGGATCTGCAGGACCAGACGCGTTCGATCACCGCGGCGTTTCTCGCCTCCGGCATCGATCCGACCAAGCACATCGTCTTCAACCAGTCGCGGGTGATGCAGCACGCCGAGCTTGCCTGGATCTTCAACTGCGTGGCGCGCATCGGTTGGATGAACCGCATGACGCAGTTCAAGGACAAGGCCGGCAAGGACCGCGAGAACGCCTCGCTCGGCCTGCTCGCCTATCCCTCCCTGATGGCCGCCGACATCCTCGTCTACCGCGCCACCCACGTGCCGGTCGGCGACGACCAGAAGCAGCATCTGGAGCTGACCCGCGACATCGCGCAGAAATTCAACAACGACTTTTCGGACCGCATCGCAGCGCTTGGCGTCGGCGTCGAGATGCAGGTCGGCGAAGAGACGGTGAACGGCTATTTCCCGCTGACCGAGCCGGTCATCGGCGGCCCGGCGGCGCGCATCATGTCGCTGCGCGACGGTTCGAAGAAGATGTCGAAATCCGATCCGTCGGACCTGTCGCGCATCAACCTGACTGACGATGCCGACGCCATCTCGAAGAAGATCCGCAAGGCCAAGACCGACCCGGAGGCTTTGCCCGGCGAACTGGACGGCCTTGCCGGCCGGCCGGAAGCGGAGAACCTCGTCGGCATCTATGCCGGCCTCGCCGAAATATCGAAAGAGGCGGTGCTGCAAGAGTTCGGCGGCCAGCAGTTTTCGGTGTTCAAGCCGGCGCTTGCCGATCTCGCCGTGGAAAAGCTGGCGCCGATCGCCGGTGAGATGCGCCGCATCTCCGGCGACCGCGCCTATGTCGACGCGGTGCTGCGGGATGGCGGCGAGCGTGCCGGCACATTGGCCGAAGCGACCATGAAGACCGTGCGCGACATTATCGGCCTGCTGCAAGGCTGATGCATGTCGCGCAAAGTGTGTAGCGGTTTGCGATAACGACATGCATAAAACAAGAACCTGAAGCGCGTCGCTGGTCGAACGCGACGCGCTTCAAGCCGCACCAATATCGCCACCGCCGCCTGTCGCTTGCGGGCGGGCTGTGGCGGTGGCAGATTGCGACCGAAACCATCGAACAGGGTGAATATGGTCTCCAAACGCCTCAGCCGCGAAGCCGGTCATCGCCGTAAGTTCCTGGCGATCATCGACGACACGCCGGAATGCGAGCGCGCCGTCGCCTATGCCTCGAAGCGGGCGCAAAGCACGGGCGGCGTGCTGGTGCTGCTCTATGTCATCGAGCCGGATGATTTCCAGCACTGGCTGGGCGTCGAGAAGATCATGCGCGAGGAGGCGACCGCCACGGCGCGTGCCGCACTCGACAGCTATGCCAACAAGGTGCGCCAGAAGCTCGGCATCGAGCCGGAACTGGTGGTGCGCGAAGGCAAGCCGACCGAAGAGATTCACAAGCTGATCGAGGAAGACCAGGACATCGCCATCCTGGTGCTGGCGGCAGGCGCCGGCAAGGAGGGGCCGGGGCCGCTGGTCGGCGCGGTCGCCGGCAAGGGCGCCGCCTTTCCGATTCCCGTCACGGTGGTGCCGCAGAACCTGTCGGACGAAGAGATCGACAGCCTCGCCTGAGATGCGCTGATATTCAGGTGAGGCCGGCCTGCAATTGGCGGCTTCCTGCGCTTCCGGTGCTCACGTACCAAAAGTACGCTCCGCTCCGGTTCTCGGAACCCACCATTTTCGGCTCGGCCTGACCTGAATCTCAACACATCTCCAAGCGTTTCAGGGCGCTAGCAAAACATTCCGCCAGCCAGCCGTTCCCCGCGATGCCTTTCGCTTGAATGTCGGGCGGATAAAGCCTAATTAGAACTATTCCAAACTAGTTGCCCGAAATGGGCACGGAGACGGCCATGTTCATCCAGACCGAGTCGACGCCAAACCCGGCGACGCTGAAATTCCTGCCCGGCAAGGAAGTGCTGCAAGAAGGCACCGCCGATTTCCGCGATGCCGATAGCGCCGCGACGGCTTCGCCGCTCGCCGGCCGGCTGTTCGAAATCCCCGGCGTCACCGGCGTCTTCTTCGGCTATGATTTCATCACCGTGACCAAGGACGGCCCCGACTGGCAGCATCTGAAGCCGGCTATCCTCGGCGCCATCATGGAGCATTTCATGTCCGGCGCCCCGGTGATGGCCAAGGCCGGCCCCGCCGCCGAGACCAGCCAGACCGGCGAATTCTACGACAAGGCCGACGAGGAGTTGGTCGTCACCATCAAGGAGCTGCTCGACACGCGGGTGCGCCCAGCGGTGGCCCAGGATGGCGGCGACATCACCTTCCGCGGCTTTGAGAACGGCACCGTGTTCCTGCACATGAAGGGCGCCTGCGCCGGCTGTCCGTCGTCGACGGCGACGCTGAAGCACGGCATCCAGAACCTGCTCCGGCACTTTGTGCCGGAAGTGCAGCACGTCGAACAGGTCTCCTGACGCACCGTTCCATCGTCAACGTCGATAGACAACAAAAAACCGGGCCAAAGTGCCCGGTTTTCTGTTTGCGACGTCTGTGTTGTTGCCTAGACGGTCCGCGTATAAGGGTTTTATATCACAATGACCTTGGCGCCGACCGAGGTGCGGTCGTAGAGGTCGATAATGTCCTGGTTCATCAGCCGGATGCAGCCCGACGACATCGCCTTGCCGATCGAATTCCATTCGGGGCTGCCATGCAGGCGATAACCCATGTCGCCGCCCTTGTTGAACAGGTACATGGCGCGCGCACCGAGCGGGTTCTTCAACCCCGGCTCCATGCCACCGGCAAACTTGGCCAACTCCGGCTGGCGCTTGATCATCTGCGAAGGCGGTGTCCAGGTCGGCCATTCGCGCTTCAGCGCGATATGGGCGGTGCCGTGCCATTCGAAACCCTCACGGCCGACGCCGATGCCGTAGCGCATCGCTTCGCCGTCGCCCATGACGAAATACAGGAACTTGTTCTGCGTATCGACGATAATGGTGCCCGGCTTTTCCCTGGTGTCGTAGTCGACGATCTGCCGGCGGTATTTGAACGGCACCTTTTCGATCGGAACGCGCGGCAGGTGATAGCCGGCATCGGTCACCGCGCCGTAATTGTTGGTGAAGATCTGCGAGCCGATGGTGCTGCAACCGGCGACAGCCGTCGACAGCGCCAGGGCCGCGACGATTGCAAGTGACTTCATGCGCATGAAAAGGTCCGATGCCCCGCCTAATAACAGCGGCTCGAGTCGGCCGCTTTTTTCATCTTCATTCATGCTGGCATTTGCTTTGCTTGCCAAGCGGGCGATGCCTATATCCTTGGGCTTGCATGCTGGTAAACCTGCGACTATGGTATTTCGGCAACAGCCCCCGCAGGATTATGCTGCAAAATCAATGGGGCCAAGAACAAGAACCAGGAGACGAGGACATCACCGTGAATGTCGGTAACGCTGCCCAGCGCTCCGGCCTGCGGCCAAGACCATCCGTTGCTACGAGGAGATCGGCCTGAAACGCGGCCGCTGCGGGGGAAAGCCCAGACGGGTCGAGTTCAATAAAGGACGCCGCGAAGCACGGTCCAAGCCAGAAGCCCGAACGTGCCGATCACCACCAATGCACCAAGGACCGTGCCGATCTTTTCAGGCAGTCCATCGGGGCGACCAGGATCGTCGGCCATTCAACTGTCGATCATGACGTAGGCGGCACCAAACACGGCAACGATGATTGCCCCAAGCACCGCCCATCCTCTAACGGCCGAGCGGATTTCCTCCGGCGTCGCTGATTTCCGGACGTCATCTTCCGTCATCTAATGCTCCTCGTAAAACACCGTAGCCGACATTGAAAGCGCAAGCTGCCGGCGCTGCCAAGAGCCGCAGCGGATTTTGCGCAAAAGTTTAGCGACGGGCGCCGTTCGCGAGCAAGCGTTACCTAGCCTTCCACACTCCGCAAAGCGCGGGCGGCGGTCACGATCCCGGTGGGCGATACCGGATCGACTTGGCTTTCCCAAGGGCTTCCATCGTCTCTTCGACACTTAACAGGACGGTGGTCTCGTATGAGCTGAGCGCGCCTCCCGCACCAATGGCGAGCATGACAGAGGCCATCGACACGTTGTCCGGCGCCTCCCATAGGTTCCAGCCATCGTACTCTCCGAAGGCATACCAGAACCCGTGCAGCTTTCCGCCGACCGACTCGATGTAGGAACGGGCAGCCTCGCGTCTATCCTCGGGATTATCCATCAAGCGCGCCCAGGTTTCGGGCCTGTAGCTGAATCGTGTGAGATACATCGGCATGGTTCGTCTCCTCCCAGAGCTGCCCCCACGAAGACAGTTAAGCGCCCCAATTCGGGAGAACGCGAGTCGTTTCCGAGGCGTAGTACCGCTGGCTTAGTTGCGGGGCCGCTAATAGACCTGTTTCAATTGCCTTCCCAAGGGGAGTAAGGTCAATGGCCGCATATCTCATTGCTGATGTAGATATAACCGACGCCGCCGTTTTCGAGGAATACCGCCGGGATGTGCCGGCAACCGAAGCCCGCTATGGGGGGAGGTACATCGCTCGCGGCGGCGCCACCAAAGTTCTGGAAGGCGATTGGGAACCTCATCGCCTCGTCATTGTCGAATTCCCCGACATGGCTTCCCTCCTGGCATGGTACGACTCTCCGGAATACGGCCGCCTCAAAGCCATCCGCGAACGCTGCGCAAAGACGAGAATTATTGCTCTGGAGGGCTTGATGCCGGTCAGTTAAGGCCGGGCTTGCCAGTCGGATAAATCACCCTGAAAAACCGGGTTCAAACCGTGAACAAAATCTGGCATGGTGCGGCCATGCCGATCATCTCACCGATTCCCCTCAACCCGCTCATCGACGGCCGCCAGTCGGAGCGCGCCATGCTGGTGAGGCGTGGTGTGCAGCGGCTGCTCAAGGACATGGGCGCGCATGTCTTGCCCGAACTGTCGCTGGCCACCGGGCGGCGCGCCGATCTCGTGGCTCTGACCCGCCAGGGCGACATCTGGATCATCGAGATCAAATCCTCGGTCGAGGATTTCAGGGTCGACCGCAAATGGCCGGACTACCGGCTGCATTCCGACCGCTTGTTCTTCGCCACCCATCCCGGCGTACCCCAGGAAATCTTTCCGGAAGAGTGCGGCTTCATTCTCTCCGACGGCTATGGTGCCGAGATTTTGCGCGATGCGCCCGAGCACCGCATGGCGGCGGCAACACGCAAGGCGCTGATGTTGAGGATCGCGCGCGCCGGTGCCGCGCGGCTGCTGGCGGCGGAGCTTGCCGGTGTGTCGGTGCCGGCGCTGGAGGGTGAAAGCGAGTAGGATTTCGCTCGGCGTAATGGAGGGTTGCGCTACCCGGCTGCCGCCACCTGCTCCCGTGCACCGCAGCGGATTCTTGCGAAGAAGACCCCCACCCCTAGCCCCTCCCACAAGGGGGAGGGGAACTTCGCAGCGGCAGCGCCACTTAGCATTAACTTCGACGTCTCCCTCCCCCTTGTGGGGAGGGGCTATGGGTGGGGTACACGGCCTGGCAAATGCCCATCTGGTACCGAACATGGCCGCCTCATTCGTCCCATGCCTGCACGACGGTCTGCCGCGCGATCTGGCCGTTCTTCAGCTCCAGCATCGCCGCGCAGAACACCTTGGTCCCGTCCGGATAGGCACACGCCTGGGTGAAGGCGAGATTGTTGCCGTCGGCGATGGTGGTGTCGACCTTGTGGGTCATCGCGCGGCTGCAGATGTCGTCCCAGAACGTGCTGATTGCCGCGCGCCCGCGGATTTCGCGCGGCTTGCTCGGCGGGTTGTTGCGGTCGATCACCCGCACCAATGCGTCGTCGGCATAGAAGCTCGCCAGCAATTTTCCATCACGGCCCTCGATCGCCTTCTTGATCGCCGCGCCGTCTACCGCCTGTGTCTTGGTCAGCATTTTGTCCTCCATGGGCCCGTCTTGACGATCGGGCGGTTGCTTGATCAGCCGCTGCCCGGCGCTCGCCGCCGGGCAGCGGTTCTTCACTGCGACTTCGCCTTGACGGCCGCGAACACCTCATCGGACTGCTTCTTGAAGGTGGCGAGATCGACCTGGCTGCCGTTGAGCATCGTCGACCAGTGGCGCACGATCGCGGCCATCGCCACCGCCTCCTTGATTTCCTCGTCGCTGGCGCCATTGAGCTTGGCCGCCTGCGTGTGGAAATAGATGCAGTACTGGCAGGGGATCTGCGAGGCGACGGCGAGGCCCATCAATTCCTTGGTCTTGCCGTCGAGAGCGGTGTTCGGGTTGAGCTGCACGCCCTTGATCTCGGCCCAGGCGCCGGCGACAGCGACGTCCGGCAGCGTCTTGAACATGTCCGGCACGGAGCCGAGCGTTGCCTGGATATCCTTGTAGGCGGCCGTCGCCGAGGCGTCCTCGGCCTTGGCAGGAACTATCGCCAGCAGCGCGCCAACGCCTGCCGCCAGCACCAGCGATTTGAGTGTCGACTTCAGCATTTTATTTCTCCCTTCGCAGCGCCTTTCCCGGCGATATCCGCCTGGCCTGCATGGAACGAAGTGATAGCGCTGAGGCATGCCCAGCCGCTTCGCCCGAAAGCGCCATGGCTGCTATGGCCCGTGCGGGCCAGCGTGCCGGGCCGAGAACGCCGCCGCCGCCGCCCGCGACGGCAGGTCCAGCTTGAGCAGAATATTGGCGACGTGGCGCTTGACCGTGTGTTCGCTCAGCCCCAGTTCGGCGGCGATCGCGGCATTGCTCTTGCCGTCGGCAATGAGGTTCACCACCTCGCTTTCGCGCGCCGTCAGTGCGGCCGGCTCGGCAGCCTTGGCCTTCGGCCGAAAGGCCGGCTCCAGATGCTGTTCCGAGGTCGCCTGCACCAACGCCAGCGGCTCATCCAGCTCGTCAAGCGCGATGCGCCCGGCGTCATTGAAATGAAGACCTGAACCGGCGGCGAGGTCGGCGACCAGCCGCGATGCGATTATGTCGCCGCGCCCGGCATGCGCGGCAAGCTGCATCGTCACGCGCGCCGTCAATCCCGTCGGCGGCCCACGCAACTCGACCTCGCCGACATGCACGCCCTGCGCGCTGGCGACGCCGATCTCCTGCGCCGCATCGCGCAGCGCCGCCGCGCAGCGGACGGCCCGCGCCGGGCCGTCGAAGCGCGCCATCATCAGTTCGCCATGCTGGCCGGCCGCGCGGCCGCCATGGCGCCCGACCAGCAGGCGCCAAGTTTCCTGAAAACGCTGGCTGCGCTCGCTCCACAGGCGGTCGCCAAGCCGCGCCGTGTCGTAGATCCGGGTGACCAGAAGTGCTGCCAGCACGCGTTCCACCTCGGCAACGGCGCGCGCTCCGGTCAGGAATTCCTCGATCACATCGGCCACCCGGTCGACATCGCCGGTCCAGATCGGGTGGTCGCGCCCGGGCACCTCGACCAATCGCGAATTCGGGATCTTCCTTGCCAGGAAGCGGCTGGCCTCCGGGTCGACGCGTGCATCGTTTCGGCGGTGGACCAGCAGCGTCGGCGCGCTGATCGCCGCCAGCACGCCGCGCACGTCGATTGCTGCATTCATGCGGGCCAGGGCGATAGCCGCCGTCGGGCTCGCCGACAGCCGCTCGAAGCGCGCCCACCATGTGGCGAAACGCGGATCGTCGACGCGACCGGGCGCGAAATGCGGCAGGGTGGCGCCGGTGCCCCATGCGGTCTCCGCCGTCGCGATGAAGGCCTCGAGGCGTTCCGGCGGCATCACCCATCTGTGGAAATGCGCATAGCCGCCATAAAGCGCCAGCGCCCGCGTCCGCTCCGGGTAGGTGGCGGCGAACAGCATTGCCATCGGCGCGCCTTCCGAAGCGCCGAGCAAGGCGGCGCGGCCGCTGCCGGTCGCATCCATCACGGCGCGCACATCGTCCATGCGGGTTTCGAGGCTGGGCAGGTGGTGGACATCGACGCGGTCGGACAGGCCGGTGCCGCGCTTGTCGAACAGGATCAGCCGTGAGAACGCGGAAAGCCGCTTCAACAGCCGGCTATAGCCCTCGTCTTCCCAGTGCAGGTCGAGATTGGAAATGAAACCCGGCACGAAGACGAGATCGAGCGACCCCTGGCCGACCACCTGATAGGCGATCCGCACGTCGCCACTGAGCGCGTATCGAGTTTCGATCGGCCTCACGAGTTGTCCGCCCGACCCGACGACTTCTTATCGCCGGATCATAGCAGAGCCGCGCAGCTTGCGGCAGATGAAACTTTAGCGCGAGTGAATGTGGGCCCGCGACGCCTACTTCTGTGACGCGGCGGTCTCGGTGTTCGCTCCGCCGACGCTAAAACCTGCGCCCTCCGGCGCGCCCGGCCGCTTGATGTGTGGCGCGGCCGCGACGACAAGCTCGTTGAAACCTTCGCCGCCGCTGTCAAGCATCTCGAACAATTGCCGGCGCATTCTCGGCTCCCAGAACTTGTTGATGTGCTCGGCGACGCCGGCAATGCCTTGCTCGCGCGGCTTGGAGTGGAAAAAGGCGGCGATCTGGTTGGCCATGCGAACCAGCTTTTCGCTGGTGCTCATGAGGTGGCCTTCGTCATGCGACATGCTTGGCAACTCCGGAAACCACGCGGTCAGGATGGGTGAAAATATCGAAATCGTCGCCGCGCACCAGCGCCACCAGCGTCATGCCGGAATCGTTCGCGGTGCGGATGGCAAGTGCCGTCGGCGCCGAGACGGCAATGATGACGGCCGAGCCGATCGCCGCGGTCTTCTGCACCATCTCGACCGAAACGCGCGACGTGACGACGACGGCCCCCGACCTGCCGTCGATACCGGCTTTGGCCAGCGCGCCAGCCAGCTTGTCCAGTGCGTTATGGCGGCCGACATCCTCGCGCGCCATGACGATGCCCTTGCCGGGAAGGTAAAAACCGGCGGCGTGGACGGCACCGGTCTCGGCGTGCAGCGGCTGCAGCTTCGACAAAAGCTTGACCGAGCGGACGATGTCATTGGCCTGAAGTGTAAGTTGC
This sequence comes from Mesorhizobium sp. M0195, assembly GCF_040322115.1. Lineage (NCBI taxonomy): Bacteria > Pseudomonadati > Pseudomonadota > Alphaproteobacteria > Hyphomicrobiales > Phyllobacteriaceae > Mesorhizobium > Mesorhizobium sp. M0195. The sequence continues at coordinate 345,598 of NZ_JAMYSV010000003.1, read as the reverse complement.
GACGCACCGACCGGGTTTACCGAGCGCATCGCCTCCTCGATCGATTCGATGCCGCACAACCCGCAGCCGACCGGGCCGGCCAGGCGTCTGCGACGCGCTTCGAAGCGGGTGTTGGCCTGGTCCTTCAGCCGGATCTGGATATCGATGCCGGCGCCGTGATCCTCGACTTCGATCGCTTCGATTTCGTCCGGCGAGGCAATGATGCCTTCGGTCAGCGAGAAGCCGAGCGCGAAATCCTCGAAATCAGCCGGGCTTGCCATCATCACCGCATGCGTGGTGCCGGCAAAGGAGAACGCCACCGGCGTCTCTTCCGGCACCATGCGGTTGGCGGCCGCAGTGCCGCCGGCGCGGCGCGCGAGCCGCGAGATCTGCGCAATGGCTTTGCGGCGCGCGGTCAAGGACTACTCCGCCGCTTCCAACTTCGCGATGCGGCGGCTTTGCTTTGCCTGCTCGTCATAGTCGCGCTGCCATTCCGACGGGCCGTTGGATGCACCCACCTGCACCGCGGTCACCTTGTATTCCGGGCAGTTGGTCGCCCAGTCGGAGAAGTCGGTGGTGATGACGTTAGCCTGGGTGTCTGGATGGTGGAAGGTCGTATAGACGACGCCCGGCGACACCCGCTCGGTGATCAGCGCGCGCAGCGTCGTCTCGCCGGAGCGGCTGGTCAGCCGCACCCAGTCGCCGTCGCGCAGGCCGCGATTTTCGGCATCGTGCGGATGGATCTCCAGCCGGTCCTCGCTATGCCAGACCACATTGTCGGTGCGCCGGGTCTGCGCGCCGACATTGTATTGCGACAGGATGCGGCCGGTGGTCAGCAGCAGCGGGAAGCGCGGTCCGGTCCTTTCGTCGGTCGCGACATATTCGGTGCGGATGAACTTGCCCTTGCCGCGCACGAAGCCGCCGATATGCATGATCGGCGTGCCTTCCGGCGACTTCTCGTTGCAGGGCCACTGCACCGAGCCCACCCGGTCGAGAAGGTCGAGGGAAACGCCGGCGAAACTTGGGGTTGTCTTGGCGATCTCGTCCATGATCTGGGACGGATGCGTGTAGTTCCAGCCGAGGCCGAGCGCCTTGGCGAGCTCCTGCGTCGCTTCCCAGTCGGCATAGCCGCATTTCGGCTCCATTACCTTGCGCACCATGTTGATGCGGCGCTCGGCATTGGTGAAGGTGCCGTCCTTCTCGAGGAACGTCGAGCCGGGCAGGAACACATGCGCGTAGTTGGCCGTCTCGTTGAGGAAGAGGTCGTGCACGACGACGCATTCCATCGCCGCCAGTCCGGCGGCGACATGCTTGGTGTCGGGGTCCGACTGCAGGATGTCCTCGCCCTGCACATACAGTCCCTTGAACGAGCCGTCGACGGCCGCATCCAGCATATTGGGGATGCGCAGGCCGGGCTCGTCGTCGAGCTTGACGCCCCACAGGCTCTCATAGATGGCGCGCACCGCGTCGCCTGAAATGTGGCGATAGCCGGGAAGCTCGTGCGGGAACGAGCCCATGTCGCAGGAGCCCTGCACATTGTTCTGGCCGCGCAGCGGGTTCACGCCGACGCCCGGCCGGCCGATATTGCCGGTCGCCATGGCGAGGTTGGCAATGGCGATGACGGTGGTCGAGCCCTGGCTGTGCTCGGTCACGCCGAGGCCGTAATAGATCGCGCCGTTGCCGCCGCGAGCATAGAGCCGCGCCGCGCCGCGTATGTCGTCGGGATCGACATTTGCAAGCTGGCCGACCACTTCCGGGCTATTTTCCGGCAGCGCCACGAACGATGCCCAGTCCTGGAACTCGTCCCAGTCGCAGCGCTCGCGGATGAAGGCCTCGTCGAACAGGCCCTCGGTGACGATGACATGGGCAAGTGCGGTCAGCATGGCGACGTTGGTGCCCGGCTTCAGCGGCAGATGGAACTGCGCCTCGACGTGGGCCGAGCGCACGATGTCGGTGCGGCGCGGATCGAGCACGATCAGCTTGGCGCCCTCGCGCATGCGCTTCTTCATGCGCGAGGCGAACACCGGATGCGCGTCGGTCGGATTGGCGCCGATCAGCAGGATGACGTCCGTCTGCTCGATCGAATCGAAATCCTGCGTACCGGCGGAGGTGCCGAAGGTCTGGCCGAGGCCATAGCCGGTCGGAGAATGGCAGACACGGGCGCAGGTATCGACATTGTTGTTGCGGAAGCCCTGCCGGACCAGCTTCTGGACGAGGTAGGTCTCCTCGTTGGTGCAGCGCGACGAGGTGATGCCGCCGATCGAGGTGCGGCCGTACTGGTACTGGATGCGGCGGAACTCATTCGCCGTATGGGTGAGCGCCTCTTCCCACGACACTTCGCGCCACGGATCGCTGACCTTTTCGCGGATCATCGGTTTCAGGATCCGGTCCTTGTGCGTCGCATAGCCATAGGCGAAGCGGCCCTTGACGCAGGAGTGGCCGTGGTTGGCCTTGCCTGCCTTGTAGGGCATCATGCGGATGACCTCGTCGCCCTTGACCTCGGCCTTGAACGAGCAGCCGACGCCGCAATAGGCGCAGGTGGTGACGGTCGAGCGCTCGGGCAGGCCTTTCGCCAGCACGGTCTTCTCCCTCAGCGCATCGGTCGGGCAGGCCTGCACGCAGGCCCCGCAAGAGACGCACTCGGAATCGACGAACGCCTCGTGCATGCCGGCCGAGACCCTGGATTCGAAGCCGCGGCCCTCGATGGTCAGCGCGAACGTGCCCTGCACCTCCTCGCAGGCGCGCACGCAGCGCGAGCAGACGATGCATTGCGCCGGATCGTAGGTAAAATAGGGGTTGGATTCATCGCGGGCGATATAGTCGATGGTCAGCGAGCCATGGCCGGGCGCCACGCCGTTTTCTTGCTTGACGTGGTTGCGCCCGTCGACGCCATAGCGGTTCTCGGTCAGGCCGACCGTCCTGACGACCTTGTCGAACTCGCTGGCGCCGGTGCCGGCCTTTTCGCCCCACGCCACCGGGTGGTCAGACACGTAGAGTTCCATCACGCCGCGGCGAATGGCGTTCAGCCGGTCGCTCTGTGTGTGCACGACCATGCCCTCGCCGACCGGCGTCGTGCACGAGGCCGGCGTGCCGCCGCGCCCGTCGATCTCGACGAGGCAGACCCGGCAGGAGCCAAACGAATCCAGCATGTCGGTCGCGCAGAGCTTCGGGATTTCAACGCCCGCTTCCATCGAAGCGCGCATGATCGAGGTGCCCGCCGGCACCGTTACCGACTTGCCGTCGACTGTAAGCGTTACCTGCTGTTCGGCTTCGGAGGCGGGTGTGCCGTAGTCGATTTCCTGGACCAGCGATTTGATGTCGAATGCCGCGTTCATGCCTGTCCGCTCCTATTCCGCTGCTTCGGCGACCGGCGTCGGCCGAAAGTCGTCCGGGAAATGGTTGAGTGCACTCATCACTGGATATGGGGTGAAGCCGCCGAGAGCGCAAAGCGAGCCGAACTTCATCGTGTTGCAAAGGTCGGTGACCAGTGCGATCTGCTTTTCCGGTTCGATGTTCTGGGCGAGCCGGTCCAGCACCTCGACGCCACGCGTCGAGCCGATGCGGCACGGCGTGCACTTGCCGCAGCTTTCGATAGCGCAGAATTCCATAGCAAAGCGTGCCTGCTTCAGCATGTCGGCGCTGTCGTCGAAAACGACGATGCCGGCATGGCCGATCAGCCCGTCCTTGGCGGCAAACGCCTCGTAGTCGAATGGCGTGTCGAACAGGGCGCGCGGGAAATAGGCGCCGAGCGGGCCACCCACTTGCACAGCCTTGACCGGACGCCCGGTCGCCGTGCCGCCGCCGATATCGTCGACGATCTCACCCAACGTCATGCCGAACGCCGCCTCATAGAGACCGGGATATTTGACGTTGCCGGCAATCTGGATCGGGATGGTGCCGCGCGAACGGCCCATGCCGAAATCCTTGTAGAAGGCGGCGCCCTTGTCCATGATCACCGGCACCGAGGCCAGCGAGATGACGTTGTTGATCACCGTCGGCTTGCCGAACAGGCCCTTGTGCGCCGGCAGTGGCGGTTTGGCCCGCACCTGTCCGCGCTTGCCTTCGAGGCTGTCGAGCAGCGCCGTCTCCTCGCCGCAAACATAGGCGCCGGCGCCGATGCGGACTTCCATGTCGAATGAATTGGCCGAGCCGAGCACGTTGACGCCGAGCACGCCGGCCTTGCGGGCGATCTCGACGGCCTTCTGCATCACCGCCACCGCATGCGGATATTCGGAGCGGATGTAGATGAACCCCTTCGTCGCACCGGTGGCGATGCCGGCGATCGCCATGCCTTCGATCAGCACGAAAGGGTCGCCTTCCATGATCATGCGGTCGGCGAACGTGCCGGAATCGCCTTCATCGGCATTGCAGACGATGTATTTGCGCTCGGCCGACGTATCGAGCACCGTCTTCCATTTGATGCCGGTCGGGAAGCCGGCGCCGCCACGACCGCGCAGCCCGGACTCGGTCACCTGCTTGACGATGTCGGCCGGCGTCATCGCCACTGCATTCTGCAGGCCGTTCAGCCCGCCATGCGCCTTGTAGTGATCGAGCGACAGCGGATCGGTGACGCCGCAGCGCGCAAAGGTCAGCCGCGTCTGCCTGGCCAGGAATGGGATCTTGTCGGGAGCGCCGAGCCAGCGCTTGTGGTGACCGCCCGTGAGGAAGCCGCAGTCGAACAGGCTTTTGACGTCGGATGGCTTCACCGGCCCATAGGCGATACGGCCATTGGCCGTTGCCACCTCGACCATCGGCTCGAGGAAATAGGCACCGCGCGAGCCGTTGCGCACGATCTTGGCCTCGATGCCGCGCTCGGCCAATTCCGCCCGAACCGCTTTGGCGACCTTTTCCGCGCCCAGCGCCAGCGCGCCGGAATCGCCGGGAATATAGATACGCGGGATCATGAGCGCACCTCGGCAACGATTTCATTGAGCTTTTCGTCGTCGAGCCGCCCGATCACCTCGCCGTCCAGCATCGCCGACGGCGAGCAGGCGCAAAGGCCGAGGCAATAGACCGGCTCCAGCGTCACCGAACCGTCGCGGGTTGTCTCGTGGAAGCCTATGCCCAGCAAGGATTTGAGCCTGGCGGCAATCGCATCCGAACCCATCGACTGGCAGGCTTCCGCCTGGCAGAGCTTCAGCACATGCCGGCCGGCCGGCTGGCTGCGATAATCGTGATAGAAGGTGACGACGCCATGCACCTCGGCCCTGGAGATGTTCAGCGCCTCGGCGATGACCGGCAGCGCATCCTGCGGCACATAGCCGAACTCTTCCTGTATGCCGTGCAGGATCGGCAACAGCGGGCCTTCGAGGCCTTTCAGCTCGTGGATGATCGCCGCGGTGCGCGATGCGATCTCGGTACTTGCAGGCTGCATCGTCATGCAGCGCCCTCCCTGGTCGTGGCGGTCTTCCGCTAAGTGCTTAGGAAATCAGAGGAAACCCGCTAAATCAATAAAGCCGATCCGTTGCTCGATAGAAATTTTCTATCGTTCGCGATCACCAACATTGTCTAGCCTAGCGACGGGTGCGGAAATCGTCCGCCAGCGCCATTGCCTCGTCCAACAGCGCCGAGACCAGCGGCGTGTGCGGTTCGCGCGGCGCCGCCACCAGCCCGACGGTGTGGCTGGCATCCGGCTCGACGATCGGGATAGCCCGGATCGGCTCGGAAAAGCCGAACGTTTCCGCAAGGTTAAGCGGCATGATGGACGACCATTTGCCGGTGCGGATATGCGAGAACAGCACGATCATCGAGTTGGATTCCAATGTCGGCCGCACCTGCACGCCGGCTTCGGCCAGATGCTGGTCGATGATGCGGCGGTTCTGCATGTCCGGCGTCAGCAGGCAGAGCGGCAGCTGACTGAGCTCGGCCCATGTCACTTTGTCGCGGTCGAAATACGGGTTCCCGACGGCGGTGATCAGCTGATAGCGCTCGTCATAGAGCGGCACGCTGGTGACGCGTCCGAGCGGCTCGTTGTCGAGATAGGTGATGCCGGCGTCGATATCGAAATTGCCGAGCAGCGACAGCACCTCGATCGAGGTCCGCGACAGCACCGAGAAGGTGACGCCGGGGTGTTTTGCCCGAAACGGCGTCGTCAATCGCGCCACCATGGCCAGCGCCGTCGGGATCGCCGCGATGCGGATACGCCCTGACAGGCCGTGACGCGCCGCCCGCATCTCCTCGCGCATGGTCCTGCTGTCGCCGACGATGCGGCGCGCCCACACCAGCACCTGTTTGCCTTCCGGCGTCAGCCCCTGGAAGCGCGAGCCGCGCAGCACCAGCATCACGCCGAGCTGGCCCTCCAGCTGCTTGATGCCGGCCGAAAGTGTCGGCTGGGTGACGCCGCATACTTCGGCCGCCCGGCCGAAATGCTCTTCCTTGGCAAGTGCTATGAAGAATTCCAGCTTGTCGATCATGCCGTCGGGAGCCTGTCACGGACGATATGTCCTGTCGTAGCGCGCAAGGTCGTGGAAATCGCCTTCGGCCGCAAGCCGCCTGTGTAAATCGTCCGCATCCACATCTTTCAGCCGGCTTACTGTTTCCCGCAATGGAATGCGGCGCTATGTGGATCAGACGGGGTCGTGGACTGGACACGACGGGAGACCGAACATGCTGGGCTGGTTCCGCAAGCTTTTGCCGCGCGAAGATCGCTTCTTCGACCTGTTCGAGCGGCATTCCCGCACCGTGGTCGGTGGCGCCGAGGCACTGCAGCAGCTTCTGCAGGGCAACGACATCGACCGCTGGTGTCAGACGATCATCGATCTCGAGGACGAAGCCGATCAGATCACCGCGGAGGTGCTGCTTGCGGTGCGGCGCTCCTTCATCACGCCCTTCGATCGCGGCGACATCAAGGACCTGATCCAGTCGATGGATGATGCCATCGACATGATGCACAAGACCGTCAAGACCGTAAGGCTGTTCGAGAAGAAGGAATTCGACCCGCTGATGCAGGAAATGGGAGGCGTCATCGTCGAGGCCGCCAAGTTGGTGGCCGAGGCGATCCCGCTGCTCGGCAAGGTCGGGGCGCACACGGTGCGCCTCAATGCCATCGCCGAGGAAGTCATGCGCGCCGAAGGCCGGGCCGACGACCTGCACGAGCAAGGCCTGAAGGACCTGTTCAAGCGGCATGGCCGCAGCGACCCGATGGCCTATCTGATCGGCAGCGAGATCTACGGCCAGCTGGAGAAGGTGGTCGACCGCTTCGAGGACGTTGCCAACGAAATCAGCGGCATCGTCATCGAGAACGTATAGTGGAAGCCGCGATAGCCTTTCCCGTGCTGGTCGGCCTTGTCGTCGTCGCGCTGTTCTTCGATTTCCTCAACGGCCTGCACGATGCCGCCAACTCCATCGCCACCATCGTCTCCACCCGGGTGCTGCGGCCGCATTATGCGGTGTTCTGGGCGGCCTTCTTCAATTTCATCGCCTTCATGTTCTTCGGTCTCCACGTGGCGGAGACGCTGGGAACCGGCATCATCGACGCCAGCATCGTCACGCCGGCAGTGATCTTCACAGCACTTGTCGGCGCCATCGTCTGGAATATCGTCACCTGGCTCGTCGGCATCCCGTCCAGCAGTTCGCACGCGCTGATCGGCGGTCTGGTCGGCGCCGGCGTCGCCAAGGCAGGCACCGGCGCCATCGTCTGGGCCGGGTTGGGCAAGACCACGGCGGCCATCGTGCTATCGCCGGCGGCAGGCTTTCTGCTGGCGCTCGTCCTGATCCTCGCGGTCTCCTGGCTGTTCCTGCGGCAGACACCGTTTGCCGTCGACAGCACCTTCCGCGTCATGCAGTTCTTTTCCGCCTCGCTCTATTCGCTCGGCCATGGCGGCAACGACGCGCAGAAGACCATGGGCATCATCGCCGTGCTCCTCTATTCGCAAGGCATGCTCGGCGCGAATTTTTACGTGCCGCTGTGGGTCGTCATCACCTGTCAGTCGGCGCTGGCGCTGGGCACATTGTTCGGCGGCTGGCGCATCGTCCACACCATGGGCTCCAAGATCACCCGGCTGAACCCGATGCAGGGTTTCTGCGCCGAGACCGGCGGTGCGATTACCCTGTTCGCCGCCACCTGGCTCGGTATTCCTGTATCGACCACGCACACGATCACCGGCGCCATCATCGGCGTCGGCGCCGCCCGCCGCGTCTCCGCCGTTCGCTGGGGCATTGCCGGCAACATCGTGGTGGCATGGATCGTCACCTTGCCGGCAACCGCGGCCATCGCGGCTCTCACCTACCTCGCGGTCGGCCTGGCATGGTGACAGCACCGTAGCACTGCGCGGCTTGCGATGCGCCGTATCTACCTATCCACAAGGTTCAGGATGTTGCCGTCCGGATCCTTGAACCATGCGACCTTCATGCCCTGGCCGACATGGACATCGCCCTCAAGCGTCAGGCCTGGCATGTCGTAATGCTCGAAGGCGACGCCCTTCGATTTCAATGCCTCAACGATTTTGCCGAGTTCATCGCCGACCGTCCAGGTCACAGCCGTGGCCTTGTTGGTCCCAGCGAAGTTCGAACGGTACACGTTGATGGCGGTATCGCCGCTTTTATAGACGATCAGTTCACCACCCTCATTGTTCACTTCTTTCAGGCCGAGGACCCCTTCGTAGAATGCCCTGGCCTTGGCCAGGTCCTTCACAGCGAGATTGGCCGTTGCGTTGCTGTTTGCGAGCATGATTCGTCTCCTTCCCTGGCGGTCATTCCATGTCCACTGAAATAGGTTGCGTTGACGATTTGGCGACGGCCACTCCCGCTGGAAATGCTGTCGTATGGTCGCTTCCTCCCCGATACGCCGCTGCAACTGTTGGTCCATCGCTTGGTTCTGTTCCGGAACTGCATTATCTGGAGCGGAAAAGTAGAGGAAAAACTCATGCCCGCCGCCCATGAAAACGTGACCAAGGAAATGGTTATCGAGCGCCTGAAGACGGTCAATGGGCCGGATTTCACCGGCAATATCGTCGACCTCGGCATGGTTTCCGAGATTTTCATTGCCGATGCCAAGGTGTTCTTCTCGATCACCGTTCCCGCTGCCCGTGCCCAGGAGATGGAGCCGCTGCGTGCGGCGGCCGAACGTGTCGTCAAGGCGATCCCCGGTGTCGCCGGCGCCGTGGTCGCGCTGACGGCGGAAAAGAAGGGCGGCGGCATGGAGGCGCCGGTTCCGCAAAGACCGGCTCAGAGGCCCGCTCCATCGGCTGCACCTGCGCGTCCCGCCCCGCAGGCGCCTGCCTCGCACAGCCAGGGCAAGCGCGGCGTACCCGGCATCGAGGCCATCATCGCCGTCGCTTCCGGCAAGGGCGGCGTCGGCAAGTCGACCACCGCCGTCAATATCGCCCTTGGGCTTGCCGCCAACGGGCTGCGGGTCGGCGTGCTCGATGCCGATATTTATGGCCCTTCCATGCCGCGTCTGCTCAACATTCGAGGCAGGCCGCAGACCGTCGACGGCAAGATCCTGAAACCGATGCAAAATTATGGCCTCAAGGTCATGTCGATGGGCTTTCTCGTCGATGAGGAGACGCCGATGATCTGGCGCGGGCCGATGGTGATGTCGGCATTGACGCAGATGCTGCGCGAGGTCGAATGGGGACCGCTCGATGTGCTCGTCGTCGACATGCCGCCCGGCACCGGCGACGCCCAGCTGACCATGGCCCAACAGGTGCCGCTGGCCGGCGCCGTCATCGTCTCGACGCCACAGGACCTGGCCCTGATCGATGCGCGCAAAGGCCTCAACATGTTCAGAAAGGTCGACGTGCCGCTATTGGGTATCGTCGAAAATATGAGCTATTTTCTCGCCCCCGATACGGGAAAACGCTACGACATCTTCGGCCATGGCGGCGCGCGCCGCGAGGCCGAGCGTCTCGGGGTCACCTTCCTTGGCGAAGTGCCGCTCGAGATGGGCATCCGCGAAAGCTCGGATGCTGGCACGCCGGTGGTGGTCTCGAAACCCGATGGCGCCGAGGCGAAAATCTACCGCGACATCGCCGCCAAGGTTTGGGACCGCGTCAATGAAGAGCGCGGCGCGGCCGAGGCTGCAGTGCCGAGCATCGTGTTCGAGTGATGCGGATGTCCTCCCCCAAGTGGGACCTTGAGGGGAGGGCGGCCGGAAGGGCCGGGTAGGTCCGCGGCGACACGTTCCAGCTTTTCCGGGATAGCGGGCTGACAAACCACGATCCCGTCTAGCGCGGAGGCAGATGTGTGTCTATCGCACCAAAGTGCGGATTCGGATTGCGCGTGCCCCTTGCCTGCTCCCGCGCGTTGTCATATCGATTTGTCATACAAATACGGAGACCACGATGGCAGGCGCCCCCACCAGCAAGAAAAAATTTCGCTCGCAGGAGTGGTTCGACAATCCCGACAATCCGGGCATGACGGCACTCTATCTGGAACGTTACCTGAATTACGGGCTGACGCGGGCCGAACTGATGTCCGGCAAGCCGCTGATCGGCATCGCGCAGACCGGCTCGGACCTGTCGCCCTGCAACCGCCACCACATCGAACTGGCCAAGCGCGTGCGCGAAGGCATTGTCTCGATGGGTGGCATCCCTTTCGAGTTCCCTTGCCACCCGATCCAGGAGACCGGCAAACGGCCGACTGCTGCACTTGATCGCAATCTTGCCTATCTCAGCCTGGTGGAGGTGCTCTACGGCTATCCGCTCGACGGTGTGGTGCTCACCATCGGCTGCGACAAGACGACGCCGGCCATGCTGATGGCCGCGGCCACCGTCAACATCCCGGCCATCGCGCTTTCGGTCGGGCCGATGCTCAACGGCTGGCACAAGGGCAAGCGCACGGGCTCCGGCACTATCGTCTGGGAATCGCGCCAGCGCCTGTCGGCCGGCGAGATTGGCTATGACGAGTTCATGGATATCGTTGCCTCCTCGGCCCCGTCGACCGGCTATTGCAACACGATGGGCACCGCCACCACGATGAATTCGCTGGCCGAGGCGCTCGGCATGCAATTGCCGGGCTCGGCCGCTATCCCCGCCCCCTATCGCGAACGCGGCCAGATCGCCTACGAGACCGGAAAGCGCATCGTCGACATGGTGCATGAGGATCTGAAGCCCTCCGACATCATGACCCGTAAGGCCTTCGAGAACGCCATCGTCGTCAACTCGGCGATCGGCGGCTCGACCAATGCGCCGATCCACCTCAACGCCATCGCCCGCCATCTCGGCGTGCCGCTCGACAATGACGATTGGCAGAAGGTCGGCCTCAACATACCGCTCATCGTCAATCTGCAGCCGACGGGCGAATATCTCGGCGAGGACTATCACCATGCCGGCGGCGTGCCGGCCGTGATCGCCGAACTGATGAAGGGCGGTCTGCTGCCCTATCCGGAAGCCACGACCGCTAACGGCAAGACCATCGGCGACAATTGCCGCGGCGCCGTTAACGAGAACCTCGACGTCATCCGCACGGTTGCCGAGCCGCTGAAAGCCAATGCCGGCTTCATCAATCTCAAGGGCAATCTGTTCGATTCGGCGATCATGAAGACCAGCGGCATCTCGCCCGAGTTCCGCGAGCGGTATCTGTCGAACCCGAAGGACCCCGAAGCCTTCGAGGGCAACGCCATGGTCTTCGACGGCCCCGAGGACTATCACGCCCGCATCGACGACCCGGCACAGGGCATCGACGAGCACACCATCCTGTTCATGCGCGGCGCCGGTCCGATCGGCTATCCCGGCGGCGCCGAAGTCGTCAACATGCAGCCGCCTGCCTATCTGATCAAAAAGGGCATCCACGCGCTGGCCTGTATCGGCGACGGTCGTCAGTCGGGCACGTCGGGCTCGCCATCGATCCTCAACGCCTCGCCGGAAGCCGCCATCGGCGGCGGCTTAGCACTACTGAAGACGGGCGACCGCGTCCGCATCGACCTGCGCAAGGGCACCGCCGACATCCTCGTCAGCGACGACGAGATCACGCGGCGCCGCGCCGAGCTGCAGAACAATGGCGGCTATCACTATCCGAAGCACCAGACGCCCTGGCAGGAAATCCAGCGCGGCATGGTCGACCAGTTTTCCGAGGGCATGGTGCTGAAGCCGGCGGTGAAATACCAGGATGTGGCTCATACAAGCGGCGTGCCGAGGGACAATCACTGACCAGGGTCCATCGCACGGGCCAGCCGTCAGGTCGCCGGTGTTGCGGTCACCTCATTTCTCCCCGTTAACAGCCCGCTAACGGGGAGAAATGTCCGGCACAGAGTTGGACGCGATCGTTTGTCAAAAACGATTGTCCTGCGACAGCAGGGACAAATGCTTGACAAGCGAGCGTGACAAATCCACGATCATCGCAAGGGGTGCATCGCGACGACCCCGTGAGGCGTCAGCCCAACGTTCGCGTCCAAGCTTCTCTTTCAGGAGGTGGACGCCATGCCGTCAACAACCGCTATCACCGTATCGCAACTATCCCGTCTGATTGGGCTGCCGGGTGCGCCCGCAGTCATCGACGTCCGCATCGATGATGACTACAACGCCGATCCGCGCCTGCTGCCGGGGTCGGATCGGCGTGATTTCAGGACTGTCTCGAACTGGGCTGCCGACTTCGCCGGCAGGCAAGTGACACTTGTCTGCCAGCAGGGGAAAAAGCTCTCGCAAGGCGTGGCCGCATGGCTGCGGCACGAGGGCATAGCCGCCGAATCGCTCGACGGCGGGTTTGAAGCATGGCGCGATGCCAAGGGCCTTCTCGTTCACGCCGACAAGATACCGCCCGCCGACGCCAAGGGCCGCACCGTTTGGGTGACGCGTACGCGCCCGAAGGTCGACCGCATCGCCTGCCCCTGGCTGATCCGGCGCTTCATCGATCCTCACGCGGTCTTTCTCTTCGTCGAGCCGGCCGAAGTGGCAGCCGTCGCCGATCGCTTTCAGGCCGTGCCTTTCGACATCGAGAACGTGTTATGGAGCCACCGCGGCGAACGCTGCACCTTCGACACCATGATCGAGGAGTTCGGGCTTAAATCGGAAGCGCTCGATCGCCTGGCCACGATCATACGCGCTGCCGATACTGCGAGCCTCGATCTTGTTCCACAGGCGGCCGGGTTCCTGGCCGCCTCGCTTGGCCTGTCACGGATGTTTCGCGACGATCTGGAGCAGCTCGAGGCCGGCATGCTGCTCTACGATGCGTTCTTCCGCTGGTGCCGCGATGCCACCGAGGAGACGCATAACTGGCCGGCCGCCGGCGCAGTCAGCGCGGGCAAACCATCGTGAGCGCCGTCCTTTCGAAAAAGCCGGCGGAGATCCGGGAGTCCGCTGTGCCGAGCTTCCGGCAGGCCGTGAAGGTCTGGGCGAAAATCGGGGTGCTCAGCTTCGGCGGCCCGGCCGGGCAGATCGCGCTCATGCACAAGGAACTGGTCGAGGAACGGCGCTGGATCGGCGAACAGCGCTTCCTGCATGCGTTGAACTACTGCATGCTGCTGCCTGGCCCCGAGGCCCAGCAGCTCGCCATCTATATCGGCTGGTTGCTGCACAAAACGGTCGGTGGCCTTGTTGCCGGCATTCTCTTCGTTGTGCCGGGCGCGCTTGTAATGCTCGTCCTGAGCAGCCTCTATGCGCTCTATGGCGATGTACCACTCGTCGCGGCGCTGTTTTTCGGGGTCAAGGCAACCGTGCTCGCCATTGTCATCGAGGCGGTGATCCGGATCGGCAGACGCGCGCTGAAAAACCCGGTCATGGTGTCGATCGCACTCGCCGCCTTCATCGCCATCTACGCGTTGAACGTGCCGTTTCCGCTGATCGTGCTGCTTGCCGGCCTGGCAGGCTGGGTCGGCAACCGTAGTGCGCCGGCATTTTTTTCCGGGGCACCACAGGGCAAGGGCGATGTTCCCGACATCAAGGGCGCGGTCGATCTGATGTTCGAGCGCGGCGAACTGACCCACGTCAGGCCGACGCGATGGCATGCGCCGCGCACTTTGGCGATCTGGCTGCCGATCTGGCTGGGGCCGGTTCTGCTCGTCTGGGCTGTCACCGGCCCTGCCAGCGTTTGGACGCAAATCGGTGGCTTCTTCAGTGTCATGGCGGTCGTCACCTTTGGTGGCGCCTACGCCGTGCTTGCCTATGTCGCGCAGGCAGCGGTCGAGTCCTTCGGCTGGCTGGCACCCGGTGAAATGGTCGACGGCCTTGGGCTTGCCGAAACCACGCCCGGCCCGTTGATCCTGGTCTTGCAGTTTGTCGGCTTCGTCGCCGCCTTCCGCCACTCCGGCGCGCTCGCGCCGCTTCTTGCCGGATTGTTTGGAGCGCTGCTTACGCTGTGGGCGACGTTTACCCCATGTTTCCTGTGGATATTCCTTGGCGCGCCCTACATCGAAGCGCTGCGCGGCAACAAGGCACTGTCGGCGGCGCTCGGTGCGATCACCGCCGCCGTCGTCGGCGTCATCATGAACCTCGCTCTATGGTTCGGCTTGCACGTCATCTTCGGCGAAGTGCGCAATGTCGGGCTTGGAATGGACGTGCCGGTGCTTTCATCGATAGACTGGCGCGCGGCGCTGCTTTCCTGTGCCTCGATGATCGCCATCCTGAAGCTGAAGATCGGCATGCTGCCGACGCTCGCCGGATCGGCACTGGCCGGTGTCTTGTTGCTGGCTGCGAGCGGGTAACGCTCAGCCGCCCATTCTGTCGCGCGGCAGCTTGATCATATCGCCGAAGCGGGCGCGCAATTTGTCGTCGACCGGTTTTGGCACATGGCGCGGGAAGCGTTCGGCAAGCACGCGTTTCTTCTCGATGATCGCCCGTTGCAGGATATCGGGCCTGCCTTTCTCATTCCATTCCTTCGGCGAAAAGCGGTCGCCGACGGCCGGATAGAAATATTCGGTCTGCATCAGCCGCAGCGTCTGCTCGTTGCCGAGATAATGGCCCGGCCCTTTCAGGCAGACATCGGCAATGGTGTCGATCGACAGCGACTCGTCCGTCACTTCGATGCCGCGCACGCAGCGCAGGCAGTGGCCGAGCATGTCATTGTCGATGATCAGGCTCTCCAGGCAGAAGCCGAGCAGCGAGGCATGCATGCCGGCCGACTCATAGACCAGGTTGAGGCCGGCGAGACCGGCCATCACGTCGGTTATGCCCTTTTCGTAGCCGGACTGAATGTCAGGCAGTTTCGAATCTGTCATGCCGGCGGCCGAACCGCCCGGCAGGTCGTAGAATTGCGCCATCTGCGCGCAGGCCGCGGTCAGCACCGCCTGCTCGGCCGAACCGCCCGACATGGCGCCGGTCCTGAGATCCGAGACAAACGGCCAGGTGCCGAAGATCGCTGGATGGCCGGGCTTGATGGCGTTGACGTAGATGAGGCCGACGAGCACTTCGGCGACCGCCTGCACCACGGCGCCGGCAATCGCCGCCGGTGCCGTCGCACCCGCCTGTCCTGCCGACAGCAGCAGGATCGGAATGCCGCCCTCGACACAGGCTTCGAGAACGCCGCAGGCGTCCTCGGCAAATTTCATCGGCGGCACGACGAAGCAGTTCGAATTGGAGACGAAAGGCCGGGCGCGAAAATTCGCTTCGCCGCCCGCGATCGCATAGAGCATGTCGAGCGCCGGCTTGACGTTCTCGCGCACGGTAAACGAGGTCCCGACATGCTTCGACGTGCCCATGACGCAGGCGTAGAGCGTGTTGAAATCCATATCGAGCGGGTCGGGAATGTCGCGCGGCACCATTGGCCGCTGGAAGAAATGGATGTTGTCGAGCCCTTCGACCAGGCGCGCGGCATCGTAAATGTCCTGCAGCAGCGACTCGCGATACTCACGCTTTTCGACATCGACAAGATGCACCGCAGCACCAGCCGTGCCGTAATGCACACGCTTGCCCTGGATCACCATGTCGTGCTTCGGATCCTGGCCGTGCAGGGTGAAATGCCGCGCCGCTTTCTTGATGGTCTCGAGCACAAGGCCGCGAGGAAAGCGCAGGCGGCCGTCCTCACCGAGGGTCGCGCCCGCCTTGGTCAGCGCCTCGATGCAGGAGGGGATGGCATTGGCGAAGCCGACCGTCTCCAGAAGGGTAAGCACGGCCTCGTGGATACGTTCGCAATCGCTGCCGCTGAGCGGGCTGTAGCTTCCGCCTTCGAGGCCGGCGCGCACCGGCTTGACGTCGTCGGCAAGCGGCGCCGCCCGCATGGCGCGGCGCGCCTCGCGCCCGCCGGACCGCCGCGAACGCTGGTCTGCGGACACGTCCTGCTTCTCATGGGCCATTGGCATGAAGGCACTCCAACTTTAGCTGCGGAGCGGGCGCGGCGGTTGGTCCACCATCTGCCTGCTTCGTCCCCTATACTCCGACTATGCCGCCGGCATTGGCACAGCCTATGTGCCAGCCGATCCCGTCGCATATGCCAAGGAGCTAAAGAACCGGAGCCGCACTACATGCGCCAGGCTCCGGTCGGGGAAGGGAGATCAGGCCGCTGCCGGCCTGCGTCCAGCTGCCGTCGCCAGTTCGCGGATGCCGGGTTCGATGTGCTGCAACGCGATCGAGGAAATGCCCAAGCGCATGAAACGCGATGGCTTTTCGGTACGATCGAAGAAGCGGTCGCCGGGCTCGATGATGACGCTGCGCGAGGCTGCGGCCTCCGCCAGTCCGCGCGAATCGGTGCCGCGCGGCCCCTCGAGCCAGAGCGACGTACCGCCGGCCGAATCGGTCGAGCGCCATTCAGGCAGGAAGGCGGAAATCGCATGGACCAGACGCTTGCGCCTCTCGTCGAAGGCGCTCGACAGCCGCCGCACCAGCGCCTCGTGATGGCCGAGCGACAGGAAGAGCGCCACGGCGCGCTGGTTGTTGGCCGGCGGATGGCGCAGCATGAAGCGGCGCAGCGCCCGAAGCTCGGAGATCAGCCCGGCCGAGGCGACGATGTAGCCGAGCCTGAGGCCGGGAGCCAGCGTCTTCGACATCGAGCCGACGTAGACGACGCGGCCGGACCGATCGAGGCTCTTCAGCGCCTGCTGCGGCGCCTCGTCCAGGAGCTGGCTGTCATAGCCGTCCTCGATGATGATCTGGTTGTGCCGGTTGGCGCGCGCCAGAAGATCCTGCCGCCGCTCCGCCGACAGCGGCACCATGGTCGGGCAATGGTGGCTGGGCGTGACGAAGACGAAGCCGGAATCACTGGGAATGGCAGAGGTTACGATGCCGGAGGGGTCGACTGGAACCGGCTGGATATCGGCGCCGGCCAGCCGGAAGATCGAGCGTGCATCGGGATAGCCGGGGTCTTCCATCGCCACCTTGGAGCCCTTCGTCATCAAAAGCGTGGCCAGCATGTAAAGCGCGTTCTGCGCGCCCAGCGTCACGATGATCTCGTCCGGATTGGCGAAGATGCCGCGCCGCGGCAGCAGCCGGGCCTGGATCTGCTCGATCAGGAGCGGATCGTCGCGGTCGACCATGTCGGATGCCCAGTTGCGGATTTCGAGCACCGCCAGCGCCATGCGGTTGCACTCGCGCCATTCGGCGGTCGGGAACAGCGCCGGGTCGAACTGGCCGTAGACGAAGGGGTAGGACGACTTGATCCAGTTGTCGTGCTTGGCCGGCGGCGGCATGTCGCTCGCCGCGATCTGCCGGCGCGCCTTCCAGTCGATCTCGTTGGCCTGGTCGGGCGCCTTCTGGTGCGGCTTGGCCGGCGTCGCCAGCACCTCGGGATTGACAAAATGGCCGCGGCGCTCGCGCGCCACCAGGAAGCCCTGGTCGACCAGCTGCTGGAAGGCCAGCACCACGGTGCCCCGCGCCACGCCGAGTTTTTCGGCAAGAATCCGGCAGGACGGAAGCGGCATCGAAGCCGCGATCTGCCGGTCGAGGATGGCGGCGACGATCGCCTGGCGGATCTGCGCCTGCAGGGTCTGACCGGAGTCCGCCGAAATCCGGAACAGGCCGGACCATATGGCCGTGTCGTTTCGCTGTGGCATGGGAGATGTTCCTCGATGGCCAGCTTTTTTCACTTGGCTGGACCAGTCGAATGTACCGGTGGCACAAGGTGTTGCGCCAATCAATTTTTCTGATCGCTGGGATTTATGCCAGTGATCCTTTGCGCCGGCCCGCGCTGCGCTGCGGCATCGCTGCGCATTGAAACAGATGGAATTCGACCCGATAGTTTGCCGCGACGACACGCGCCGGAAACATCCGGCCTGATAAGATGCACCTCAAGAACCGGAGCGAGGCAGTGGATCAACCGTCCTTTCAAAAGCAGCTCGGCGCGTTGCGCGATCATCGTGCGGCCAAATCGGGCTCGATGCGCGAGGCTTTCGCCGCCGATCCGCAGCGCTTCGCGAAATTCTCCGCCAGCGGCGGCGACGTGCTGCTCGACTGGTCGAAATGTGCGGTCGATGCGCGGACGATGGAGTTGCTGGAGAAGCTGGCTGAGGCCGCCGACCTCGAAGGCCGGCGCGACGCGATGTTTGCCGGCAAGAAGATCAATGTCACCGAAGGCCGCGCCGTGCTGCACACGGCGCTGCGCAACCTGACCGGCAAAGGCATCGTGCTCGACGGCCAGGACGTGAAGGCGGAAGTCCTTGCCGTACTCGACGCGATGGGTGCCTTCGCCGACGCGGTGCGTTCCGGCAAGGCGGCCGGCGCGACCGGCAAGAAGATCACCGACATCGTCAACATCGGCATCGGCGGCTCCGATCTCGGCCCTGCCATGGCGACGCTGGCGCTGGCGCCCTATCATGACGGGCCGCGCGCGCATTACGTATCCAATATCGACGGTGCCCATATCCACGACACGCTGAAGGGTCTTTCCGCCGAAACCACCCTGTTCATCATCGCCTCCAAGACCTTCACCACGGTCGAAACTATGACCAATGCCGAGACCGCGCGCGGATGGGTTGAGAAGGCGCTCGGCAAGGAAGCGGTCGGCAAGCATTTCGCCGCCGTCTCGACGGCGCTCGACCTGGTCGACAAGTTCGGCATCGCGCCCGATCGCGTCTTCGGCTTCTGGGACTGGGTTGGCGGCCGCTATTCCGTCTGGGGTGCGATCGGCCTGCCGGTGATGATCGCCATCGGCCCGAAGGATTTTCGCGCCTTTCTCGACGGCGCCCATGAGATGGACGAGCATTTCCGCACCGCGCCGCTGGCGAAGAACCTGCCGGCGCTGATGGGGCTGATCGGCTGGTGGCACCGCGTGATCTGCAAATACCCCGCTCGCGCCGTCATCCCTTACGATCAGCGTCTGTCCAGGCTCCCGGCCTATCTGCAGCAGCTCGACATGGAATCGAACGGCAAGAGCGTCACCCTGGACGGCGGCGCTGTGACGACGCCGACCGGCCCGCTGGTCTGGGGTGAGCCCGGCACCAATGGCCAGCACGCCTTCTTCCAGCTTCTGCATCAGGGCACCGATTTCATTCCGGTCGAATTCCTCGCCGCTGCCGTCGGCCACGAGCCGGAACTGAAGCATCACCACGACCTTCTGCTCGCCAATTGCCTGGCGCAGTCGGAAGCCTTCATGAAGGGCCGCACACTGGAGGAAGCCCGCGCACAGATGCTGGCGAAAGGCATGAAGCCGGCTGATGTCGACAGGATTGCTCCGCACCGCGTCTTCTCCGGCGACCGCCCCTCGGTGACGATCCTCTACAGAAAGCTCGACCCCCACACGTTCGGACGGCTGATTGCGCTCTACGAGCACCGCGTCTTCGTCGAAGGCACGCTGTTCAACATCAACTCCTTCGATCAATGGGGCGTCGAACTCGGCAAGGAACTGGCGACCGGGCTGCTGCCCGTCGTTGAAGGCAAGGAGAACGCCGCAAAGCGGGACGCCTCGACTGCCGGACTGGTGGAATACATTCACCGCTTGCGCGGCCCGGAGTGAAAAGCTTGGCGGACATCAAGGGAATATTGTTCGACAAGGACGGCACGCTCGTAGATTTCAACGCGACATGGCTGGGCATCGCCGACTTCATGGCGATGGATGCGGCCGAAGGCGATCGCTGGAAAGCAGACAGGCTGCTTGCGGCGGCGGGCTTCGACTTCGCCAGCAAGCGCTTCAAGCCGGATTCGATTTTTGCCTCGGGGACCAACATGGACGTCGTCGAGCTGTGGTTTCCACGGCTGTCAGACGAGGACCAGATGCTTGCCGTCGCCCGCTTCAACGCCATCACTTCGGCGCAGGGATCGGCAATGGCGGTGGCGCTGCCGGGTGTGGTCGAGACGCTTGGCCTGCTTCACAGAAAATCCTACCGGCTTGGCGTCGCCACCAACGACTCGACCAGCGGCGCGGAAAAGACCTTGGTCACTCTCGGCGTCGCGCAGCTTTTCGACGCCGCCTATGGTTACGATGCGGTGGCCAATCCAAAACCGGCGCCGGATACGATCCTTGCCTTCTCGGATCTGACAGGGCTCAGGCCGGCGACGATCGCAATGGTCGGCGACAATCGCCACGATCTGGAGATGGCGCGGGCCGGCGGCTGTGGCCTGGCGATCGGCGTGCTGTCCGGCACCGGCACGCGGGAATCGCTGTCGCAGATCGCCGACGTCATCCTCGATTCAGTTGCCGATCTGCCTGATTTTCTTGCGGCCCGAGTCAGCGAGACGGTCTTGACTCGCAGCTAAACTGTCCGAACGAGAACACGCCGCTCGGTTTCATCGCCGCATTCCTGCCTTCGCCGACATCCGGCACCTCGTATTCGGCAAGCAGGCGAAGCCGCGAGCGGGGCAGATAGGCGCGGCCCGGATCGCCGACCAGCACCTCCATGCCGGCAGCGAGGCAGCGGTCGAGGAAGGGGACGACCCGGCCGGCAAGATCATGGGCGTAAAACAGGTCGCCGACCACCACGACATCCACCGGTGGCGGCGGACCGCCGGTGATGTCCTCGCCGATCGTCGCAATCGCAACGCCGTTCGCCGCGGCATTGAGGCCGAGCGCAACCACACCGTTGCGGTCGATCTCGGCCGCGATCACCGCGCTTGCGCCGGCTTTTGCCGCTGCGATGCCGACGAGGCCCGAGCCGGCGCCGAGGTCGAGCACGCGACGGCCGGCCACGGTCTCCGGCCGGTCGAATATATAGCGGGCGAGCACCGCGCCGCCGGCCCAGATATAGGCCCAATACGGTGGCTCCGGTTCAGGTCCGTCCTCTTCGGTCGCGTGTTGGTTCCACTCGACAAGCCGCCTGAGCCCGCTTCCCGGATGGGCGGTGTAAAGCCGAATTTCGGGAATCGCAGGTACTGCCGCGATCCGCATGTTCGCCCGGATGAACTCTGCCGGGTCTGGGCGCGAACCTATGCCCACCACGTTGGTGCCGGCGATGCAATCGCTCAAGCTGCGCCTTAGCCCCGCAACGCCCGTCGCAGGATCTTGCCGACCGGTGTCTTGGGCAGCTCGGTACGGAACTCGATATGCCTTGGGCGTTTGTAGCCGGTCAGGTTCTCTTTGCAATAAGCCGCCAGCGCTTCGGCGGTCAGCCCCGGGTCCTTCCTGACGACGAACAGCTTCGGCACTTCACCCGAATGCTCGTCCGGCACGCCGATCGCCGCCACTTCGAGTACCCCCGGATGCTGCGCCACCACTTCCTCGAGTTCGTTCGGATAGACGTTGAAGCCGGAAACCAGGATCATGTCCTTCTTGCGGTCGACGATCTTGGTGTAGCCGCCCTCGTTCATGAAGCCCATGTCGCCCGATTTGAAGAAGCCGTCCTCTGTCATCACCTTGGCGGTCTCGTCCGGCCGGTTCCAGTAGCCGGCCATCACCTGCGGTCCGCGGATGCAGATTTCGCCGACTTCGCCGAGCGGCAAATTGTTGCCGTCGTCGTCGCGGATGGCGATCTCGGTCGAGGGCAGCGGCAGGCCGATCGTGCCGGTGTAGACGCCGTCGCTGAATTTGTTGATGGTTGTCCCCGGCGAGGTTTCGGTAAGCCCGTAGGCCTCGCTGATCGGGCAGCCGGTCAGCGCCTTCCAGCGTTCGGCGATCGGCCTCTGCACCGGCATGCCGCCACCCAGCGTCAGGATCAGCGGCTTGAAGTCGAGCTTGCGAAAATCCTCATTGTTGAGCAGCGCATTGAACAGCGTGTTGAGGCCCGGAAAGATGTGGATAGGGTATTTCTGCAGCTCTTTGACGAAGCCGGGAATGTCGCGCGGATTAGGGATGAGGACATTCTGCGCGCCTTGCTGCATGCCTACCAGCACGTTCGCCGTCAGCGCAAAAATGTGATAGAGCGGCAGCGCGCAGAGGAAGTTCAGATGCGCCGGCTTAGGCTTGACGGTAAAGGCGTCTTCAGCCCACAGCGCGTTCTGCGCGACATTCGCCAAAATGTTGCTGTGCAAAAGCATCGCGCCCTTGGAGATGCCGGTCGTGCCGCCTGTGTATTGCAGGAAGGCGATGTCGTCGGCCGCGACCTTTGCGGGCCTGAAGGCCATGCCGGCGCCTGCCTTCAGCGCGGCGCTGAATTTGACATGGCCGGGCAGCGACCATGCCGGCACCATCTTCTTGACGCGGCGTACAACGAAGTTGACGATTGGTCCCTTGAGCCCGCCTAGCATGTCGCCCATCGAGGCGACCACGATATGCGTGACTGCGGTCCTGGCGATCACCGTCTGCAGGGTACAGGCGAAATTTTCGAGGATGACAATGGCTTGAGCGCCGGAATCCTTGAGCTGGTGCTCCAGCTCGCGCGGCGTGTAGAGCGGATTGATGTTGACCACGACATAGCCGGCGCGAAGCACTGCCATGATCGCCACCGGATATTGCAGCACATTCGGCATCATCAGTGCGACGCGCGCGCCCTTCTGCAGCCCCGTTGATTGCAGATAGGCGCCGAAGGCGGCCGACTGTCGCTCGAGGTCGGCATAGGTGATCGATTTGCCCATGCAGACGAAGGCCGGCCGATTCGCAAATTGCTTGCACACGGTGACGAGAAAGTCGCCGATCGAGCTGGAGGGCAGAGCGCCGATCTCGGCCGGCACGATCTTTGGATAACTCTTGAGCCACGGTTTTTCCGGCAGGCCGGCGGCCAGCGACGTGATCGCCTTTGGTAATCTCTTGGCCGGACCTGCCGACGGTCGGGGCGCTGTCGGCACTGCCTTCGCCGCCGGCTTGGCGGCAGACTTTGCAGCAGGCGCCGTCTTGCGGGTTGCCGGTTTAGCAGCCGTTCCAGCCGTGGTCTTCGCCGCCGGCTTCGCGCTTGCCTTCGCGGTAGCCGCCGGCTTGGCGTCGGCCGCTTTTGACTTGACTGCTTTCGATGTTGCCTCGGCCTTTGCTTTCGCCGCGCTGGTTGTCTTTGCCGGTTTTGCCACCTGTCGCTCCCTCAATCGTTCTTATTGTTTCGGCATGCTTGCGCGCCACCACCGCCCTGATCAACAAAGATATCCCAACGCTTGCCGCAATGCCCGAAACCCGGGAAAATTCGGCACGCTGCCCATCTATCTATGTATTGCCACAAGCGGCGGCCATGCAAGCCTTCGCCACCAGGAGTGCGGTAAGACTTGCCGTCAAACCTCTCGGCCGCGACCGGTTTTCGGACGCGGGTCTCTTGAACCGAAAGGCTCGATTCCCACAATTGGCGGCATCGCCGATCAACAAAAAATTGAAGTCGCTAATAATGTCGTGATCTGCGGATTCGGCTCGTTTTTTCCACAATTTGCCGCGTGCCGGAATTTTTTTCTGCTTCCCGTGGGTTAGGCAAACAAGCAGTTCCAAAGCTAGAAAAACGGTGCTTATATGCGGCCTTCGCGAGCCTGATAGAGGGGCTTGGAAGAACATCAGGGAGTGCTCAATGAAAAAGAAACTGACTTTTGCAGCCGCGTTGCTGGCTGCAAGCGTCCTCGGCGGCATGGCCAATGCAAAACAACTGGTCTATTGCTCGGAGGCTTCGCCGGCCGGCTTCGACCCGTCGCCATGGAGCGGCGGCAACGACTTCGACGCCTCATCGCGCACCATCTATTCGCGCCTGGTCGAGTTCGAGCATGGCAAGACCACCATCTCGCCCGGCCTGGCAGAGAGCTGGACGGTTTCCGACGACGGTCTCGAATACACCTTCAAGCTTCGCCCGGGTGTGAAATTCCAGACGACCGATTATTTCACACCGACGCGCGACCTCAACGCCGACGACGTGATCTTTTCCTTCGAACGCCAGTGGAAGAAAGAAAGCCCGTGGTACAGCTATCTGGAAGGCACCGGCTGGGAATATTTCACCGGCATGGGCTTCCCCGATCTCCTGAAGGAAATCGTCAAGGTCGACGACCTGACGGTGAAATTCGTGCTGAACAAGCCTGAAGTAGCGTTCCTGCCGGACCTCGGCATGGATTTCGCCTCGATCGTTTCCAAGGAATATGCCGACCAGCTCGACAAGGCCGGCACCAGGCAGCAGTTCACCCAGAAGCCGGTCGGCACCGGTCCGTTCCAGTTCGTCGACTACCAGGTCGACGCGGTCATCCGCTACGCGGCATGGGACGGCTACTATGGCGGCCGCCAGAAGATCGACGATCTGATCTTCGCCATCACGCCCGATCCCGCCGTGCGCGCGCAGAAGCTGAAGGCGGGCGAATGCGATATCATGTCGTACCCGGCGCCAGCCGACATTGCCGGACTGCAGGCCGACACGAACCTCAAGGTCGATGAGCAAGAAGGCCTGAATATCGGCTACATGGCCTATAACACAACGCAGCCGCCCTTCGATAAGGTCGAGGTCCGCAAGGCCCTCAACATGGCGGTGAACAAGAAGGCAATCATCGACGCGGTCTATCAGGGTGCCGGCACGCCGGCCATCAACCCGATCCCGCCGACCATGTGGTCCTATAACAAGGACATCAAGGACGATCCCTATGATCCAGAGGCGGCCAAGAAAATGCTGGCCGACGCCGGCGTCAAGGATCTGTCGATGAAGATCTGGGCTATGCCAGTCAGCCGCCCCTACAACCCGAACGCCCAGCGCGTTGCCGAGTTGATCCAGGCCGACTATGCCGCCGTCGGCGTCAAGGCGGAGATCGTCAGCTACGAATGGACCGAGTATCGCCAGCGCGGCAAGGCCAAGGATCGCGATGGCGCCTTCCAACTGGGCTGGACCGGTGACAATGGCGATCCGGACAACTTCTTTTTCCTGCTCGGTTGCGATGCCATCGGCCAGTCCAATTATGCGATCTGGTGCAACCAGGAATTTGAAGCCTTGCTGAAAAAAGGCAAGGCAACGACGGACGTCGCCGAGCGCACCAAGATCTACGAGGAAGCTCAGGTGGTATTCAAGCGTGAGGCTCCGTGGCTGACCATCGCCCACTCCAAGGTCTTCATGCCGATGAACAAGAAGGTGTCGGGCTTCGTTATGGACCCGCTCGGCATTCATCGGTTTGACGGCGTCGACGTCACCGAATAAGTCCTGAGAAATTGAACGGCGGCGCTGGACTTCCCGCGCCGCCGTTCTATGAAGCAAGATGCTCCGTTATCTCCTCCACAAGCTCGCTTTGATCATCCCGACCGTTTTCGGCATATCGCTGGCGGCGTTCGCTTTCGTCCGGCTTCTGCCCGGCGATCCCATCCTGGCCCTGGCCGGCGAGCGCGGCGTCAGCCCCGAACGCTACGCCCAGCTCATCGAGCAGTTTGGCTACAACCGGCCCTATGTCATCCAGTACCTGGAATATATCGGCAGGGTCCTCACCGGCGATTTCGGCATATCCATTGCCACCAAGCGGCCAGTGCTCGGCGAATTCCAGGCGCTGTTTCCGGCCACGCTGGAACTGGCGACGGTGGCGTTGCTCATCGCCATCCTGCTTGGCATCCCCGCCGGCATTTTCGCCGCGGTCAAGCGCGGCTCCTGGTTCGACCAGGCGACGATGGGTGTCGCGCTGACCGGCTATTCGATGCCGATCTTCTGGTGGGGGCTGCTGCTCATTATCTTCTTCTCCGGCTATCTCGGCTGGACGCCGGTTTCCGGCCGTATCGGCCTGCAGTATTTCTTCAGGCCCACGACCGGGTTCATGCTCATCGACAGCCTGATCTCCGGCAGGAGCGGCGCCTTCAAATCCGCCGTCAGCCATCTGATCCTGCCATCGATCGTACTGGCGACGATCCCGCTCGCCGTCATAGCGCGCCAGACGCGCTCGGCGATGCTTGAGGTGCTGGGCGAGGACTATGTCCGCACCGCGCGTGCCAAGGGCCTGGCGCCGCGCCGTGTCATCGGGCTGCATGCTTTTCGCAACGCGCTGATCCCGGTGGTCACCACCATTGGACTGCAGGTCGGCACGTTGATGGCAGGCGCCATTCTGACCGAAACCATTTTTTCCTGGCCAGGCATCGGCAAATGGATGATCGACGCCATCGGCAAGCGCGACTATGTCGTCGTGCAGAGCGGATTGCTGATCATCGCGCTGATCGTCATGGCGGTGAACCTGATCGTCGACGTGCTCTACGCGGTCATCAATCCGCGCATCCGGGTGCAGTGAGATGACCGACGAATCCGCCGCCGAAGCCACCGCTGCCTCCATCCCGACAGGCGGCAGGCAAAGGGCGTTTGCCGAGTTCTGGCATTACTTCTCGATGAACACCGGGGCCGTCATCGGTCTTGTCGTGTTTTCGGCGCTGGTGCTGGTCGCGATCTTTGCGCCGTTCGTCGCCCCGCATTCGCCCGACGAGCAGTTTCGCGATGCACTGCTGGCGCCTCCTGCCTGGCAGGAAGGCGGCAAATCGATGTTCCTGCTCGGCACCGATGCCGTCGGCCGCGACATGCTTTCGCGGTTGATCTTCGGGGCACGTTTTTCTCTTTTCATCGGCCTGGTGGTCGTCGTCTTCTCACTCACCAGCGGCATCGTGCTTGGCGTGCTCGCAGGCTATTTCCGCGGCTGGGTCGACACGCTGATCATGCGCATCATGGATATCATCCTGGCCTTCCCGTCGCTGCTTCTGGCGCTGGTGCTGGTGGCGATCCTCGGCCCGGGCCTGTTCAATGCCATGTTGGCGATCGCACTGGTGCTGCAGCCGCATTTCGCACGCCTCACCCGCGCCGCCGTGATGGCCGAAAAGAACCGCGAATATGTGATCTCCGCCAAGGTGGCCGGCGCCGGTCATCTTCGCTTGATGGTGAGGACGATCTTGCCGAACTGCCTGGCACCGCTGATCGTGCAGGCCACGCTGTCCTTCTCCAACGCTATTCTTGAGGCTGCGGCGCTCGGCTTCCTCGGTGTCGGTGCGCAGCCGCCGACGCCGGAATGGGGCACGATGCTCGCTTCGGCGCGCGAATTCATCCTGCGCGCGCCTTGGGTGGTGACCTTCCCCGGCCTTGCCATCCTGATCACTGTGCTTGCAATCAATCTGATCGGCGACGGCCTGCGCGATGCCTTCGACCCCAAGCTGAAGAGGTCATGATCCAATGCCTCTTCTCGAGATCAAGAACCTGACCGTTTCCTTCGACACCGCCGCCGGACCATTCATGGCGGTACAAGGCATCGACCTGTCGGTCGAACCGCGCGAGGTGCTGGCGATCGTCGGCGAATCCGGTTCCGGAAAATCGGTGGCGATGCTGGCGGTGATGGGGCTCTTGCCCAACACGGCGACGGTGAGGGCCGACCGCATGGCCTTCGACGGCATCGACCTGCTAAAGCTCGGCCCATCCGAGCGGCGCAAGATCGTCGGCAAGGACATTTCGATGATCTTCCAGGAACCGGTCGCCAGCCTCAACCCATGCTTCACCGTCGGCTTCCAGATCGAGGAGGTGCTGCGCTTTCATATGGGCATGGACCGTGCTCAGCGCCGGGCGCGCGCCATTGAACTGATGAAGCTCGTTGGCATCGCCGACCCCGAGGAACGGCTGGGCTCGTTCCCGCATCAGATGTCGGGCGGCCAGTGCCAGCGCGTCATGATTGCCATCGCCATCGCCTGTAATCCGAAGCTTTTGATAGCCGACGAGCCAACCACGGCACTCGACGTCACCATCCAGAAGCAGATCCTCGATCTGCTGGTCGGCCTGCAGGCCAAATACGGCATGGGCCTGATCATGATCACCCACAATATGGGGGTGGTTGCCGAGACCGCCGACCGTGTCATCGTCCAGTACAAGGGCCGCAAGATGGAAGAGGCCGACGTGCTGTCGCTGTTCGAATCCCCCAGGAGCAATTACACGCGCGCGCTCCTGTCGGCGCTGCCGGAAAACGCCGTCGGCGACCGGTTGCCGACTGTTTCCGACATGCTGTTCGAGCCGGCCCCATCTGTAGTCGCAGCCCGATCCGCAGGAGGAACCGCCTCATGAGCGTGACGGTAGTCGAAGGCAAGAACATCGTGCGCGACTATCATGTCGGCGGCGGGCTTTTCCGCCCTTCCCGTACGGTTCATGCGGTCAAGGGTGTTTCGTTCAGCGTCGACAAGGGCAAGACGCTGGCCATCGTCGGCGAGAGCGGCTGCGGCAAGTCAACACTCGCCCGCATCATCACCCTGATCGACCCGGCGACCTCCGGCGAGCTTTTCATCGACGGCAAGAACGTCGACATCGCGAGGGATGGTCTGTCGAAGGAAATGCGCCGCAAGGTGCAGATCGTCTTCCAGAACCCCTATGGTTCGCTCAATCCACGCCAGAAGATCGGCGACGTGCTTGGCGAGCCGCTGCTCATCAACACCGACAGCACGGCCGACGAACGGCGCGATCTCGCCATGAAGATGCTGAAGAAGGTCGGTCTTGGCCCCGAGCACTATAATCGCTACCCGCATATGTTTTCGGGCGGCCAGCGCCAGCGGATCGCCATTGCCCGCGCGCTGATGCTCAACCCCAGCCTTCTGGTGCTGGACGAGCCCGTCTCGGCACTTGATCTTTCGGTGCAGGCGCAGGTGCTGAACCTGCTCGCCGACCTGCAGGATGAGTTTCAGCTGACCTATGTTTTCATCAGCCACGACCTGTCGGTGGTACGCTATATCGCCGACGACGTGATGGTGATGTATTTCGGCGAGGCGGTCGAATACGGCTCGCGCGACGAGGTCTTCGCCGACCCCAAGCACAGCTACACCAGGACGCTGTTCGCGGCGACGCCGCGTGCCGACGTCGCCAGCATCAAGGCAAGGTTGGCGAAAAAGAAGGCCGCCTGATCCGGCGAGGTTTGCCGGCCGGCTACGGCTTCTCGATCCCCGGAATGCTGGAGATCTGCTCGACGAGAAAGTCGACCAGCAGCCGCACCCGGGCAATGCCGGCGCGTTCCGGGACGATCAGCATGCTCAGCGGGACGGGGGGCGGAAAACAGCCCGGCAGGACCACTTCCAGCCGGCCGGCCGTCAGGAGATCGTCGACAAGCCAATGGTGGGCGGGTGCGATGCCGCGTCCGGCGACAAGGGCTTCGCGCGCGGCAAGCCCATGGTCGACTCGAAATCGACCGCCAAAGGGCACCGCAAAGGTCTCGCCGCCTGGCCCCTGCAAGGTGAGTGTGTCGCTTCCCGCGATGTTCGACATCCGGATGCCTTCATGGCCAGGCAGACCCTGCGGGACAGCCGGTCTGCCCCGCGCCGCCAGATAGGCCGGCGCCGCCACCAGCAGACGCCGGGATTGCCCGAGCGCCCGCAGTTTCATCGAGCTGTCGGTGAGCGGACCCAGGCGAAGCGCAATGTCGACGCCCTCCCGCACAAGGTCGATGCGCTCGTCGGTGAGGCTAAGATCGATGCCGATATCGGGATAGCGGTCCTGAAAGGCGAAGATCAACCGGCTGACGTGCAAGACCCCGAGCGCCGCCGTGCAGGATATCCGGATCGTGCCGGCCGACGCGCCGCGCGTGCCCCGCGCCTCATCGCCGGCCTGCTCAACGAGGCGCAGGATCTGGACGCTGTCGGCATAGTAACGGCTGCCTTCATCGGTCATCGTCACACGCCGGGTGGTCCTGCTGAGCAAGGGCACGCCGACGGCCTCCTCGAGTTCTCGCAAATGCCGTGTGACCGTCGACTGCCCAACTCCGAGCTCGCGCGCCACCGCCGAGAGGCTGCCGCGCTCGGCGACGCGAACGAAGGTGCGCATGCGCTCGAGAGTGACGTCCGATCTATCCATTATTCGGCATAATCTTATACATTTCCTACATATAGTGGATCCGCCCGCGGCTGGCTATCTTTGGTGTCTATCGTCCTTCTTCGGAGTAGACCCATGAAAGTCCTGCTTGTTTTTGCTCATCCTGAGCCGCGTTCGCTCAACGGCGCGCTGCGTGACGTCGCCATCAGGGAACTCCAGGCCCAGGGCCACGAGGTGCGGGTGTCCGACCTCTATGCCGATGGCTGGAAATCCGAGGTGGACCGTGCCGACTTTCCGTCGTGGCCGCCGGAAGCACGTTTCCTGCCGGCCGGCGCCTCCAAAAAAGCTTTTGCGAGCGGCACTCTGACCGATGACGTCAAAGCCGAGATCGACAAGCTGCTATGGGCCGACACCCTGATCCTCCAGTTCCCGCTGTGGTGGTACGCCATGCCGGCGATCCTCAAGGGCTGGGTCGATCGCGTGTACGCCTACGGCTTCGCCTATGGCGTTGGCGAGCACAGCGACAAGCGGTGGGGTGACCGCTTTGGTGAGGGAACGCTCGCCGGCAAGCGCGCAATGCTGATCGTGACCACCGGCGGCTGGGAGGAGCATTATTCTGCCCGCGGCGTCAACGGCCCGATCGACGACGTGCTGTTCCCGATCAATCACGGAATTCTCTATTATCCGGGCTACGACGTGCTTCCGCCGTTCGTGGTTTACAGGGTGGACCGTTTTGGGGAAGCCGATTTCGAGCCTGTCGCGGAGCGGCTGCGCGAGAGGATGCGGACGCTCGAGACAATCCGGCCCATTCCTTATCGGCAGCAGAATGGCGGCGATTACCTGATCCCAAGCATGCAGTTGCGCCCCGGCCTGGAGAGCCCGGGTGCAACCGCTTTCGCGCTCCACCAGAACGGCGCAAGCGCAGCCGGACAGCCCGATCAGGACAGCCGGGCGATGACGGTACGCAGCGCCTCGCCGAAACGCCGAACTTCCTCAATCGTATTGTAATGCACCAGCGAGGCGCGGACGGCGCCGCTGTCCATGCTTAAGTTGAGCCGCTTCATCAGGCGCGGCGCATACATATGGCCGTCGCGAATGCCGATCTGCATCTCGGCCATTTCCTCGACGATCCTCTGCGGCGACAGCGTGCCGATGTTGAAACAGAAAGTCGGCACGCGCTCGCTGAGGCGTGCTTCGTCGGCGACACCATAGATCGTCGCGCCGCAACCCTTGAGCACCGCCAGCATTTCGCGCGCCAGCACCTGCTCGTAATCGCGGATGGCATTCATGCCGGCGACGATGTTGTCGCGACGCGACCGGTTATTCTCGGACAAGAAATTGCGGCCGATCGACTCGAGATAGCGCACCGCGGCATCCATGCCGGAGACGTTCTCGTAAATGAAGGTACCGGCCTCGATCTTGTAAGGCGGCTCGTCGGGGATGAAATCCTCGCGGAAGGTCGGCAAGCGCTTCAGTGTTTCGAAGCGGCCCCACAGGAAGCCCATATGCGGCGAGAAATTCTTGTAGCCGGAGCAGACCAGATAATCGCAATCCCAGGCCTGCACATCGATCAACCCGTGCGGGCCGTAATGCACGCAGTCTAGGAACACTTCGGCGCCTGCCGCATGCGCAATCCTAGCCACGGAAGCAACGTCGACAATCGAGCCGATCGAATGCGCCGTCACCGTGCAGGCGACGAGCCGGGTGCGCTCTGAGACCAGCGGGCGCAAATCGTCGACATGCAGATTGCCGTCCTCGCGCATCCGCCACCATTTGAACTTGGCGCCGGCGGGCGCCAGCGCCAGCCACGTCGCGATATTAGCGTCGTGATCCATGTCGGTGATGACGATCTCGTCACGCTCCCCGTTTGGGCGCTCGGAAAGCATCTGGCCGATGCCGAGGCTGACCAGGCGGATGAACGAAGTGGCGTTCATGCCGAAGCAGATCTCCGCCGGGTTGGTAGCGTTGATCAGCAAGGCCACGCTTTCGCGCGCGCCGGCCACTGCTTGATCGACGGTGACGCTGCGGCCATAGCGGCCGCCGCGCTGCACATTATGCGCGACCAAATGGTTGGTGACCGCATCGAGCACGCTTTGCGGGATCTGCGCGCCGGCGGCATTGTCCATGAAGACGAAGTCTCCGGCTTGCTGCAAGGCGGGAAACATGGCGCGGATCGTCTCGACCGGGAAAGCTGCGGCATCGCCGGTTTTCGAAATCTGATGCTGGTTCAAGCTCGTCTCCTGCGAAGTGCCTAACGGAAGTTGATATTCGGGGAATTGGCGGACGGAAATCGTTGGCGACCTCAGCGGGTCTTTTCGGTCTGGAAGCGGCGTTCCAGGAGGCTGACGAGTCGGACCATCGGCCAGAGAAAGATCAGATAGACCAGCGCCGCGCCGATCAGCGGTGAGGGATTGGCATAGAGCGATTGCGCGTTGGTCGCTTCCTTCAGCAGTTCAGGCAATGCTACCGTGGAGGCGAGCGAGGTGTCCTTGAACATCGACACGCAATTGCTGGTCATTGGCGGAATGACGACGCGGATCGCCTGCGGCAGCACTACCTTGCGCAAGGTCAGCAAGAACGGCAGGCCGAGCGCCTGCGCCGCCTCGAACTGGCCGCGCGGAATGCTCTCTATGCCGGAGCGGAACACCTCGGCCGAATAGGCCGCCATGATGATGGCGAAGGCCATCACCGCGGAAGTCCACGATGACAGGCGAATGCCGAGGAACGGCAGCGCATAGTAGATCAGGATCAGCACCACCAGCACCGGCATCGCCCGGAAAATGTCGATGTAGCCGACAGCCAGCAGCCGAAGCGGCTTTGGCGCATAGAGCCGCACTAGGCTGATCGCGAGGCCGACGGGAATACCGATGCCGATGCTCATGATTCCAAGCAGCAGGGTGTTCAGGAAACCGCGCAGCAGCGCCGGCAGGCTGGAGACCATGACGTCGGCGTTGAAGAAGGTGTCCAGCAGCGACATCGCAGCATTCCCGAAACGTTTGGCGTCCCGCGACGCTCGAGCCCGAGCCCGAAATCCGAAATCGTGCCGGCACGAAAGCCGGCACGACATTTAAGCGCGAACTGCCGCTCAGGCCTTCGGCATAGGCATGTCCTTGACGGTCGAGGAATCGGCCGGTGCGTCGCTGCCGAACCACTTCTTGTGGATCGCGGCCAGCGTGCCGTCCTTCTTCATCGCGGTCAGCGCGTCGTTCAGCTTGCCGAGCAGCGGGTGGTCCTTGGTCATCATCAGACCGTACTGCTCGCCGGTCTTGATGCGCTCTTTTACGGCGAGATCCTTCATCCTGGTGAAAGAATATTCCAGGCCCGGAATATCGCTGACCGCCGCATCGACGCGGCCGGAGCTGAGGTCGAGCAGCAAATTCTGCTGCGTGTCGTAGCCTTTGACGTCACTGAACCCGTCCGCTTCCTGGTGGGCCTTGACCCAGGCTTCGCCGGTCGAGCCGGACAGCACGCCGACGATCTTGCCCTTGAGGTCGGCCTCGGCTTTGATTGGGCTGTCGGCCTTCGCGGCGATGCCCATGTCGGAATCATAGTAGGGCTGCGTGAACGACTGCGACTTCAGCCGCTCCGGCGTGATGGTGATCGACGAGATGGCGACGTCGATGCGCTTCGAGGTGGTGGCGGCGAACAGCGCCTGGAAACCGAGGTCGGCGATATCAGTGGTCATGCCGATACGCTTTGCCGCCTCATTGATGATGTCGACTTCGAAACCCTCGAACGTGCCGCTCTCGTTCTTGTATTCAAAAGGCGGATTGGTCGGATAGGCGCCGACATTCAGCGTGCCTTCGGCATAGGCCGGGCCGCCGGCGATGCCGATGGCGGCAGCAAGAAGCAGCAGGTTGCGACGGGTGAAGTTCATTTTCGTTCCCTCTGGTTGTGATCGGACGGGTTGGCCCCGCACGGCTTTGATACGCCAAGTGACCGGACTGCCGGAAAGCCCTCCCGGCACGGCAGTCGTAAGATCGGATGCTATCCAAAGTACCGCGCTTTTCAAGGCGAAAGTTTTAAGCTTAAAAAATTTGCCGCGTGTTGCCGTCACTCCGGAATAACCGCCGTGGCCTGGATCTCAACCTTGGCGCGGTCCTCGACAAGCGCCATCACCTGGATAGCGGCCATCGCCGGAAAATGCCGGCCGATCACCTCGCGATAGGCCTCGCCGATCCCCTTGAGATTGGCCAGATATTCCGCCTTGTCGGTAAAGTACCAGGTCATCGAGGTGATATGCTCAGGCGTGGCGCCGGCCTCGGCGAGCACGGCGACAATATTGGCCAGCGTCTGCCGCACCTGGCCGACAAGATCATCCGTCTCGAAGCGGCCCTGTCCGTTCCAGCCGACCTGCCCGCCGACGAAGACAAGCTGTCCACGCGCGGCGACGCCATTGGCGTAGCCGACGGGTTTCGCCCAGCCTTCCGGCTG
This sequence comes from Mesorhizobium sp. M0195, assembly GCF_040322115.1. Taxonomy (NCBI): domain Bacteria; kingdom Pseudomonadati; phylum Pseudomonadota; class Alphaproteobacteria; order Hyphomicrobiales; family Phyllobacteriaceae; genus Mesorhizobium; species Mesorhizobium sp. M0195. The sequence goes on along the minus strand of NZ_JAMYSV010000003.1, from coordinate 311,349 downwards.
CAGGATGGTGTGCATGTCAAAACCTCCCAATGCTCAAATCCGGTCGCTTAAAACTCAAAGACAATCAATTCTTCCACACAACTCCGTCTCAGGCCGCCCCCATCACCTGCCGTGCAATCACCACCTTCTGCACGTCGGACGCTCCCTCGTAGATGCGCAGTGCCCGGATCTCGCGATACAGTCTTTCGACGATATGGCCCTTGCGGACGCCGTCGCCGCCATGCAGCTGTACAGCCTTGTCGATCACCTCCTGCGCTTTGTCGGTAGCGAACAGCTTGGCCATGGCGGCTTCGCGGGTAACCCGGGCCGCGCCCATGTCCTTGGTCCAGGCGGCGCGGTAGACCAGCAAGGCGGCGGCATCGACATCCAGCGCCATGTCGGCGATATGGCCCTGCACCATCTGCAGCTCGGCCATCGGTGCACCGAACAGCTTGCGCTCGGCCACTCTTGTGATGCTTTCGTCCAGCGCGCGCCGGGCAAGGCCGAGCGCCGCTGCGCCGACGGTCGAACGGAACACGTCGAGCACGGACATGGCGATGCGAAAACCGTCACCGGGTTTGCCGATCAGCGCCGAGGCTGGAATGCGTGCATTGTCGAAGGACAGCCGGGCGAGCGGGTGCGGCGCGATCACCTCCAGCCGCTCGGCAACGATCAGCCCCTCGGTGTCGGAAGGCACGACAAAGGCGGAAAGCCCCTTGGCGCCGGGCGCTTCGCCGGTGCGGGCAAAGACAGCATAAAAGTCAGCGATACCGCCGTTGGAGATCCAGGTCTTTTCGCCGGATAGGAGATAGCTGTCGCCGTCACGCATGGCCGTCATTTCCATATTGGCGACGTCCGAGCCCGAGCGCGGCTCCGACAGCGCGAAAGCCGAAATCGCCTTGCCGGCCCGTGTCTTCGCCAGCCAGCTCTGCTGGTCGGGCGAGCCGAACAGGCTGAGCGCGCCAGTGCCGAGCCCTTGCATGGCGAAGGCGAAATCGGCCAGCCCATCATGCCGGGCCAGCGTCTCGCGCGTGAGGCAGAGCGTGCGCACGTCGAGCGGCGAGGGGTTTTCGGTGTCGAGCGCCGTCGGCTTCAGCCAGCCGTCCCGGCCGAGCTTGGCCACCAGCTCGCGGCAAGCGGCGTCGACATCGTCATGGGCGACCGGCAGGGTCTTGGAGCACCATGCGTCCAGCCGCTCGGCCAGTTCACGATGGCGGTCCTCGAAGAACGGCCAGTTGAGGAAAGAGCGGTCAGGCATTTCTGCCTCCGCTATGCTTCGGGCCTCGCGCTCTACGGCGCCCCCCTCTGGCCTGCCGGCCGTCTCCCCCTCTAGGGGGGAGATTGGCAGCTCCGGCGTCCGCCCGCATCTTGCGGCGGTTGCGATTGGCTAAGGTGGGAACCAAAGTCGATCTCCCCCCTTGAGGGGGAGATGTCCGGCAGGACAGAGGGGGGCGCTGTCCCGCGAACCTGTCGGTCTTTATCGAAGAAAACATCCTCAATTCCCCTCGAACACCGGCTTTTCCTTGGCGACGAAAGCCTCGTACGCCCGTTCGAAATCGCGTGTCTGCATGCAGATCGCCTGCGCCTGCGCTTCCGATTCGATAGCCTGGTCAAGCCCCATCGACCATTCCTGATTCAGCTGCGTCTTGGTCATGCCGTGGGCGAAGGTCGGGCCGGAAACGACGCGCGCGGCCATGTCGAGCGCGTCGGCCTCAAGCGTTGCGGTATCGACCAGCCGGTTGTAGAAGCCCCAGCGCTCGCCTTCCTCGGCACTCATCGTGCGGCCGGTATAGAGCAGCTCGGCGGCGCGGCCCTGGCCAATGATGCGCGGCAGGATCGCGCAGGCCCCCATGTCGCAGCCGGCAAGGCCGACGCGGGTGAACAGGAATGCTGTCTTGGCCTGGGGCGTGGCGATGCGAATATCGGAGGCCATGGCGATAATCGCGCCGGCGCCGACCGCCACGCCATCGACCGCCGCAATAATCGGCTTGCCGCAATTCAGCATCGCCTTGACGAAATCGCCGGTCATGCGGGTGAAGGCGAGCAGCGCCTTCATGTCCATCTTGACCAGTGGGCCGATGATTTCGTGGACATCGCCGCCCGAGCAGAAATTGCCGCCATTGGGCAGGAACACCACAGCATCGACATCATCGGCGTAGACAAGGTCGCGAAATATGTCGCGCAATTCGGCATAGCCGTCGAAGGTCAGCGGGTTCTTGCGCTCCGGTCGATCGAGCCGGATCTTTGCGATCTTGCCTTCGACCTGCCAGAGGAAATGCTTCGGCTTGCGGCCGGCCAGCTTCGTCATTCCCGTCCCTCCCAATTGCTGCGGAAGGAGGTCAGCATGCCGGTCAGCCGGCGCGCCTCGTCCTCGCTCACATTGCCCAGCAACTCGCCGACCCATTTTTCATGCGCGGCGGCGATCACGGCGAAAGTCTTCGATCCCTCTTCCGTCAGCCGCACCATCGAAGTGCGGCGGTCGCCATTGCGTCGGGCCCGCATCACCAGCCCTTCCGAGACCAGCCGGTCGATGATGCCGGTGACATTGCCGTTGGACACCAGCAGGAAGCGCGAAAGATCGCTCATCAGCATGCCCTCCGGCGCGCGGTAGAGCGCGGCCATCACGTCGAAGCGTGGCAGCGTTGTGTTGAACTCTTGCCGCAGTCGTTCGCGCAGTTCGGCCTCGATGGTGCGCGAGGCGCGCAGCAGGCGAATCCACAGCCGCAGGCGGTCCTTGCCGGGTCCGGACGGGGCGGGTAGGGGACCGGCTACCATGTCTCACCTCCGGAGATCGAAATCGTCTGCCCGGTAATCGACCGGGCGGCGTCGCCACACAGATAAAGTACCGCGGCCGCAATTTCCTCCGGCTGGATGAAGCGGTCTTGCGGGTTGGTCGCGGCTAGGCTTGTCCGTGCCTGCTCGGACGAGCGGCCGGTCGTTTGGACGATGCGCTGGACGGTGCTCTCCAGCATCTCGGTTTCGACAAACCCTGGGCACACGGCATTCACTGTTATGCCGGACTTGGCGGTCTCGACGGCGAGTGCCCGCATCAGGCCGACGACGCCATGCTTGGCGGCAACGTAAGCTGCGACATAGGGATAGCCTTTCAGTCCGGCGGTGGAAGCGACGAAGATGATACGGCCAGTCTTGCGCACTGCCATGCCGGCCAGCGCCGGCTTCACCGTCAGGAACGCACCGGTCAAGTTGACGTCGAGCGTGCGCTGCCAGTCTGCCAGCGAGGTCCGCTGCGCCGGAGCACTGCCGGACATTCCGGCATTGGCAACGACGATGTCGAACGCTCCGTGTGCCGCTTCCGCGGCCTCGTAGAGTGCCGTCATCGATGCCTCGTCGGTGACGTCGGCGGCAACTGCGAAGATGCGCTTGTTCTCGGCGGCAACCTCGGCAAGCGGCTCCACGCGCCGGCCGCAGATGGTCACGTTAATGCCCGCGCCGGCCAGCGCCAGCGCGATCGCGCGGCCGACGCCGGAGCCGCCGCCGGTGACCAGCGCATGACGTCCCGAAATCATCGCCACGGCACTCATACTTTCAACCCCGCTGCCGCTTCGCGCTCGGCCAGCCGGTAGAGCTGGTCGCGGCCGGGCAGATAGGGATCCGGCCATTTGACGCCGCGGTCGCCAAGCGTGACGGCCGCGTGCAGTGTCCAGTACGGATCGGCAAGATGCGGCCTAGCCAGTGCGACGAGATCGGCGCGGCCCGCCATCAGGATCGAGTTGACGTGGTCCGGCTCATAGATATTGCCGACCGCCATCGTCGCCATGCCGACCTCGTTGCGGATGCGATCGGAAAACGGCGTCTGGAACATGCGGCCATAGACCGGTCTTGCCACGGCCGAAGTCTGGCCGGCCGATACGTCGCAGATGTCTACGCCGGCCTCATGCAGCAGCCGCGCGATCTCTACGGCGTCGGCCGGCGTCACGCCTTCGATACCCAGCCAGTCATTGGCGGATATGCGCATCGAGATCGGCTTCTCGGCCGGCCATGCGGCGCGCACCGCATGAAAGATTTCCAAGGGATAGCGCATGCGGTTTTCCAGCGAGCCGCCATAGGAGTCGGTGCGCCGGTTGGTCAAGGGCGTGATGAAGGAGGACAGGAGATAGCCGTGCGCGGCGTGGATTTCGAGCATGTCGAAGCCGCACCGCGCCGCCATCTCGGCCGAAGCGACAAACTGGTCGCGCACCATATCCATGTCGGCGCGGTCCATCGCCTTCGGCACCTGGTTTTCCGGCGACCACGGCACGGAAGAGGCTGCCATGACCGGCCAATTGCCTGAGGGCAGCGGCACGTCGGTTCCCTGCCAGCCGAGCCTGGTCGACCCTTTGGCACCGGAATGGCCGATCTGGGCGCAGATCTTGGCCTCGGTTTCGGCATGGACGAACTCGACCAGCCGCTTCCAGGCGACCTCATGCTCGGGCGCATAGAAACCGGGGCAGCCAGGCGTGATGCGGCCCTCCGCGCTGACGCAGGTCATCTCGATGTAGAGGAGACCGGCGCCGCCCTTGGCCCGTTCGGCGTAATGGGCGAAATGCCAGTCAGTCGGACAGCCGTCGACCGCTTTGTACTGCGCCATCGGCGAGACGACGACGCGGTTCTGCAGCGCCATGCCGCGCAGCCGGAACGGCGCGAACATCGGCGCGCGACGCAGATTGTTGCCGCCGGCGCCGGCCTGACGCTGGAACCATTCCTCGGCGCCGGCCAGCCATTCGGCATCGCGCAGCCGCAAATTCTCGTGACTGATGCGCTGCGAACGCGTCAAAAGCGAATAGTTGAACTGCACCGGATCGAGGCCGAGATAGCGCTCGACCTCTTCGAACCATTCGAGCGAATTGCGCGCCGCCGACTGCAGCTTCAGCACTTCGGTGCGGCGGGCGTCCTCATATTTGCGGAAGGCTGCTTCGAGGTCCGGTTCGGACTCGACATAGTCGGCCAGCGCCACCGCGCTTTCCAGCGCCAGCTTGGTGCCGGAACCGATCGAGAAATGCGCGCTCGCCGCCGCGTCGCCCATCAGCGCCAGGTTCTTGTAGGACCAGCGTTCGCACAAGACGCGCGGGAAATTGATCCACGCCGAGCCGCGGATATGATTGGCGTTGGTCATCAGCGCGTGGCCGCCGAGATGACGGGCAAAGATGCGCTCGCAGACGGCGATTGATTCCTGCTGCGACATCGCGCCGAAGCCGAAGCGCTGCCAGGTCTGCTCGCTGCATTCTACGATGAAGGTCGCGGTATCGCTGTCGAACTGGTAGGCATGCGCCCACACCCAACCATGCTCGGTTTTCTCGAAGATGAACGTGAAGGCGTCGTCGAATTTCTGGTGGGTGCCGAGCCAAACGAACTTGCATTTACGGATGTCGATATCGGGCTTGAACACGTCGACGAAGGTGCCCCGCGCTTTCGAGTTCAGCCCGTCGGCGGCGACAACCAGGTCGTGCGTCTCCATAAACGGCTTTGGATCGGCGATGTCGGTTTCGAAGACCAGCTTGACGCCGAGCTCGCGCGCCCGCCGTTGCAGCAGGGTGAGCAGCCGCTTGCGGCCGATGCCGCAAAAGCCATGACCGGTCGAGACCGTTCGCACGCGGTCATGGATGACGGCGATGTCGTCCCAATAGGCGAAATGCTTGCGGATCCAGACGGCGCTGACCGGGTCGTTTTTGGTCAGGTTCTCCAGCGTTTCGGCCGACAGCACGACGCCCCAGCCGAACGTATCATCGGCACGGTTGCGCTCGAATACCGTGACCTCATGCGCGGCATCCCTGAGCTTCAGCGAGATTGCAAAGTAGAGCCCGGCTGGTCCGCCACCGAGAACCGCAACTTTCATCGTGCGATCTCCTCTTCGCTTCTGTTTGTCGAGTTTACGCCTGAAGCAGATTAATTCAACCTTGAAGTTTCAGGATTGAAACAATCCGCCTCAGAAACCAAGCTTGCCGGCAGTCGGCTTGCGCTGGCCAGGGAAGCTCCGGGCTATTTCTCCGGGTTCTTCGGGCTCCACAGCACCGTCTCCGCATCTTTTTCATAGGCCATGCCATTGGGATAGCTGATCGCTTCCAACTGCAAGCCCCAGGGCGCCTGGAAGTAGAGGATGGTCTGGCCGGCGGCCGGGCCTTCGGTAACCGGCAGCGGCCCCATCCGCGTCTTGACGCCTTTGCCGTCAAGATAGGCTTTTGCGGCGGCGATATCGTCGACATAGAAGGCGATGTGGAAGCCGCCTATGTCGCTGTTGCGAGGCGTCAGGTCCTTCTGGTCCGGCGCGGTGTATTTGAACAGCTCGATGTTCGACCCGTGTCCGCAGCGGACCAGGGTGATCTCCTCGATCACTGCCCTAGGATCGACGCCCAGCAGATCCTGCATGAACGTGCCCTTGTCGTCGGCGAACGGGCCGAACGACATCGCCTTCTTGCAGCCGACCACCTTGATAAAAAACTCGACGGCCTGCTGCATGTCGGGGACGGTGACGCCGGTGTGGTCGTGGCCACGCATGCCGGGTATCGAATCAGCCGAGGCTGCTCCCATCGAGCCGGCCAGAGCGGCCGCAAGCATCGTGTTTCTGATTGCGTATTTCATTCCAGTTCTCCTCCGTTTCGCGAGCTGACTTGTCGGCGCACGTCGGGGGCCCGCTCTTCGGCGTGCGAGTAGGAATGTGTTCATGCCGGCGCCTTTGCGGCGGGAAGCAGCCAGGCGTCATCGATCTCGGGCAGCGGAATGGCGGCGAGGAGGTCGCGCGTGTAAGCCTGCTGCGGCTTCTCGAACAAAGTATCCGTCGCACTGGCTTCGACGATCGCGCCTTCGCGCATGACGATCACTTGCCGGCAGAGCCGCCGGATCACTGACAGGTCATGGCTGATGAACGCAACGGTCAGGCCCATCTCGGCGGCGAGTTTTTCCAGCAGCGTCAGGATCTGTGCCTGCGTCGACACGTCGAGGCCTGAGACGATTTCGTCGGCCAGCACGAATTTCGGCGACAGCGCCAGCGCGCGGGCAATGCCGACGCGCTGGCGCTGGCCGCCCGACAATTCATGACGATAGCGGCTGGCGAAGCCTTGAGGCAGGCCGACGCGCTGAAGCGCTTCAGCAACTCGGGCTTTCAGATTGTCGCCGAGGCCATTCTGTTTGAGTGGTGCGGCGATGATGCTGGCGATGGTGCGGCGTGGGTTAAGCGACGACATCGGGTCCTGGAAGATCATCTGCAGATCGCGGCGGACGGGCCGTAGCTCCGCCTCAGGCAGATGCGTGATGTCGCGGCCGTCGAAGCTGACGCTGCCGGCGCTGGGCTCCAGCAGACGCACCAGCGCGCGGCCGAGCGTCGATTTCCCCGACCCGGATTCGCCGACGATGCCGGTCACCGATCCCCTGGGCAGATCGAAGTCCAGGCCTTTCAGGATCTCGGCCAGCGGAGCGCGGCCAAACAACGGCTTGCGCGTCATGTCGGGTAAGGCAACCTTCAGCCCACGCACGGAAAACAGCGGCTCAGCCATGCGGGTGCCTCCAGGCCTGATCGGCGGCGGCGATCTCCGCGGCTAGCCCGGCCAGTACCGCCTCGTCCACGGGTTTCAGCGAAGCGAGGGGATCGGTGTAGCGCGGCGTCGCGGCCATCAGCGCCCGCGTATAGGGGTGCTGCGGGGCAGCGAAGAGAGCAGCCGTCTCGGCCTCCTCCACCACCTTGCCGGCGTAGAGCACTGAAACTTTCTGGCTTATCTTGGCGACGACGCCGAGATCGTGGGTAACGAACAGGATCGCCGTACCATGCTCGCGCTGCAATTGCGCGATCAGCCGCAAGATCTGCTTCTGCACGGTCACGTCGAGCGCCGTGGTCGGCTCGTCGGCGACGATCAGCCTTGGTTCGGCTGCGAACGCCGCGGCGATCAGCACGCGCTGGCGCATGCCGCCGGACAGCTCGTGCGGATAGCATTTGAGGACACGCTCGGGGTCGCGGATCTGCACCTCGTCCAGCAATTGGCGGATGCGTGTATCGGCCTTCTCACCGCTCCAGCCGAGGATGCGCACCAGCCGGTCGGTCATCTGTGGGCCGATTCGCCGTGACGGATTGAGCGCGGTCAGCGGGTCCTGCGGGATCAGCGCGGTGCGCGCGCCGATCAACGGGCGCCTTGCCTTCGGCTGAAGCTTGCCGAGGTCCTCGCCCTCGAGCAGCATGTCGCCTTCGACAATGCGCACGCTGGGTGGCAGCACGCCGAGCACCGCCTTGCCGATCATCGTCTTGCCGGCGCCGCTCTCGCCGACCAGCGCGCGGACCTCGCCGGGTTGAACGGAAAGCGATACCGAGCGCAACACGCGCAAGCCATTAGGCAGCACCGCGCTAAGGTCGCGTATGTCGAGGCAGGATTTCGCCAGCGCGTTCATCGCAGCACCGGATCGAAACGTGCCCTGAGACCTTCGCCGAACTGGCTGAACGACAGCACCGTAAGGATCAGGGTGACCAGCGGGAACACCAGCACCCACCAGGCCTGATGGACCGACAAGCGACCCTCTGCGATGATGCCGCCCCAGGTCGGGTCGTCGGTCGAGATCGACAGATTGACGAAGGACAGGATCGCCTCAACGATGACGGCAATGCCCATCTCCAGCGACAGCAGCGCCACGATCGACGGCACCACATTGGGCAGCACTTCGCGCAGCATGATGCCGATGCGGCCGTAACCGGCGATGCGGGCGTTCTCGACATAGTCCATGCGCGACTGGCCCATCGTCTCGGCGCGGATCACCCGGCAGAAGCGCGTCCAGTCGATGACGGCAATGGCAATGATAACCGAGCTCAAGCCGGTGCCGAGCACTGCGACCAGAAGGATGGCAAACAGCACCGGGGGAAACGCCATCCAGACATCGACGATACGCGAGATGATGCGGTCGGCCCAGCCGCCGAAATAGCCGGCGATCAGCCCCAGCGTCGAGCCGACCAGGCAGGCGGCAAGGGCTGCCGCGAAGGCGACGATGAAGGCGATGCGGGCACCGAAGATCAGCCGTGACAGAAGATCGCGGCCGAGGCTGTCGGTGCCGAGCCAGTAGCCGGGCTCAGCATCGCTCAGCCAGAACGGCGGCAGCCGCTCCAGCATCAAATCCTGCGCCAGTGGGTCCTGCGGCGCGACCAACGGCGCAAAAATCGCGGCCAGCAGCGCAATCAGCAGCCAACCGCCGGCCAGCCACAGGCGTGCCCGCGAGCCATGTCTTGAAATGCGGGCCTCATCCACGGCGCAGCCTCGGATTAAGCAGCGCATATATCATGTCCACGCTGAGGTTGATCAGCACGAACAACAGCGCGAACACCAGCACGATGCCCTGGATCAGCGGCAGGTCGCGGTTGATGACGGCATCGATCGCCATGTTGCCGAGACCCTCATAGGAAAATAGCCGCTCGACGATGACCGTGCCGCCGATCAGGAAGGTGAACTGCACGCCGACCAGAGTGAGCGTCGGCAGGGCGGCGTTCTTCAACGCCTCGCGCAGGATGACCTGCGTTTCCGAAAAGCCCTTTACCCGCGCCAACACGACATAGTCGAGGTCGAGCACTTCCTTCAACGACTGTTTCAGCAGCTGCGAGATGATTGCGGCGAGTGGCAGCGCCAAAGCCACGGCCGGCATCAGCATATGCGCCAGCAGGTCCTTGGTCAGGTCGAAGCGCAGCCGCACGATGCTCTCGAACAAATAGAACTGCGTGACGAAGGGCAGATCGAGCTGCGGCGACACCCGGCCGGAAATGTCGAAAACCGGCACCAGCACGCCGAACAGAAGGATCAGCACCAAACCCCACAGGAAATCGGGAATCGAGAGCGCCGCACCGCTGGCGATGTCGATGCCAGCCTCGACTGCGGTGCCGCGTTCGCGCGCGCCGAGGATCGCCGTCGTGCCGCCGATTGCCAGCGCCATCAAGAGCGCGACGATCGCGAGTTCCAGCGTCGCCGGCAGGCGGTTGAGGACCAGGCCCAGAACATCCTGCCGGAGCGAAATCGAGGTGCCGAAATCGCCCCTGACGACACCTGCCAGCCAGATGAAAAATTGCTGGACGATGGTCTTGTCCAGCCCGTAAAGCGCGCGCAGACGCGCGATGTCGGCATCGGTTGCACCGGGCGGCAGCATCATCGCGATCGGATCGCCTGGCGCGACACGGATGACGACGAAGACGACGACGGCCACGCCGAACAGCGTGATCGCCATCGTCAGAAGACGGATCAGGAATCTTTGCAGCAGCATGGTCGCCCGTGACAGAAAATGCGCGCCGTCATTCCGGACGGCGCGCGGCAAGCCGAAGACTGTCTCAGGCCGGGCTCATCAGCGCCGGCAACAGCGCGCCCGACACATGCTGCACGACATTGACGCCCTTGGCATGCACGATCGGCTGCGCATACTGGATCAGCGGCAGGACATAGGCCTGCTCGGCAATGTACTTGTCGACGGCCTTCCAGCCGGCAATGCGCTTGGCCTCGTCCTTCTCGCCCCACAGCGGGTTGATCATGTCGATCAGATCCTGACTGTCCCACACCGAATGCGGGCTCGGGCCATACATGGCAAAGCCGGTCGAGGTGGTCGGGTCGCCGATGGCGTTGCCCCAATTGTAGAAGGCGGCCGGCGCCAGCTTGTCGGCGGCGCGCAACTCATAGTGCTTGGCGATCTCGTAGACCTCGATCGTCGCCTCGATGCCGACCTTGCGCCACATGCCTACGATCGCCTGGATCATCTCGTAGTCCTTGGGCTTGAAGCCCTTGGTCGTCTGTATCGTGAACTTGACCGGCTTTTCCGGCGAATAGCCGGAGGCGGCCAGCAATTCCTTGGCCTTTTCCGGGTTATGCTCGGCTTTGATCGACGCATCGTAGGCGGCGTATTCCGGCGTCTCCAGCGTATCGATGGGCTGGCCGTAACCGCGCAGCAGCCGGTCGACCAAAAGCTTTTTATCGACCGCCATCACCGCTGCCTGGCGCACGTTCTTGTCCAGCATCACGTCGATGTCGTTGAAGAAGATCATGCCGATGTCGGAAACATTCTTGCATGAGCCGGTAAGTCCGTCCTTGGCGATCAGGCGGTCATATTCCTCATAGGGGATTTCGAGAGTCACCTGCGAGGAGCCGGACTCGATCTCGGCGACGCGGCTCGCCGCATCGGTGACGAACTTGATGGTTACGTTTTCGAAGGCCGGCTTGCCGCCCCAGTAGTTCGGGTTGGCCTTGAGCCGCAGGAAGGCGTTGCGCTCGAATTTGTTGACCATATAGGGCCCGGTGCCGATCGGGGCTTTCTCAAAACCCTCGGCGCCGACCTTTTCGTAATAGGCCTTCGGCATGATGTAGCCGGTGAGGAACGACATCCATTTGAAATACACCGGGTCGAATTGCACGACGTCGCCGGTGATCTTGTTGCCGTCGATCTTGAAGTTGTTGACGTTCTTCCAGACGAACTGGATCGGGTTGCCGGTCTTTTCATCGCCCGCCCGCTGCAGCGACCAGACCACGTCTTCGGCCGTGAATGGCGAACCGTCATGCCAGGTGACGCCCTCGCGCACCGTCATCATGATCTTGCTGCGATCCTCGTTCCAGCCCCATTCGGTGAGCAGGCCGGGCGCGAAAGAAAGGTCCGGCTTCTGCGGGATGAACTGGTCGAACACCGATTGGTAGAGACCCTGGATGGTCGGGTTGACCGCCGAAGGCCCGGTGGTCGGGTCCCAGGACGGTAGGTTGACGTTGTAGGCGATAGTCAGTTCGCCGGCAGCCTTGGCGATTTGCGGCAGGCCGAGCGCCGTGGCGCCAAGCGCGGCCGCGCCATATCCGAGCAATTCTCGTCTGTTGATTGTCATGGTCGTTCCCCTGTTGCTTTTATGCGCGGTGTCGTTGTCGTTTCGTGGGTTCAGGCTCCTTGGGCAACCGCGCCTTGTCCTCCTTCACCCTAGTTGAAAATTACGGCTTTACCTCCCGCCAAGTTGTTGCGCGAGCATGAAACCTGAGCCTGCACCGGTGCCGGCGCCCGGCCATGTTGCCGCCCCGGTCAGGTGCAGATTGCCGATCGGCGTGTTCCAGCCGGCGTAACCGCGCGCCGGCCGGAACAGGAAATTCTGCGCCAGATGATGGCTGCCGCAGACCTGGTCGCCGCCGACCAGGTTGGGATTCTCGCGTTCGAGGTCGATGGGCGAGAACACGGCGCGGCCGAGGATCTTCCGGCGAAGGCCGGGCGCATAGCGCTCTATAATGTCGAGGACGCGCTCGCCGTAGTGCTCCCTAGCCTCGTCCCAGTGGGCCGGCGCGATCATGCCCGCCGCATCGCCCACAATCTCGGCCGGCAGCATGCGCACCTGCACCCAGAGCACATGCTTGCCGTCCGGCGCGCGCGACGGATCGACCGCGGTCGGCTGGCCGACGACCAGCACCGGCTCTTCCGGCAGCATGCCTGCCATCGCCTGCTGATAGGTTCGCGACATGGCGTCGAGCGACGGCGAGAGATGCACATAGGCGAACTGCCGAAGCTCGGCGCCGGCGCGCCAGTCCGGCAAATCGTCGAGTGCCAGATGGATCATCATCGTGCCCGGCGCGTGGCGGAATTTTTTCATGGCCGTGTCGAAGCCGGCGTCGCCCGATCCATTGGGCAACAGTTTCCCGGTCAGCGCCTTGGGTGCGACACCGGCGATGACGGCCCTGGTGGCGGTGTGAGTCTCGCCGGAAGCGAGCCGCACGCCGGTCGCCTTGCCGGCCGAAACCGTGATCTCGGCGACATCAGCCCCAGTGACGATCTTGCCGCCGGCTGCCGTGAGCATGCCCGACAAAGCGCGGATGATCGTGTCGGCGCCGCCTCTGCCGAGCAGCATGCCGAAGCACTGGTTGGCCATCGATTCGAGGTAAGGAAATACCGCGCCGCCAGCGATGTCAGGCGCGAAATCGAGATGCATGCCCCAGGTGGCCAGCGTCGCCCTGACATGCGGTGACTCGAAAGTCTGCTCGAGCCACGCGCGGGGTGAGGAAAGCAGTAATCGGCCGGTATCGAGCGCGCCGCCAATACCCTTCTTGCGCCAGAGCTTCCAGGCCGTGCCGGCGAGCGCACGCCCACTCATCGGCGAGCCCAGCAGCCGGAACAGATGCTCGGCCTCCGCCGGGAATGCCGCAACCAGACGGCGCCATGTGGCTGCGTCGGTCGCGGAGAAGGCGGTCATCCGTCCAGTGGTCTTCTCCAGGTCGCTGCTGACGCCGAACCAGCGACCGTCGGGGAAGGCGCTGGCAAAACAGTCGGCCACCGGCACGAATTCCAGCCCGTGGGTTTTCAATTCATTTGCATATTTCCTGTGAAAGGCCGAGCCGGCGAACAGGCCCAGATTCATTGCGCCGAAATCGTGCCGGAAGCCTGGAAGCGTGAATTCACGCGTCTGGACGGCGCCGCCGATCGTTGGATTGCGGTCGAAAACCGCTGTTTTCCAGCCTTTGAACGCCAGATGCGCGGCGCATGCCAGACTGTTGTGGCCTGCCCCGACAAATATGGCGTCGAACTCGCTCACGCCCCGTCCCATTTCCTTTATGCTTAAAGATAATTGCAGATGCATATGTTTTCGTCTAGTAGGATATTAAGGGCCGCGAGAGCCTTCAGCACCATTGAGAAAGAGGGAACAGAGACCATGGACACACAACAACTCCTCGGCGACGTCGCCGGCCAGCTTCTTTCAGGCGCCATCCAGGTGGTCGACCTGACGGCGCCGCTCGGACCCAACACGCCGCTGATCAAGCTGCCGCCGGAGCTGGCGGTGGACACGCCGAAGGTCGAGATCCACGCCATCTCCCACTATGACAAGAACGGTCCGTGGTGGGCCTGGAACTGGCTGAAGCTCGGCGAACACTCGGGCACGCATTTCGACGCGCCGCAGCACTGGATCACCGGCAAGGATTATCCGGACGGTGCCACCGACACCATTCCGGTTCAGAATTTCGTCGGCCCGGTCAATGTCATCGACTGCTCGAAGCAAGCCGCCGCCGATCACGACTTCCTGCTCACCGTCGACCACATCAAGGCCTGGGAAGCCGAACATGGCGCTATCAACGCGGGCGAATGGGTGGTGATGCGCACCGACTGGTACAAGCGCAACGGCTCGGAAGCCGAGTTCCTCAACGCCAATGAGACCGGACCGCACACGCCCGGACCGACGGCCGAGGCCATCCAGTATCTGATCAGCAAGGACATCAAGGGCTGGGGCAGCGAGACGATCGGCACGGATGCTGGCAAAGCAGGGGGAATGGAGCCGCCATTCCCGGCGCACAGCCTGATGCACAAGGCCAACCGCTATGGGCTCGCCAGCCTGTGCAACCTCGACCGGCTGCCGCCGAAGGGCGCGATCCTGATCGCCGCACCGCTCAAGATCGAGCACGGCACCGGCAGCCCGATCCGCGCACTGGCGCTCGTGCCGAGACAATAGGGCAACTGGCGGTCTTCGGGAGAAGATCATGCTTGCAGGCAATGCTGTGGTGACGGGTTGGGAGCGGCAGTCTTGCAAGGCTGCGACTCTACGGCGCCCTCCCCTGTCCTGCCGGACATCTCCCTCATTTGGGGGGAGATTGGCAGTTTCGGCGCCTCGCTCATTCCTGCGGCGTTGGAGAGTGGCGAAGGCCGCGGTGACAGCCGATCTCCCCCCAAGTGGGGGAGATGTCCGGCAGGACAGAGGGGGGCGCCGTAGAGCGCCAATCTCTGCAATTGGACTCCTGCCGGTTAGGAGCAACCCTCGATGAGCGATATCGATCACATCATCGTCGGAAGCGGCATCAACGCGCTGGTTTGCGCGGCGATGCTTGGCGGCAAGGGGGCGAAGGTGCTGGTGCTCGAGCGCAACGACCGCATCGGCGGCTGCATGCGCACCGAAGAAATCACCGCGCCCGGCTTCATCCACGACGTGATGGCGACGACCTTCGTCCTGTTCATCACCTCACCGGCCTATGCGGCATTGGGCAAGGATCTGGCGCGGCACGGCCTGGAGTTTTGCAACACCTCCACGCCGACCGGCGTGCTGCGCCCGGACGGCAGCCACGCCGTCCTGCGCACCGATCGTATCGCCAATGTCACGGCGGCCAATGCGCTTGCCGCGGGCGACGGCGACCGGCACCGCAGCGATGTCGGCGAGATCGAGCGCAATGCTGGCCTGCTGTTCGGTCTGCTCGGCGGAAGCCTGTGGTCTTACCCGACGGCAAAGCTGCTCGCGGGCGAAGCCTGGCGGCGCGGCCCGCGTGGCCTTGCCGCCTTTCTCGGCAGCGCGCTGGTGCCAGCGCGCGGTTGGTTGGAAAGCACTTACCAGTCGGAAACCATGCGCGCGCTGTGGGCGCCCTGGGTGCTGCATGCCGGCCTCGGGCCTGAGGACGCGTTCTCCGGCCAGATCGCCAAGGTCATCGCCTTCGCGCTTGAGGCGGCCGGCGCGCCGATCGTCAAGGGCGGTGCCAGGCATCTGCTGTCCGCGTTCGAAGCGCTGATCAGGGAACGTGGCGGCGAAATCCGCACTGGCGCCGACGTCGCGGCCATCGTCCAAAGCGGCGGCCGCGCCGCCGGCGTGCGGCTGGCTTCGGGCGAAACGATCAGCGTGAACAAGAGCGTCATCTGCTCGGTCACGCCGACCCAGCTCTACGAGCGGCTGCTCGGCGACGCGGCGCCGAAAGCCGACGTCGAGGCAGCGCAAAAATACCGCTATGGCAAGGGCGATTTCCAGATCCACTACGCCTTGGACAAGCCGCCGGCATGGCGCGGCGAGGGCCTGGACAAGGTCGCGCTGCTGCATCTGACACCGGGGCTCGACGGCGTCTCGAAGGCCTGCAACGAAGCCGTGCGCGGCATGCTGCCGGAGGTGCCGACCATCTGCGTCGGCCAGCCGCACGCGCTCGACCCATCGCGCTGCCCGGACGGCAAGGCGATCCTGTGGCTGCAACTGCCCGAGGCGCCACGCCATATCAAGGGCGATGCCGCCGGCAAACTGCAAACACCGGCAGACGGTCGCTGGACCGAGGCGCTGCGCGAAGCCTACGCCGACCGTGCCGAAGCGATCCTCGCCAGCCATATCGATGGGTTCAAGAACAGCGTCATCGCGCGCCGCGCCTGTTCGCCGGCTGACCTGGAAGCGATGAACATCAATCTGGTCGGCGGCGACCCCTATGGCGGTTCCTCGACCATCGACCAGTCGTTTCTGTGGCGGCCGCTCAAGACGAGCCGCAATCACGAAACCGGGGTCAGGGGTCTCTACCACATCGGCGCCTCGACCCATCCGGGTGCTGGCTTGGGCGGCGGCTCCGGCTTTCTCGTGGCGGGGAGGCTGTGATGGAACAGAAGGTTGAAAAACGCCAGCGCATCTCGACTTTGGGCCAGATCGGCCTGCAGCAGTTCGCGCCCTATCTGATGAACCGCATCATGGGCCGCTACAACGCCACGCTGCGCGACAATTTCCGCAAGCAAGGCCTGACCATTCCGCAGGTGCGCACGCTCGCCGTGTTGTCGGTCACCGATGGCGTCACCGTCAACGATCTCTCGGTCTATACCGTCATCGAGCAGTCGACCTTGAGCCGCACGCTCGACACGCTGGAGGGGCAAGGGTTTGTTCGGCGCGAGCAGGGGGTCACCGACAGCCGTATCCGCCATGTGTTCCTGACCGACGATGGCCGCGCCGAGTTCGCGCGCGCCTGGCCGGCCATGCACGATGCTTTCGAGGCAATGTTCGACGATGTCGACGATGCCGAATACGCGGCGCTGATCGCGACATTGCAGAAGATGCTGAAGAACATTCGCAAGCACGACATCTAAGCTTACGCGCCGCCGGATCCCGGCGGCAACGGAAGGAGTCCAAAATGGCCGAACGGTCTTTTGCCAAGGAAGTCGAAAAGCTCAGGCTCGGCGCCGGCGAGGAGTTTTCCGGCGAAGGCATTCTCGCCCTCACCAAGGCGCTGCTGCAATGCGGCGTCGGCTATGTCGGCGGCTATCAGGGTGCACCGATCAGCCATTTGATGGACGTGCTGGCCGACGCGCAGGATATTCTGGGCGAGCTCGGCGTGCATTTCGAGGCGAGCGCCTCGGAAGCCACCGCCACCGCCATGCTGGCGGCATCGGTGCACTATCCGATCCGTGGCGCGGCCACCTTCAAGTCTACGGTCGGCACCAATGTCGCCTCCGACGCGCTCGCCAATCTCGCTTCCGGCGGCGTCACCGGCGGTGCATTGATCATCGTCGGCGAGGATTACGGCGAAGGCTCCTCGATCATGCAGGAGCGCAGCCACGCCTTCGCCATGAAGAGTCAGGTCTGGCTGCTCGACCCGCGCCCGAACCTGCCGTCGATCGTCAAGACGGTGGAGGACGGCTTCGAGCTGTCCGAGGTTTCCAACACGCCGGTCATGCTGCAGGTCCGCATTCGCTGCTGCCATGTCCACGGCCATTTCATCGCCAAGGACAACAAGCGCCCGGCGATGACGGTGGCCGATGCGCTCGAGGCGCCGCGCCGCGACACCGGCCGCATCGTGCTGCCGCCCGCGTCCTTCCTGCACGAGAAAGAAAAGGTGCAGAAACGCTGGCCGGCGGCGGTCGATTTCATCCGTACCAATAAGGTCAACGAGTTTTTCGGCCCGGAGCACGGCTCGGTCGGCATCGTCATGCAGGGCGGCATGTACAATTCGGTCATCCGGGCGCTGCAGCGGCTCGGCCTCGCCGACACCTATGGCGACACCGACGTGCCGCTCTATGTGCTGAACGCCGTCTACCCGCTGGTCGATGACGAATTCCTGTCCTTCTGCGAAGGCAAGGACGCCGTGCTCGTCGTCGAGGAAGGCCAGCCCAACTACATCGAACAGGCCTTTGCCGCGATGCTGCACAAGGCCGGCCGCGGCACCAAGCTCGTTGGCAAGGAACATCTGCCTATGGCCGGCGAATATACCGGCCAGGTGATGCTCGACGGCATCGGATCGTTCCTGCGTGCCACCATCCCGCATCTGCTGCCAAGCGAGGTCCGCGCGCCCAACAAGATCGGCGACGGGCTCGACACCGCCGACCTGATCAACGTCGTCCCGGGCCGGCCGCCCGGCTTCTGCGTCGGCTGCCCGGAGCGGCCGATCTTCGCCGCCACCAAGCTGGTCGAGCAGGAGCTGGGCAAGCACCACATCGCCTCCGACATCGGCTGTCATTTGTTCTCGATCATGCCGCCTTTCGAGCTCGGTGCCACCACCATGGGCTACGGGCTGGGGCCGGCCTCGGCCTCGGCGTTCAACTCGCCCGATGCCAAGCGCCGCTCGATCTCCTTCGTCGGCGACGGCGGCTTCTGGCACAACGGCCTGACGTCCTCGATCGGCAATGCCGTGTTCAACAAGAACGATGGCGTCATCGTCATCGTCGATAATTTCTATTCGGCGGCGACGGGAGGGCAGGATATCCTTTCCTCCCGCGCCGGCAACAAGACGAAGTCGACCAAGCATCCGATCACCGAGGCGGTGAAAGGCATGGGCGTCAAATGGCTGCGCCACATCGACCGCACCTATGATGTGACCAGGATGCAGGACACGCTGCGCGAGGCGCTGACGACGGACGAGAAGGGCCCGAAAGTCATCGTCGCCTCGTCCGAATGCATGCTCAACCGCCAGCGTCGCGAGAAGCCTTTGGTCGACAAGGCGATCAAGGGCGGTGAGCGGGTCGTCAAGCCGAAATTCGGCGTCGACGAGGACATCTGCACCGGCGACCATGCCTGCATGCGGCTCTCCGGCTGTCCGTCGCTGTCGGTGAAGTCGCTCGATGACCCGCTGCGCGACGATCCGGTGGCGCATATCGACCAGAGCTGCGTCGGCTGCGGCAATTGTGGCGAGGTTGCCGATGCGGCGGTGCTGTGCCCATCCTTCTACAGAGCCGACGTGGTGCATAATCCAAGCCGCTGGGACCGTTTGCTTGAAGCCGCGCGGCGCGCCACGATCCGCCTCTTGCAGCGCCGCCGCGAAAGCCGGCGGCTGATATTCGCCGATGCTTGACGCTGTCCCATCAACCCGTTCCAAGGCCGGCGCGCTGGACGACGGGCGCATCATAAAGCTTGCCGTGCTGGCGGTTGGCGGCCAGGGCGGCGGCGTTTTGGCCGACTGGATCACCGACGTCGCCGAGCGCAACGGCTACGTCGCCCAATCGACCTCGGTTGCCGGCGTCGCCCAGCGCACCGGCGCCACCATCTACTATGTCGAAATGTGCCGCGACACCGGCCGGCTGCCGGTCTTCGCGCTGTCGCCGTCGCAGGGCGACGTCGATATATTGATCGCCGCCGAACTGATGGAAGCCGGCCGCGCCATCATCCGCGGGTTCGTCACGCCGGAGCGCACCACGCTGATCGCCTCGTCGCACCGCATCGCAGCGGTCTCCGAGAAGATCGAACCCGGCGACGGCCGCGCATCGTCCTCGAAGGTGCACGCCACGGCTGAAGCCGCGGCCAAGCGCTTCATCGCCTTCGACATGGAGAAGATCGCCGTCGATAACGGCTCGATGATCTCGGCCAGCCTGCTCGGTGCGCTGGCCGGGTCCGATGCCTTGCCGTTCACACGCGAGAGCTATGAGCAGGCCATCGGCGCCGGCGGCCGCGGCGTCAAGGCAAGCCTCGCCGCCTTCGCCGCCGCCTACGATCGGGCGCGCGCCATCGCGAGTGCGCCTTCGGGCGACAAGACTGCACAGCCGGCGGCCGCTGAAACCCGCTCGGCCGCGGCGACAAATGTCAGCGGGCCGGAAAGCCTGTTGAAGGGCTGGCAACAACTGGCGGCGCGCGTCGCTGCTTTGCCTTTACCCGTGCACGACATGGCGCTTCGCGGCCTGAAAAAAGTCGTCGACTACCAGGACGTCGCCTATGGCGGCGAGTATCTCGACCGGCTCGACCGGGCGGTCGTCCTGGACAATGCCGAACATGACTACGTGCTGTCGATCGCCGCGGCCAAGCATCTGGCCAACGCCATGTGCTACGACGACATGATCCGCGTCGCCGATCTGAAGACACGCTCGACGCGCGACCAGCGCGTACGCCGCGAAGTCGGTGTCAAGCAAGGCTCAGTCCTGCAGGTGACCGAATATTTCCATCCGCGCATCGAGGAATTCTGCGGCACGCTGCCGGCCGGGCTCGGCAGCTACATCGAGGACCGGCCGAAGCTCGCCGCCTTTCTCGACCGCCGCATCAATCGCGGCCGCCACATCCGCACCGACAGTTTCGCCGGCTTTGCCGCTTTGTGGTTCATCGGCGGCTTGCGCCGCTGGCGCCGCCGCCTGCTGCGTCACAAGGTCGAGACCGCGCATCTCGATCGCTGGTATGCGCTGGCGCTGGGCCAAGTCGGCCAA
The DNA here is from genome assembly GCF_040322115.1 of Mesorhizobium sp. M0195. NCBI lineage: Bacteria > Pseudomonadati > Pseudomonadota > Alphaproteobacteria > Hyphomicrobiales > Phyllobacteriaceae > Mesorhizobium > Mesorhizobium sp. M0195. Next base: position 291,081 of record NZ_JAMYSV010000003.1, on the reverse strand, counting down.
GACTACGCGCTTGGTACGGAGATCCTCAACTGCCGCCGGCTGATCAAGGGTTACAGCGACACCCACGCCCGCGCGCAGTCGAAATTCGACCGGGTGCTGTCGGCGCTCGACTTGGTCAAGGGCCACCCGGACGCCGCCGACTGGATCCGGCGCCTGCGCGAAGCGGCGCTGAAGGACGAGAAGGGCGACATGCTCGACGGCGCGCTGAAGACCGTGGCGTCGCTGGGCGACAATCCGGTGAGGTGAGGCGCTCCTTCGACCCGGCTGCAACTCAGTCTGTCGTCCATGTCGCCTTCGACGCGGCAGTCTACGAAGGGCACCCTGGAAATCCGGACTGCCCGACGTGTCGGTTACGGACATGGATTTCGCTTATTTGGGCTTGCGTCCAAATAACTTTCTAACAGACAGGCTAAATTTGCCGGCAATTCCAAGGATAACTGGTGCCGCTTGCGTGACTCGAACACGCGACCCCATCATTACGAATGATGTGCTCTACCAACTGAGCTAAAGCGGCCCGGGAAGCCGTGCTTCCAAGATGGGCTGGGTGATAGACGCAACCGGCCGCGAATTCAAGATGGCTGCGCGAATTCAGGACGAGCAATTCGTCTCCGTCCCAGGCCGGGCGCAAGGGCAGCCGCCGCGCCGATGCGATGCCGTATCGGCAGGCCGCCCCGTCCGTCACGTCGGGGCCGTGACGGAAAAATCAGCGAAAAAGGTTGATTTCTTTACCGAAAACCGCCGAAATGAGCTTTGTATCCCTCGGCAAGGCAGAATGCAGCCGCTCGCTTGTTGATTGATTGGTCGCCTGCGGCTAACGATCATGACAATGTGAGTGGAATTGCAGAGGGAATTCGTTTGGACGCGATCGAAAAAGCGATCCGCAACGCCTTTGAGAAAGGCAATGCCGACGACCGGGCGTTTCGCGAGCGGGTCTACCGATCGGCTTTCGCGGCACTCGACCGTGCCCTGCAGGCCAATCCAAACGTCACCGTGGAAGTCGCCATCAAGCGCCGCAAGGCGGTCCAGGCGAAGATCACCGAAATCGAATCGGAATTCCTGCCGGCGGTTACCGACGTCGCCGCGCCGACCGACAGTTTGGAGGCAGCACCGGAGGTGGAGCCTCCGGCCGAAGCCGAGCCCGCGCCGTCGCCCGATGTCGTCGTTGACGGTCCGCCGCAGCCGCCCGAATCCGATGCGCCCCGGTCGCGCGTCCTGCCGGTCGTCCCGGACATAATGCCCGATGCGCCTGTTCCCGAGGCGCCGGTGATCGACATGGGGGCCTCGGCTCCGACCGAAGCCGAAACCGACGACGCGGAAGTGACGCCCGACCGCGACGACCGGCGGGCGAGGCGGCGGCGCCTGCCTTTGACCGCGATCTTCTTCGGCGTGACGCTGCTCGCAGCCGCCGGCATCGGCCTTTATTTCGCCAACCAGACCGGCGTCTTCAAATCGGCGACCGAACTCGACACGGCGCCGCCGGAAGCGCCGCCAACGGTCGACGGCGATGATTTCACGCCGGACAACACCGCTTCGCCGCCAAAGCAGGGCGAGGCGGACCAGGCGCGCGACTGGATCAACGTGTTTTCGCCGGGTGACCCGACGCAGGTCAATGCACCGTCGGACGCCAAGGCCGACGTTATCCAGGACGAAAGCGGTTCCTTCCTGCGCATCCGCTCGGGTGCATCCGGTTCGGCCATCAGCTTCGACGTCGGGCAAGGCGTGCTGGAAAAACTCGCCGGCAAGCATGCCACATTCGACATCATCGCGCGCTCCGAGGAGGGCCAGGAGACGCAGATTTCCGTCGATTGCAATTTCGGCGAACTCGGCGACTGCGGCCGCAAGCGCTATGCCGTCGGTCGCGAGCGCAATGAATATCTGTTCGACGTGCGCTTTCCCGACAAGCATCCGGGTGCTGCCGGCACCATCGCCATCAATTCCGACTTCGACAAGCAGGGCAAGTCGGTCGACATCTACGAGATTCGCGTCTCGGTCGTTCCGTAAAGCACGTCGCGTTCGGACGGGCCTCATGCGACGCAGTTTAGGTTCTTGTTTTGATGCATGTCGTTACCGCAAAACCGCTGCACGCTTTTGCGCGACATGCATTAACTATCGAGCAGCGCCTGCAGCGTCTCGATGCGGTCGGCTTCCGCCGCCGGCTTGTCCCAGCGCAGCCGCGAAATGCGCGGAAAGCGCATGGCGACGCCGGATTTGTGCCGCGTCGAACGGTTGAGCCCTTCGAACGCCACCTCCAGCACCAGGCCCTGTCTGCGATCGGCCCGTACCGAGCGCACCGGGCCAAAGCGCTCAATCGTATTGTCGCGGACATATTTGTCGATTTGCCTCAGTTCCTCGTCGGTGAAGCCGAAATAGGCTTTTCCCACCGGCACCAGCTCCTCCGATCCTTCCGGCCCGGACCAGACGCCGAATGTGTAGTCGGAATAGAAGCTCGAGCGTTTGCCGTGGCCGCGCTGGGCGTACATCAGCACGGCGTCGACCGTGTGCGGATCGCGCTTCCATTTGAACCACGGCCCCTTCGGCCGCCCGGCCACATAGGGCGAATCCCAGCGCTTCAGCATGACGCCTTCGATGACCGGATGCAGCGGCTTGCGGCGCAATTCCTCCAGCGCCTGCCAGGTGGTGAATGCGACCAGCGGCGACAGATCGAAGCGACTCGGATCGAGTGTCTTCACGAAGGCCTCGAGCCGGCCGCGTCGTTCGCGGAAGGGCAATCCCCGCACATCCTCGTCACCAATCTGCAGCGCATCGTAGCAGCGCATGAAGGCGGGGTATTGCTGCTGGATCTTGGGTGACACGCTCTTGCGGTTCAGCCGCTGCTGCAGGTCCGAGAACGTGCCCGTCGCCTGCCTGGGGTCACCGACCAGAAGCTCGCCGTCGAGGGAGCCTGAAAAATCCATCGCCTCGGCAAGATCCGGAAAAGCGCCGGAGACATCATCACCGGTGCGCGAATAGAGCCGGCGAATGCCGCCTTCGCAAACCGCCTGGACGCGGATGCCGTCCCATTTCCATTCGGCCGCGTAGTCGGCCGGGTCGAGCTTTTCGAGGTCGCCGTCGCCGACGGCGTTCGACAGCATCACTGGCCTGAACAGCGCCAGCGCCGTCTTCCTGGGTTTTTCCGCCTTGCCCTCCAGCCAGGCGAACAGAGCCGCATAAGGCGGCGTCAGCCCGTGCCAGAGTTCCTCGATCTCGGCGATATCGACCTTGCCGAAATCGGCCAGCGCCTGCTTGGCGAGCCGCGCCGAGACACCGATGCGCAGGCCGCCGGTGACCAGCTTTATGATGGCAAAGCGCGCGGACGTGCTGGCGCTGTCGAGCAGCCGGGCCAGCACCTGCGGCCCGTCGGAACGGCTTGCCGCCTGCAGCTTGGCCACCACCTCGGCCAGCGTCGGCGCGTGGTTCGCAATATCGAGAGGCGATTGCGGCCAGACCAGCGACACGGTCTCGGCCAGGTCGCCGACATAGTCGTAGGAATAGCCGAACAGCACGGGATCCATGCGCTCGATCACCAGCGTGCGCAGCATTGCCGGCTTGACCGCGGCGATGGAAAGATCGCCGGTAATGGCCGCCAGCGCCAGCCCGCGATCCGGATCCTCGACGCTGCGGAAATAGTCGGTCAAAAGCGTCAGCTTGCCGTTGCGCGACGGCGTCAGCACCAGCCGGTCGAGAAGCTCGGCGAAGCGGTTCATCAGCGGAGCGCCAAGGGGGGAAGTTTGCGATCCTTCGCGCCCCCCTCTGTCCTGCCGGACATCTCCCCCACGAGGGGGGAGATCGGATGTCGCGACTGGTTTCGCCAATCTCGAACGTCGCTGGAATGAGCGCGGCGGCGAAGAAGCCAATCTCCCCCCTTGCGGGGGAGATGGCCGGCAGGCCAGAGGGGGGTGTGAAGGATCGCGGCGCCCGCGATTGGTGGTTCAACAATTGCCATCAATCGCCCTCGTCCTCATAGCCGACGAGATGCAGCGGCCTGGCGGCGATGCCTTCGAGTTCGCACCAGCGCACCAGCGCCTCCTCGCGGCCATGCGTCACCCAGATTTCTTCCGCGCCGGTCTCCTTGATCGTTGCTGTCAGCTCGTCCCAGTCGGAGTGATCGGAGATAATCAGCGGCAGCTCGACGCCGCCCTGCTTGGCGCGCTGGCGGATGCGCATCCAGCCTGAGGCGAAGCACGACATCGGATCGGGAAAGCGCCGCGCCCAGCGATCGGCGAAGGCGGATGGCGGGCCGATGACGATGGCGCCGGCAAAGTCGCTTTTTTGGCCGGTCTCGACGGTCGCCGGTTCCAATGTGCCGAGATCTATGTCCTGGCTCTGGTAATATTCGCTGAGCTTGGCCAGCGCACCATGGATGTAGATCGGCTTTTCGTAGCCGGCATGGCGCAGCAGCCGCATGACACGCTGCGCCTTGCCCAGCGCATAAGCGCCGACCAGATGCGTGCGCTCGGGAAACTGTTCGGTCGATTTCAGCAGCCGGGCGATCTCTTCGGAATCGGGTGGATGGTGAAACACCGGCAGGCCGAACGTCGCCTCGGTGATGAAGACGTCGCACTGGAGCGGCTCGAACGGCTCGCAGGTCGCGTCGTTCTGGCGTTTATAGTCGCCGGACGCGACGATGCATGTGCCCTGATGCGCGACCTTGATCTGCGCCGAGCCCAGCACATGGCCGGCCGGGTGAAAGCTGACGGCCACACCGCCAAGCGCAATCGTCTCGCCGAGCACGGCGGCTTGCGTCGTTCCGGCAAAACCTTCGCCGTAACGCAGACCCATAATATCGAGCGTCTGCTGCGTCGCCATTACCGAGCGGTGGCCGGAGCGGGCATGGTCGGAATGGCCATGCGTGATCAGCGCCCGGTTGACCGGCCGCACCGGGTCGATGAAGAAATCGCCGGGCGGGCAATACAACCCTTCCGGCCGGGGATGAAGCAGGTCGCTGGCGCGCATGGCCCCAAGATAGGCGCTAATTCCGGCGCGGGAAGCCTGTTGTAAGTCACTGCTGACTCCAGCATAGAGCGCAAGCCGGGCTGCAAACACCCGGCGGAACTCGATCACGATGAAACCGCTCCAGACCTCGTCCGGCGATTTGACCGCCGACCGCCGCGCCGACTATGCCGAAATGCTCTATGCATCCGGCGATCATGCGGCAGCCGCGGAATTGCTGCTCGGCGCGCTCGAACTGGCGCCGCAATGGCCAGCCGGCTGGTTCCGCCTCGGCGAGATGCAGGAAGCGGCGGGCGCGCCCGATCGTGCCGCGCAGGCCTGGACGACGGCACTGCGGCTCGACCCGGCGGACAGGCTCGGCGCGGTGCTCAAGCTGCAATTGATCGGCAGGGCAGCGGCTGCCCAGGCGCCGCCCAGCGCCTTTGTCGAGACGCTTTACGACCACTATGCCGAAAGCTTCGAGGGTGAGCTGGTCGACAGGCTCGGCTACCGTCTGCCCGAATGCCTCGACCGCGCCATCCGGGCAGCACGGCCGGGCCGGTTTTCGCTGGCGCTCGATCTCGGCTGCGGCACCGGCCTCATGGGCCAGAAGCTGCGGCCAATCGCCGATCGGCTGGAGGGTTACGACATCTCGGCCGGCATGCTGAGGCAGGCGCGCGCCAAAGGCCTCTACGATCTGCTCGTCAAGACGGACCTGCAGGATTTTTGCTATTCTGGCCCGAAAGCCGATCTGGTGACGGCGGCCGATGTGTTTATCTATGTCGGCGCACTCGACAGGGTGGTGAACAAGATTGCCGGAATGCTTGCCGGCGGCGGTCTGTTTGCGTTCTCCGTCGAGACGCTCCCGGGCGGAGAATCGTCTGACAGTGCCGGCTTCGCCCTGCAGCCGTCGCGCCGCTACGCGCATTCGCGAGGCTATATAGAGCGGGTTCTGGATGCCGACGGCTTTTCGGTCCTGTCGCTGCAGGCAACGATCATCCGGCAGGATCGCCGCGAACCGGTCGAAGGGCTGGCCGTAGTGGCAAGCTTGCTTTCCGGCAGCGTAAAATCTGGCTAAGACTTCTGCCGCTGCGCATGAGAAGCCGCAGCGGCGAAAGACAAGGAGCACGTTCATGCGCTGGAACATGACGGTCTTGGCATCTTGCCTGGCGATGGCCGGCTGCGTCGGCAATTCGATGTCCGAACGGCAGGACGAAAACGTCCAGTCCTCGCTGCTGTATGACAAGGTGCCTTGCGATCAATTGCTGGCGCAACGAAACGGCCTGGCGCAGCAATATCATCTGCCGGTGGACGCCAAGCCGTCCTTCTCCAACCCGGCGACGGGCTTTGGCCCGTTCACGCCGGATATTCGCTCAAAAGCCAAGCGCGACGCCGACCAGGCAAGCGGCAAGATCGACGCCATGAACCGGTCGATTGCCCGCCGCGAATGCGGCAAGCCGGCCAAAAGGAACAAGCTCGGCCTGACCTGACCGGATCCTAATCCGCCACCTTCCACTGCTCGCGCGAGGCGCTGGCGGGATAGACGCCGAGAATGCGCATTTCGCGCGAGAAAAAGCGCAACTCGTCGAGTGCCAGCTTCACCAGCGGATCGTCGGGATGGCCCTCTATGTCGGCGTAGAACAGCGTCGCTGTAAACGCGCCGAGCTGGTAGCTTTCCAGCTTGGTCATGTTGATGCCGTTGGTGGCAAACCCGCCCATCGCCTTGTAGAGCGCCGCCGGCACGTTTCGGACGCGGAAGATGAAGGTCGTCATCATCTTGGCGTCGGCCGAGGGACGTTCGGCCCATTGCTTGTTCTTGGTCAGCACCACGAAGCGGGTGACGTTGCTGTCGGTGTCCTCGACATTCTCCTCGATGATGTCGAGTCCGTAGAGGGTCGAGGCCAGCGCCGGCGCCAGCGCGGCCATGGTGCGGTCCTTCATCGCGGCGACCATCTTGGCGGCGCCCGCGGTATCGCCGGCAACCGCCGCCTTCCAGCCGTTCTTGCGGATGTATTTGCGGCATTGGCCGAGCGCGTGGATGTGGCTGTGCACGGTCCTGATCTCGTCGCGCCTGACGCCCGGCAGCACCATCAGCTGGAAGTGGATCGGCAGAAAGTATTCGCCGATGATGTGCAGCTTCGATTCCGGCAAGAGGTGATGGATGTCGGCGACGCGGCCGGCAATGGTGTTCTCGATCGGGATCATGGCCAGATCGGCCTTGCCGGTCTCGACGGCGTTGAAGGCGTCCTCGAAGGTCGGGCACGGCAACGGCTCCATCGAAGGGAACATGTTGCGGCAGGCGGTGTCGGAATTGGCGCCCGGCTCGCCCTGGAAGGATATTTTGTTGGTCTTTTCAGGCATGCGCGGAGTCTCGGGAATTGGGGGAAGAATTTCTTAGTTGGAAAGGAGCGCCCTGGCGCGTTCGAGATCGTCCGGCGTATCGACGCCAAGCGGCACCGACTGCACGATCTCCGCATCGATGCGCATGCCAGCCTCCAGCGCCCGCAACTGCTCGAGCCGCTCGCGGCGCTCCAGAGGCGACGGCCTTAGCGCAACGAAGCGTTCGAGTGCGGCGCGGCGATAGGCATAGAGGCCGATATGATGGTAGAGCGGGCCTTCGCCCCAAGGGGCGGTGGCGCGGGTGAAATAGAGCGCCCTGAGCCGCGTCGTCGAGAGTGGCGAGCCGACCAGCTTGACGACGTTCGGATTGGTCTTTTCCTCATCGCGGACGATCTCGACGCAGAGCGTGGCGATATCCACCGCCGCGTTCTCGAAAGGCTTCAGCGCGGCACCGATAACAAGGGGGTCGATGGTCGGCAGATCGCCCTGCACATTGACGATGGTCTCGACGCTGTTGCCAGGGTCGAGAATGGTCAGCCCTTCAAAGATGCGGTCGGAGCCGGTTTCGTGGTCCGCCCGCGTCATCACCGCCTCGAAACCATGCGCGCGCACCGCCTCCGCAACGCCTTGCGTATCGGTAGCGACGACCACCCGGCCGAGCCCCGCCTCGGCAGCACGGCGGGCGACGTGGACGATCATCGGAGTGCCGGCAATGTCGGCCAGCGGTTTGCCCGGCAGGCGGGTCGAGGCCATGCGGGCCGGGATCAGGATGAGCGTGGACATGAGGCGGGCAGAGGCTCGAAAAAGAGGGGGACAAAAGTGGCAAAAGGTCTCACTGGCAGCGCCCTTATAGGTGTTGCAACGCCGGAGCAAAAGACCTAGTTTCCGCGCGATTTGACCGCCTCGCAGGGTGGTTCACGATACCGACGGACGGAGTGGACGGATCGGTCCGCCGGAAAAGGGAGCCTGGGGCGTATGGATTCCAACGAAGTCAACAAGCTGCTCGCCGGTTTCCTCGGCACGGTGTTCATTGTCTTTTCCGTTGGCATCGTATCCGACGCGCTGTTTGCCTCGCCGACGCCGGAAAAGCCCGGCTTCGCCATCGAGGCGACCGAGCCCGCCGAAGGCGGCCCGGCCGCTCCCGCCGCGGAGGCCAAGCCGATCGCCGAGCTGCTGGCCACCGCCAACGCCGAAGCGGGTGCCGCCATCTTCAAGAAATGCCAGGCCTGCCACTCCGGCGAAAAAGGCGGCCCCAACAAGGTTGGCCCCGATCTGTGGGACATCATCGACCGTCCGGTCGCCGAGCATGAGGGCTTTGCCTATTCGGCCGGCATGAAGGAGTTCTCCAAGGGCGGCAGCGAGAAGTGGACCTACGACAATCTCAACCACTTCATCACCTCGCCGAAGAAGTTCGTGAAGGGCACGGCGATGGGCTTCGCCGGCCTGCCGAAGGATGAGGACCGCGCCAACGTCATCGCCTATCTGCGCACGCTGTCGGACAATCCGAAGCCACTGCCGGCCCCCGGCGCCTCGGCCGAGAACGCGCCCGCCAAGCCGGCCGAAGGTGCAGCCCCTGCCAAGCCGGCAGAAGGCGCCGCTCCGGCCGCTCCGGCCGCACCCGCAAAATAACAAAACTGTAATGACATCATCCTTGAAAAAGCCGGGTTCAGCCCGGCTTTTTTCATGGTCGATTGGCGCCGGAAGCGCTCTAAGGCGTTGAATTCCTTGACCCGGAGTTTTCGACCTCATCCGAGATCAGCCAGTTAGGGACCGATCACTACACCGCTCAAATTCCTGTTTTGTTCTTCTGTGTAATGATGTATGTTGACTCTCGAACTCGGAAGACACCTGAACGGAGCCAGAGCGAAGCCCTTAAACGGCCAATCGCGAGGGCCAACCTCAGTCGGACAAGTTTGAAGAGCAATCCGGCCCGACCCCGTTAGCGTCGTTCGGTTGAGTGGTCCGCAACCACTCCCCGCCATCAAACGCGGGTGAGGAAGAGAGATACACCGCATCAAGGCGGTTGAAGTAAGCACCGCATCAGAAAGCGGAAGGAATTTCACTGCAGATCGATCTGCGTCCCGGTTTAATAGCTGGTGCGCGCCCGGCTCTCATATGGAGCCACCCATGGACGTCATTGTCCTATACGGGAAGGGGATCAGAATTCGGGTCAGTGCCCGGTTCGTCCTTACGGTCGTCACTCTCTTGATGGCCTCGCTGTAACGTCGAAGGCCGCTCTAAAAAGCGGCCTTCTTCGCGTTTGCAGGAGGCCCGTAGGCGTGTGCGAGCTCGCGGCCAGAGTATCGGGTCCGGATACCCATTCTGCACACGCCATGACGATAATCCGGGACGAAATGTGACCTTGATTCTGGCACTACCGTGGGTGACGAACCGTCGCCTCTGAAATGATGGCTTCGATATTCTTTCGTTGAAATGATTCCTCATACGGGATGGTTGAGATGACAATCCGACCGCTGTTTCCCAGATATAAGTCGTCCAGATTTGCCTTTGTGATCTCGCCTGCCGACCTCCTGTCGAAATGCGAAATCAGGCCATCAAAGTAAAAGCGGAAAAATGGCACACTGTGCTCTGGATGTTCACTGCCCGCGTCCGGAATTAATTTCTCGCCGGGGAAGGGCGTCTGGTTGTGAATGAGCCCCAGGGTCGAAAGCTGGGTTAGGGAGATCGGATAGAATTCGAGCGGCGTGGGATCGCCCGTGACAATCATCTTCCGCAACTGCTCCAGATGATCAGGTGGTAGGGATATTTCCTTGAACTCTCGCCGGTCGGATGCGCCAGCGCGCCAAAGCAGGCTGAGAAAGAATAAACGGAGCAGAAGCCAATCGGTGTCATGTAAGGGCCGAACTCCCCACTGAGTTCCTGGGATTAGATCGAAGCCGCTGAGCTTCGTCATTGGCCCCCACCCGCTCCATACCAACTTGTGGAGCCGCAGCTTCTTAATTGCCCAATCATCGAGCTTTCCAAGTATGTCCTCGCCCGATTGGGTGACGAGGCGATTGTCGTACCAACTGCTATGCCGGCGCATGGCTCGCGACCCGCTACCTGCCTCCAAAAATGAAAGGCCGGGTGCTTCAGGTTTGGTGAGAGCTTTAGGAATCAAATGCGAGTCGACAAACGCACCGTACGCGCCGGTCAGCTTGCACACTCCCTTAGCCATGGTCCGCCCCCCAGTGTTCTTAACTAGGAGAGTTACCCAATTCCGATTTACAAGCCAGTGCCTCCCTCGCGCGCGGGCGAGCCCCCTGGTACGAACGTGGCGCTATGTTTCGATCGCCGCGCCTATGGCCTTGGCGAACCCTGCCGTAGCTTCGGCCGTTGCTCTGGCGTCCTTAATGGCGCGGCCTTCCGCTTCGACATCGCGCATTTTCAACGTTTTCGATCGGCTGGTACCGTCTGATACCGAGCAATATAGCTTTGAACCGTGCTCTAGGGGAAGAGGCATAAAGCTGAATTGTCTAGTCAATTGAAGCACTTAGCTTACGCAAAGCGAGCCGAACCGATGCAAACCGCTGGATAACGACGAGTACCGCCGGACATACTTTCGTCGGGTTCAGCCCGGCTTTTTCGTTAGGAAAAATGCATATGCGACGACAAAGCCGCCCCGTTGCGGTTTTCAGCGCCGCCAAATGATCTAGATTGGGCCCAGACGCTATGGTGACGGCGCTATATCGCGAAGAGGAGAACGCATGACGGTTGGCCGAGCGCGGACGCTTCTGAAATCAGTGCTGATGCTGGCTGCTTTTGCCGGCGGCCTGCAGGCGGCCTTCGCGGACGAATGGCGCACGACATCGTCGCTGATCGGCGAATCCAAATATGGCGACAATTTCCAGCACTACGATTACGTCAATCCGGATGCACCGAAGGGCGGCACGGTGAATTCCGTGGTGCTTGGCACGTTCGACAGCTTCAATCCCTACATCGTGCAGGGTTCGCCGGCCGCCGGCTTCGCGCAGTTCGGCGGCGGCCTGCTTTACGACACGCTGATGGAGCAGGCGACCGACGAAGGCAGCACCAGCCATCCGCTGATCGCCGACGCCTACAAATATCCGGCCGACTATTCCTCGGCGACCTACCGGCTCGACCCGCGGGCCAAGTGGCATGACGGCCAGCCGATCACCACCGACGACGTGATCTGGTCGTTTCAGGTGCTGAAGGCCAACAGTCCGCAATACAGCCGCTATTTCGAAAACGTCACCGACGCGGTCGCCATCTCCGACCGCGAGGTCGAGTTCCATTTCAATCAGAAGGGCAACCGGGAGCTACCGAAGATCATCGGCGATCTCGTCGTGCTGCCCAAGCACTGGTGGGAAGGCACGGACGCCAGCGGCAAGAAGCGCGACGTCACCAAACCGACGCAGGAGCCGCCGCTCGGCTCGGCCGCCTACAAGATCGCCAGCTTCAAGCCGGGGTCCGAAATCATCTGGCAGCGCGTGCCCGATTACTGGGCGGCCAAGCTGCCCGTGAAAATCGGCCGCGAGAATTTCGACAGGCAGCGTTTCACCTATTTTCTCGACGACAATGCCGCCTGGCAGGCCTTCACCAAGGGCGGGCTGGACGACATCAAGCCGGAGAACAGTTCGAGACGCTGGAACACGGCCTATAATTTCCCGGCTGTCCAGGCCGGCGACGTCATCAAGAAGGAATTCAAGACCGCGTCGCCGGAACCGATGCAGGCCTTCATGCTCAACACCAGGCGCCCGCTGTTCCAAGATCGCCTGGTGCGCGCCGCGCTGATGTACCCGTTCGACTTCGAGACAATGAACCGGACCCTGTTCTTCGGTTCCAACACCCGCACCAGCAGCTATTTCCAGGGCACGGAACTGGCGTCGAGCGGCCTGCCGCAAGGCAAGGAACTGGAGATCCTGGAGCAGTACCGCGACAAGCTGCCGCCCGAAGTCTTCACCAAGGAATTCAAGCTGCCGGTCTACGACACCCCGCAGGCGGAGCGCAAATACCTGAAGGCCGCGGTCGATCTGTTCGCCAAGGCAGGCTGGGTGATCAAGGGCGGCAAGATGGTCAACGCCAAGACCGGCGAACCGTTCAAATTCGAGATCCTCGGCTGGAACGACACCGACCAGGTCATCGCCAGCCCGTATATCGCCAATCTGCGCAAAATCGGCGTCGACGCCACGCTGCGCCTGATCGACCAGACCCAGTATATCAACCGCGTCACCCATTTCGACTTTGACGTGGTCACCTCGATACTCGGCCAGTCGGACTCTCCCGGCAATGAACAGCGCGATTTCTGGAGCTCCAAGGCCGCCGATTCGCCGGGATCGCGCAATTACGCCGGCATCAAGAATCCGGTCGTCGATGCGCTGGTCGACCGGATCATATATGCCACCGACCGCGACGATCTCGTTGCCGCCACCCATGCGCTCGACCGGGTGCTGTTGTGGAATTTCTACGTCGTGCCGCAATATTACCGCGCCGTGGTCTGGCTCGCCTACTGGAACAAGTTCGGTATGCCGGAAAAGCAGCCCGCCTATAGCGGCGTCGACCAGAATTCCTGGTGGATCGACCCGGCCAAGGAAAAGGCGCTGGCGGCCAAATACAAGAGCGGCAATTGATGGCGGCGCTGCCCCGTCGCGACTTCCTCGCCTTGGGCGGTGCCGCCGCGGCCGCAGCGCTGCTGCCCGGCCGGGCTTTCGCGGCCATTCCAACCGGCGTAAAACTGCACGGGTTGTCGGCTTTTGGCGATCTCAAATACGGGCCGGATTTCACGCATTTCGACTATGTCAATCCGGACGCTCCCAAGGGCGGCCGGATGAATTTCGCCCCGCCGAACTCCACCCTCAATCAGAGCTTCCTGACCTTCAACACGCTGAACTCACTGGTGTTGAAGGGGGATTCGCCGCCGCGCACCGAGCTCTGCTTCGATTCGCTGATGGCAAGGGCAGTCGACGAACCGGATGCGGTCTACGGCCTGCTTGCCGAATCCGTTACCTTGTCGCAGGATCGCAATGGCTACCGCTTCAGCCTGCGGCCACAAGCGCGCTTCCATGACGGGTCGCCGCTGACCGCCGACGACATTGCTTTCGCCTTGAACCTCTACAAAGACCGGGGACATCCGAACCTTTCCCAAGCGCTGCGGCATATGATGGAAGCGGTCGCAATCGATCCGCTTACAGCCAACCTCACCTTCAACGGCCAACAGTCCGCGCAGAATATCCTCGCCATCGTCGTAATGCCGATCGTGTCGAAAGCTTTCTACACCGCCAATGATTTCGACGCCTCGACGATGACCCCACCGCTCAGCTCCGGACCATACAGGGTTGGACGGGTGGTGGCCGGGCAGACTGTCGAATATGAACGCGTCGCCGACTATTGGGGCCGCGATCTGGCCGTGAACCGCGGCAGCTATAATTTCGACCGCATCCGTATCGATTTCTACCTTGATCGCCAGGCAGCCTTTGAAGCGTTCAAGAAAGGGGATACGCATTTTCGCGAGGAGTTCACCTCGCGGGTATGGGCGACCGGCTACGACTTTCCAGCGCTGAAGGACGGCAGGGTCGTCAAACGCGAATTTCCCGGCGAGAAAACGCCATCCATGCAGGCTGTCGCGCTGAACCAGCGCCGTCCGCAGTTCCGCGACATTCGCGTGAGACGGGCAATCGCCTATTGCTTCGACTTCGAATGGACCAGGCGGGTTCTGTTTTTCGACTCCTACGAGCGTTCGCAATCGAACTTCGAGCGATCGGATTACAAGGCCAAGGGCCTGCCCTCACCCAAGGAGTTGGCCCTGCTGGAGCCGTTTCGAGCCGAGTTGCCGCCGGAGACCTTCGGCGAACCGGTGATGCAACCCGTCTCCGACGGTTCCGGGCACGACCGTAAGCTGCTGCGCGAGGCTTCGAGGCTGCTTGCCGAAGGCGGCTGGAAGCGAGCGGGCAATTTCGTCCTCAACGACAAAGGCGAGCGCCTGCGCGTGGAAATGCTTGCCGAGGACGAGGGTCTCGTTCGTATTTTCGCGCCATGGTCCGAGAATATGAAGGCGATCGGCATCGACGCTTCGATCCGGCAGGTCGACTCGACGCAATTTGAAGCGCGGCAGAGCAATTTCGACTTCGACTTCAACATGCTCGCATGGTCGATCGGAGCGACGCCCACCGCCGACGGTTTGGAGATACTCTATGCTTCCCGGATGGCGAAAACGCCGGGGATGCGCAACTATCCGGGTACGGAAAGCAAAGCCATCGACGCGCTGATCGAGGCAGCCGGCAAGGCGCAGAGCCGGATCGAACTCGTCACCGCGCTCAACGCGCTCGATCGGGTCTTGCGCGCGCGGCTAGACTGGATTCCAACATATCATCTGGCGAATCACCGAGCAGCCTTCTGGGACATGTTCGGCTTTCCCGCTCAAAAGCCGGATTACGACTTTCCGGTCGAGACGTCGTGGTGGTTCGACAAAGACAAGGCGGCAAAGATTGGCAAAGGCTGAGATTTTTGCACAAGCGAGGCAGGGAACCTGATGGGCGCCTATATACTGCGCCGCATCCTGTTGATGATCCCGACCCTGTTCGGCATCATGGCGGTATCCTTCGCCGTCATCCAGTTCGCGCCGGGCGGGCCGGTCGAGCAGGTCATTGCCAGGCTGACCAACCAGGGCGGCAGCGATCGCCTCGGCGGTGGCGGCGGTGATGCCGGCGGCGCCAATTTCGATGTCGCCGGCGACGTCGGCTCGAAATACCGCGGCGCGCAGGGGCTCGACCCGGAATTCATCAAGAAGCTGGAGAAGCAGTTCGGTTTCGACAAGCCGCCGCTCGAGCGCTTCGGCATGATGCTGTGGAACTATCTCCGCTTCGATTTCGGCGACAGCTATTTCCGCGACATCTCGGTGCTCGACCTGATCCTGGAAAAGATGCCGGTGTCGATCTCGATCGGACTGTGGATCACACTCTTGTCCTATCTGATCTCGATCCCGCTCGGCATCCGCAAGGCAGTCAAGGACGGCTCCACCTTCGACGTCTGGACCAGCGGCGTCGTCATTGTCGGTTACGCCATTCCGGGCTTTCTGTTCGGCATATTGCTGATGGTGCTGTTTGCCGGCGGCTCGTTCTGGGACTGGTTTCCGCTGCGCGGCCTCACCTCCGATAATTGGGACCAGCTGTCCTGGCCGCAGCGGATCGTCGACTATTTCTGGCACATGACCCTGCCGCTGACGGCGCTGGTGCTGTCGGCCTTCGCCACGACGACGTTGCTCACCAAGAATTCCTTCCTCGAGGAAATCCGCAAGCAATATGTGGTCACAGCCCGCGCCAAGGGCCTGTCGGAGCGGCAGGTGCTTTATGGCCACGTCTTCCGCAACGCCATGCTGATCGTCATCGCCGGTTTCCCCGGTGCCTTCATCTCGGCATTCTTCACCGGGTCGCTGCTGATCGAGAACATCTTTTCGCTCGACGGCCTCGGCCTGCTTGGTTTCAACTCGGTGGTGCAACGCGACTATCCGGTGGTCTTCGCCAATCTCTACATCTTCTCGCTGCTTGGCCTGTTCGTCGGGCTGCTGTCCGACCTGATCTATACCTGGGTCGATCCGCGCATCGACTTCGAGCGGAGAGACGTCTGATGGCGCAGGCGACAGCCGAAACGGCGCCGCCTCGGATCGCGCGGCCCTTTCTGTCGCCGCTCAACCAGCGGCGCCTGCAGAACTTCAAGTCCAACCGGCGCGGCTACTGGTCGTTGTGGATTTTCCTGTTCCTGTTCGTGCTGTCGCTGGTTTCCGAACTGATCGCCAACGACAAGCCGATCATCGCCTCCTACAAGGGCGAGATCCTGTTTCCGGTCCTGGTCGCCTATCCCGAGGAGAAGTTCGGCGGCTTCTATGCGGTCACCGACTACCGCGACCCGGTCATCCAGGACGAGATCAATGCCAATGGCTGGATGGTCTGGCCGCCGGTGCGCTACTCCTACCAGACCGTCAACAACGCCATTCCCGAAGCAGCACCGACCAAGCCGTCCTGGCTCTACGACAAGAAGACGCGCTGCAACCAGTATCCGAAAGGCGAAGCGGACCCCAATTGCAACGTCGGCAACTGGAACTGGCTGGGCACCGACGACCAGGCCCGCGACGTGCTGGCGCGCGTCATCTACGGCTTCAGGATATCGGTGCTGTTCGGCCTGATCCTGACCGCCGGCTCGGCGCTGATCGGCGTGGCGGCCGGCGCCTTGCAGGGCTATTTCGGCGGCTGGACCGACCTTCTTTTCCAGCGCTTCATCGAGATCTGGTCGGCGATCCCGGTGCTGTATCTGCTCTTGATCGTCGCCGCCATCCTGCCGCCCGGTTTCTTCATCCTGCTCGGATTGATGCTGCTGTTCTCCTGGGTTGCGCTGGTCGGCGTGGTGCGGGCCGAGTTCCTGCGCGCCCGCAACTTCGAATATGTCAATGCGGCGCGCGCGCTCGGCGTGCCCAACATCACCATCATGTTCCGGCATCTGCTGCCCAATGCCATGGTGGCGACGCTGACCTTCCTGCCCTTCCTGCTCAGCGGCTCGATCTCGACGCTGACCTCGCTCGACTATCTCGGCTTCGGCCTGCCGCCCGGCTCCGCCTCACTGGGCGAGTTGTTGAAGCAGGCGCAGCGCAACCTCAATGCCCCCTGGCTCGGCATTTCCGGCTTCGTCGTCATCTCGCTGATGCTGTCGCTGCTGGTCTTCGTCGGCGAGGCCACCCGCGACGCCTTCGATCCGCGCAAGACGTTCAGATGAGGGCGATGCAGGCTGGCATTCGGCATGTTATATTCCGGAAATGGCAATCCGGACAAAAGCGGACGTACCCTCAAGTGACCGGCGGCTTTGATCGGTGAAACACCAGTGGCAGCCATCGCTCGATCACTGGAGAGCAAATTGGCCGATATGAGCGAACCCGGAGCCATGACGGTGTGTTGGCGTCCGTGCAGTCCGTCAATCCGCACGTTGGGGAAGGAAGGGTTATGAATAGGATCATCCTTGAACACTACCCGGCATCGAAGCTCCCGGATGAACTGCGAAAAGGCATAGCGCCGAGCGCCTCGGTCAGAGTGACAGTGGAGGAGGAGGCCAACAGGCCCCTTGGCCGCGAACAATTGCTTGAACTCATGCGGGATGCTCAGGCCAACGCGCCGGGAACAAGCCTCGACGAGGCTGTCGCGCGTGTTCGTGCCCTCCGCGATGAGTGGGAGGATTGATGGCTGCAGTCCGGCTTTATGTCGACACCAACATTTTCATCTATGCCTTTGAAAACAATGATGCGCTTGCAAACAAACTGCTTCAGCTCATTTCACTGAACGAGGGCAGAAAGCAGCCTTTCCTGGCGACGAGTGAGATCGTGCTCGCGGAGTTGATGGTCGATCCCTTGAGAAAGAACAATGAGCGACTGATCGAGCTCTACGACAATATTTCAATCGGCAATGCCTTCATCTCAATTGGGACGATAACTCGCGACGTTCTCTGGCACGCAGCACAGTTACGTTCGGAATTCCTTTCGTTGAGATTACCAGACGCGATCCATCTTTCCACAGCGATGCACTTCGGCTGCACCCAATTTCTGACCGCGGACACGAGGTTGAAAGAGACCTATTCTATCGCACCAAATCGTCTCGTCCCCCCTCAAATGGCAGCCAAAATTTCGATCATACGACCGGAAATTTCCGCCTTGGACAGGGTTGTCGCGGAAGTTGAGCTATGACCCCCCCTCTCCTCTCGGTCCAGGATCTCAGCGTCGCCTTCACGCAAGGCGGCAGCCAGTCGGTCGCCGTCGACCATATCTCCTTCGACCTCGCCAAGGGCGAGACGGTGGCGCTGGTCGGCGAATCCGGCTCCGGCAAGTCGGTCACCGCGCTGTCGGTGCTGAAGCTGCTGCC
Organism: Mesorhizobium sp. M0195; assembly: GCF_040322115.1. NCBI lineage: Bacteria > Pseudomonadati > Pseudomonadota > Alphaproteobacteria > Hyphomicrobiales > Phyllobacteriaceae > Mesorhizobium > Mesorhizobium sp. M0195. The sequence goes on along the minus strand of NZ_JAMYSV010000003.1, from coordinate 272,956 downwards.
CTATCCGACCGCCAGCCACCCGTCGGGAAAGATCCTGTTCCTCGGCGCCGACCTGCTTGCCGCGGACGAGAGAGACTTGCGCCGCGTGCGCGGCAACAAGATCACCATGATCTTCCAGGAGCCGATGACCTCGCTCAACCCGCTGCACACGATCGAGCAGCAGATCGTCGAGGTGCTGAAGCTGCACCAGGGCCTGGGCGATCGCAACGCCAAGGCGCGCACGCTGGAACTTCTGCACGAGGTCGGCATCCGCGAACCGGAAAAACGGCTCGACGCCTATCCGCACCAGCTTTCCGGCGGCCAGCGCCAGCGCGTCATGATCGCCATGGCGCTCGCCAACGAGCCTGAACTGTTGATCGCCGACGAGCCGACGACCGCGCTCGACGTCACCGTCCAGGCGCAGATCCTCGAATTGCTGGCCGGCCTGAAAAGCCGCAAGAACATGTCGATGCTGTTCATCACCCACGATCTCGGCATCGTCAGGAAGATCGCCGACCGGGTCTGCGTGATGACCAAGGGCAAGATCGTCGAGACCGGCCCGACCAAGGAGATATTCGCCAATCCGCAGCACGCCTACACGCGGCATCTGCTTGCCGCCGAGCCGAAAGGCAAGCCGCCGGCGGCCAACCAGGCCGCCAAGCCGGTGATGGTCGGCAAGGACGTCAAGGTCTGGTTTCCGATCAAGAAGGGCTTCTTCCGGCGCACCGTCGACAATGTGAAGGCGGTCGACGGCATCGACGTCACCGTGCGGGCCGGCCAGACGCTTGGCGTCGTCGGCGAATCCGGCTCAGGCAAGACGACGCTCGGCCTGGCGCTGGCCAGGATGATCTCGTCGACGGGGACCATCCAGTTCAACGGACGCGGCATCGATCAGCTGTCCTTCAGCGAAATGCGGCCGTTGCGACGCGAGTTGCAGATCGTCTTCCAGGATCCGTTCGGTTCGCTCAGTCCGCGCATGTCGGTCGCCGAGATCATCGAGGAAGGGTTGAAGATCCACGAGCCGAAACTGTCTCCCGATGCGCGCGACGAGCGTGTCGTCGACGTCCTGAAGGAAGTCGGCCTCGATCCGGCGACGCGCAACCGCTATCCGCACGAATTCTCCGGCGGCCAGCGCCAGCGCGTCGCCATCGCGCGCGCCATGGTGCTCAACCCGCGTTTCGTCATGCTGGACGAGCCGACCTCGGCGCTCGACATGAGCGTGCAGGCGCAGGTCGTCGACCTCTTGCGCAGCCTGCAGGCCAAGCACGATCTCGCCTACCTCTTCATCAGCCACGATCTGAGGGTCATCCGCGCGCTCGCCAACGAAGTCATCGTCATGCGTAATGGCAGGATCGTCGAGGCCGGTCCTTCCGAACAGATTTTCGGCAACCCGCGGACCGACTATACAAAGGCGTTGATCTCGGCCGCCTTCAAGATCGAAACGGCGCCGGTCGGTATCGTCAGCGAGTAGATTTTCGCCAGAGATCATGCACTAAATCAAAACGCTGCCGCGCCCCTGCGAGTCCGGACGCGAACGCTGTTGGTAAAAGGGAAAAACAATCCGCAATGGAAAAAGGCCGCATCCTGCTTGCCCTCACCGGTATTCATCCGCTGCGCTGGCGCGAACTGCTGTCGGCGGAGCGCGAAGTGGTGCTCGAGCCGAATGGCGCCGGCGATCCCTCGATCACCTATGCGGTGGTGTGGAAACAGCGGCCGAACCTGTTGTCGTCGCTGCCCAATCTGCGGGCTATCTTCTCGATCGGCGCCGGCGTCGACCACATTTTCGCCGATCCCACCTTGCCCGACGTACCGGTCGTCAAGGTGGTCGCCGACAACCTTACCCAGTACATGACCGAATACGTCGTCTGGCGGGTGCTCGACCACCATCGCCAGGGCATGCTATACCGCGCCCAGCAGCAGAAGAAGATCTGGCACGAGCCGCAGCAGCGGCCGGCCGGCGACATCTCGGTCGGCATTATGGGGCTCGGCACGCTTGGCCGCGCGGCGGCATCGGTACTGTTGTCGCTCGGCTTTCCCGTTAATGGCTGGTCGCGCAGCGATCGGCCGATGCAAGGTGTCTCGACTTACGCGGGCGAGGCCGGCCTGATCCCGTTCCTCAACGCCACCGATATCCTGGTGGTGCTGTTGCCGCTGACGCCACAGACGCACGGCATCATCAACCACGGCGTGCTGAAGGAGCTGCGCAAGCGCAATGGCTTCGGCGGCGCGGTGCTGATCAATGCCGGGCGCGGAAGGCTGCAGAAGGACGCCGACATTTTGCGCCAGCTGGACGACGGCACGCTGAAGGAAGCCAGCCTCGACGTGTTCGAGGTCGAGCCGCTGCCGAAGACCAGCCCGCTATGGAGCCACCCGAAAGTGTTCGTGACGCCGCACGCGGCGGCAACTTCCGATCCGGTCCACCTGGCGCCGATCATGCTGCGTCAGATGGACGCCTTCGAGCGCGGCGAAGCGCTGGAAAATGTGGTGGATCGCGACGCGGGGTATTGATTTTTTTAGAGCGTCGCTTTCCAGTCTCAGCCCCAGCCGAGCGGCACGTAGTCGATCTCCATAAACGCCTCGACCTCCGGGATCCAGCGGTCGCGGACGAAGGCGACGTGGTCGGGATGGTCGTTGTAGCCGGAGTAAGCCCGCTGATCGGCGAACTCCATCGAGAAGCCGAAGCGGTAGTCGTTCTTGGGGCTGACCTGCCGCAACTGCTCGAAATGCGTGACGCCCTTTATCGCCGTGAGGATCGTTTTGGCGTCGGCGAGGAACCTTTTTTCCTCAAGCGAATGCGGCGGGTGCTTTAGCGTGAACACGACGGTGTGACGGATCATTTTTTGCTCCTGCGATGTCTTCGTATCACGCGCTGTCGGCCCAGGCGCGGATAAGGTTATAGGCGATCGCCCCCTTCGGCGGTGTCACCAGGCCGCCCGGATGCTCGCGGGCCAGCATCGAGAGCACCTCGTCGCGAAAGAACCAGCGGCAATCTTCCAGCTCGTTGAAGTCGGGGTGGATATCGTCGTTGAGCGGTTCGCCGAAGCAGCCGATCATCAGCGAATAGGGAAACGGCCAGGGCTGGCTGGCGTGGTAGACGACGCGGCCTAGCCGAATGCCGGCTTCCTCCAGCGTTTCGCGGCGCACCGCCGCCTCGATCGTCTCGCCCGGCTCGATGAAACCGGCGAGCGCCGAATACATGCCGGGCCCGAAATGCCGGCCGCGGCCGAGCAGGCATTTTTCGCGTGTTGCCGTCAGCATGATCGCCACCGGGTCGGTGCGCGGAAAGTGCTCCGTCCCGCAGGCCGGGCAATGCCGCTTGTAACCGCCTGCCCGCATCTCGGCTTCGGTGCCGCATTTGCTGCAGAAGCGATGGCTGGCATGCCAGGCAAGCAGCGCCGCCCCTTGCGCCAGCGCGCCGGCGGCCGCTTCGTCGATCAGCCCCTGCATATAGACCGAGCGATAGTCGATGGCCTTGATCGTCTCGGGAAGCTGCTCGGGCTCGACTCCGGCCGGCACCGCCAGCACCGGGCCGCTTTCGGAAAAACCGAGCAGCACGCCGTTTTCGAGCGATGCTTCGAGCGGCCGGCATTCGGCCACGCCGAACCAGGGGTCGAATGCGCCTTGCGCAAGCTTCAGATAGAGCCGGCCGCCACGCATCAGCAAAAGCCGCGCCGAAGGATCGGCGAGCGCCTTTTCGACGGAATCGTCGGCGCGGTTTTCGGACTGCCGGTCGATAATGTTGCCGGCGAAGCCGACGAACTGGCTCGGCTCGCGCAAGGGCGCGTCAAACAGGCGAAAGCTCATGCAGACTCGGGAAGGTTCAAGATGGACACGGGGGAGGCTTATAGCGCTGCCTTGATCTTTTCCGCAAACTTGCGAAGGTCGGAGCGCTGATAGGGCTCGCGCAGGCCGTGCCCCCACACCGGGCCGGGCCAGCCGGGATCGCCTTCCGAGCGCGCAATAACGTGTACATGCAACTGGCGCACGATGTTTCCGAGTGCACCGGTATTGATCTTGGTGCAGCCGGTCACCCGCTTCAGCGCCAGCGCCACCATATTGGTCTCGAAGGTCAGCATCGCCTGGTCGAGCGGCGTCATATCGTGGATTTCCTCGATGCCCGGCCGCTGCGGCACCAGCAGCAGCCATGGCCAGCGGCGGTCGTTCATGACGCGCAATTCGCACAGGCCGAGCCACATCAGCTGTTCGCTGTCGGCTTCCAGCTGGGCGTCAAGCGTGAATCCGGCCTTGAGGCCCGGCAGCATCGGCGTTTCCCTCACTTTTGGACGTTTTTTGAACTCTATCGACGCTAGAGCGGCTTCCGAAGGGCCGCAAGGGGCAGCAAGCAACATTGGCCGTCGCGGCGCTGATTGTGCGCGAAGAAGTGAAGGCCCGGGCAAATTGCATCAGGTTGGCGCTGCCCCGCCGAGATCGACGATTTTGATCGTGGCCACATTTTGTTCTTGCTTTGTGCCGGCAGCTATGCTACTAATCCCGCTATGGTGATTATTCGCACCAACGACCCGCCCGCCGAGGCGGGTTTTTGGTTTCAGCTTTCGCCGTCGCTCAAGGCCCCCTATCATCCGCACTTGCATTTCATCGCCGGATTGCCGATATGGAGGCTGGGAGGTTGGTGGTGGACGGTCCACTCGCCAACCGGGTCAGGTCCGGAAGGAAGCAGCCCTAACGAGCCCGGAACGGGTCATTGTTCCAGCCTCCCGCCTCTTCGCCTTTTGCCCCGACATTGACGGCGCCAAGCCGTGCGGGCGAAACTATGCGCAGGAATCGGCCGCCTCCAGTGGCAGCCCTTGGAGCTTAACGGGCGAATGAGCGAAGCCGGAAACGAGGCCGGGAAATTGGACAAGCCTGCCGCCTACCGCGTGCTGGCGCGCAAATACCGACCGTCGAATTTCTCCGAGCTGATCGGCCAGGAGCCGATGGTCCGCACCTTGACCAATGCCTTTGCCACCGGCCGCATCGCCCAGGCCTGGATGCTGACCGGCGTGCGCGGCGTCGGCAAGACCACGACCGCGCGCATACTCGCCCGGGCCCTGAACTACAAAACACCGACGGTCGACCAGCCTTCCGTCGACCTTGCCGTGCTCGGCGAGCATTGCCAGGCGATCATGGAAGGCCGGCATGTCGACGTCATCGAGATGGACGCCGCCTCGCATACCGGCATCGACGACATCAGGGACATCATCGAGCGTGTGCGCTACGCCCCGGTATCGGCGCGCTACAAGGTCTACATCATCGACGAAGTGCACATGCTTTCCAACCAGGCCTTTAACGGCCTGCTGAAGACGCTGGAAGAGCCGCCGCCGCACGTCAAATTCATCTTCGCCACCACCGAAATCCGCAAGGTGCCGATCACCGTCCTGTCGCGCTGCCAGCGTTTCGACCTCAGGCGCATCGATGCGGCAATGATCAAGGCCGACCTTGCCAGGATAGCCGGTCTGGAGGGCATCGAAGTTGAAGACGATGCGCTGGCGATGATCGCCCGCGCGGCCGAAGGCTCGATGCGCGATGCGCAGTCGATCCTCGACCAGGCGATCGCCCATGGCGGCGGCGCGGTCAGCGCCGAAGCGGTTCGCGCCATGCTCGGCCTTGCCGACCGCGCCCGCATCGTCGACCTGTTCGAGCATGTCATGAAGGGCGACGTCGCCGCCGCCCTTGCCGAATTCCGTGCCCAGTACGATACCGGCGCCGATCCTGCCGCGGTGCTGACCGACCTTGCCGAGTTCAACCATCTGGTCACCCGTCTGCGTTTCGTGCCGGCTGCCATCGACGACGCCTCGCTGTCCGAGGACGAGCGCCGGCGCGGCGCCGATTTCGCCAGCACGCTGTCGGTCAAGGTGCTGTCGCGGACATGGCAGATGCTCTTGAAAGGCATTCCCGAGGTGCAGACCTCCAACCGCCCGGTCAGCGCCGCCGAGATGGTGCTGATCCGGCTGGCGCATGCCGCCGACCTGCCGACGCTGGACGAGGCGCTGAAATCGCTGGAGAACGGCGTTTCGCCGCCGGGCGCCGCGCCGCGCGTGAATGGCGCGCCGGCAAGCCCCGGCCCCGCAAACCATGCGCCTGCAAGCGGTGGTGCCGGTGCCGTGGCGCAGACGCGGATGCCGACGGCCAATGGCGGCGCGCAGACGATGCGCCTGGTCGAGGCCGAGCCCGTGCCGACGAACTTCGTTGCTCCGCCGGAGCCGGTGGCCGAGGCGCCGCCGGTGCCGGTGAAATCGCTGGCCGATATTGTCGCCCTTGCCGACGCCCAGCGCGACATGGCCTTCAAGGTGCTGGTGAAGCGTTGCGTGCGCCTGGTGCGCATCGAGCCCGGCCGTATCGACGTCAGCCTGACCGACGATGCGCCGAAGATGCTGCTCAACGATTTGACCGCCAAGCTGCGCGCCTGGACGGGCCGCAGCTGGCTGGTGTCGCTGTCGAAGGAGGAGGGCGGCCAGACGCTGGCCGAGATGGAATCGACGAAGCGCGAAAACGCCTTCCTCGATGCCAAGAGCGACCCGACGGTCGCCGCCATCCTGGCGCGCTTTCCCGGCGCCAAGATCATCGACGTGCGCATTCCCGACGCGCCGGAAGCCGATGCGGCAGAGGCCGAAGTGCCGGTCGAGCCGCCGGCCGACGACGACGAAACCTGAACAACCAGCACCAACTGCAAAGGACCGTGCGATGAAAGATCTTCTCGGCCTGATGGGCAAGGCAAAGGAAATGCAGGCCAAGTTCCAGGCCATGCAGGATGAGATTGCCACGCTGGAAGCCACCGGACAGGCCGGCGGCGGCCTGGTCAGCGTGACGCTGACCGGCAAATTCGAGATGAAGTCGCTGAAGATCGACCCGGCGCTGTTCAAGGAGGACGAGGTCGAGATTCTCGAGGACCTGCTCCTCGCTGCCCACAACGACGCCAGGACCAAGGTCGAGCAGATCATGCAGGAGAAGACCAAGGCGCTGACCGCGGGACTGCCGATCCCGCCGGGAATGAAGCTGCCGTTCTAAGGTGTGTTGATACTCAGGTGATGCCGGCCTGCAAACGGCGGCTTCCTGCGCTCACGTACGAAACGTACGCTCCGCTCCGGTTCCCGGAAGCCGCCATTTTCGGCTCGGCCTGACCTGAATCTCAGTACACCTCGAGCTGTGTTTACAGTTACCGCGTCGACTCAACCAATCTCTCCAGGCTTGGGCAAGCCCTCTTGCGGAGATTGCGGCGCTCCAAGGTCACGGCATGAATCCTTGGAACCATGCCGGCACCTGACCGAAGAGGGCAGCGATCCAACGCTCTTCGCCCGCCAGCTGTGTCTATTGGGCAACGCCCCAAACTTAATAACGCTTTAGCCATCTTTTTGCCTGAAAGTGTCTCATTCTTGCCGCAACCAGGGGCGGGCTGGCAGCAGAATGAGGGGACACCTGTTGATCTCTACCCGATGGAAGACGCCGTTGCGGCTCGGCGTCGTTGTCTCGCCGCTGTTTTTGGCCGCTTGCAGTCAGACCGCCTCGCACGGCATGTCCAGCCTGACCGATGCCATTACGCCGGGTTTCCTGAGCTCGCGCTCCTACAATTCCACGCCGAAGGAGAAGGAATGCCTGGAGCGGGCGATGTTCTTCGAGTCCAACCGGTCGAGCCGTGACGGCATGATTGCGGTCGGCACGGTGGTGATGAACCGGTTGCGGTCCGGCAAGCACGGCAGCACCATCTGCGAAGTGGTTGGCGAGCGCGGGCAGTTCGCGCCGGGCGTCATGACACGGCCGATGAATTCGAAGGCGATGCCCGACGTCGAGGAGGCCGCCGAGGCGGTGCTCAAGGGCGAGCGCAAAGCCAAGCTGAAGAACACCATGTATTTCCACACCGCCGGGCTGCGCTTCCCCTACAAGAACATGCACTACACCATGGTCGCCGGCGGCAATGCCTTTTATGAAAAGCGCGGCCGCAACTGGCAGCCGCTGCCGGACGAACCGGTGGTCGCCATGGCCCAGGCCAAGCCGCAAGCGCCTGCCGCTCAGGCCATACTTGTCGCCTCGGCGGAGCCGGCTCGAGAGGTCAAGCCGACATTTGCCAAGGCAACCTATGTTACCGCCGCCGCATCGCAGCCAGCAAGGCAGACAAGGGTGACTGCAGGAATGGCGACCGCGGCGAGGGCGGCACCGGAGAAGCCAATCCTTGTGGCGCTGCAGGAGCCAATGCAGGAACCGGACGCGGCCCGTTTCGGTGGAACCGTGAACCCCCGGCCGGTCACATCATTCCAGGCGGCGCCGGCAGAGCCGACAATGTCGTTCGAGACGACGCCCGAGAACACCGACGCCATCGGCGCGATGATCGCCGGCCAGACCCGGCCACTGGAGGAAAACTGAGGCGGCCGGCGTCGGCGCGTTGTACGGGGAGAAATGCCCGGCAGGGCAATGAGGGGCGGCGCAACGCCGGGCGATTGCCTCTTTGCGGGCTGAACAGCGCGCCTCAGCGCTGTTCCAAAACCCGTTGAAAAATCCTAAACCGGAGCGATGTCGAAGCGAATCGCCGGTCCCGAGATCGAACGCCTGATCCAGCTGCTGGCCAAGGTGCCGGGGCTCGGCCCGCGTTCGGCGCGCCGCGCCGCGCTCCACCTCATCAAGAAGAAGGAGCAGCTGCTGGCGCCGCTCGCCGCCGCCATGGGCGAGGCGGTCGACAAGGTGCGCATCTGCTCGACCTGCGGCAATGTCGACACCTCCGATCCATGCATGATCTGCACCGACCCGCGCCGCGACCCCACCACGCTCATCGTTGTCGAGGACGTGGCGGACCTTTGGGCGCTGGAGCGGGCGACCGCCATGAACGTGCGTTATCATGTGCTCGGCGGTACGCTGTCGCCGCTCGACGGCATTGGTCCCGATGAGCTCAACATCCGTTCGCTGGTCGATCGCGTCGCCGGCGGCGAGGTCAAGGAAGTGATCCTCGCCGTCAACGCTACGGTCGAGGGCCAGACTACCGCGCACTACCTCACCGACCAGCTTTCCGGCTTCAACGTCAAGGTGACGCGCCTGGCGCACGGTGTTCCGGTCGGCGGCGAACTCGATTATCTCGACGAAGGCACGCTGGCCGCCGCACTGCGCTCGCGGACGGTGTTTTGAGGCGAGTTGCGGGGAGAGTGCTTCCGAGATGATTGCGTTCCGTCGCGCCCCCCTCTGTCCTGCCGGACATCTCCCCCTCCAGGGGGGAGATCGGCAGCCTCGACATCCCCGCCAAGCTTGCGACGTTGAAGATTGGCGAAAACAGACGCGACAGCCAATCTCCCCCCTTGAGGGGGAGATGTCCGGCAGGACAGAGGGGGGCGCGACAGGACGCCGACTTCGCAGGCTGGCCGTCGCGTTTTTTCTCGCCTTCCTCCTCGCCACCCCCGCCTCGGCGGCAAAGATCGACGACCAGTTCCGCGCCTGGCTTGGCAACGACCTCTGGCCCGAAGCCAAGGCCAAAGGCATCTCCAAGAAAACCTTCGATGCCGCCTTCGGGGGCGTCAAGCCGAACCTGAAGCTGCCCGACCTGGTGAAGCCGGGCGAGAAGGCGACGACGCCGCAGAAGCAGCATCAGGCCGAGTTCGGTTCGGCGGGCGCCTATTTCGCTGAAAAGATAGTCCGAGCGGTGACCGCCGGCGGCCGCACCCGCGAGGCGACCAACGCTAGGACGCTTGCCGCGATCGAGAAACGCTACGGCGTGCCTGGCGAAGTGCTGCTGGCGATCTGGGGCCGCGAGAGCGGCTTCGGCGCGGCGAAGATGCCTTATGACGCCTTCGAGGTGCTGGGCACCAAGGCGTTCATGTCGACCAAGAAGGAATTCTTCCGCACCGAGCTCTTGGCTGCGCTCGAGATCGTCGAGCGCGGGCTTGCCCCGGTCGGCGCGATGAAATCGTCTTGGGCAGGCGCGCTTGGCCAGCCGCAGTTCATGCCGACATCGTTCCTCAAGCATGCCGTCGATTTCGACGGCGACGGCCGCACCGACATCTGGAATTCGACGCCCGATATACTGGCATCGATCGCCAATTATCTCGTCCATTATGGCTGGGTCAGGGGCCGCGGCTGGGGCTTCGAGGTGACTGTGCCGGACAGCGTCTCGTGCTCGCTCGAAGGTCCGGACCAGGGCAAGAAGATTTCCCAATGGACTGATATGGGCATCAGGCGTGTGTCGGGTAAACCGTTCCCGGCGAGCGAACTGAAAGCCGAGGGCTTTCTTTTGATGCCGGCCGGGCGTAGCGGCCCGGCCTTCATCGTCACCCCCAATTTCTATGTGCTGAAGCAGTATAACACCAGCGATCTCTATGCCCTGTTCATCGGCCATGGCGCCGATCGCATCGCCCATGGCGACAGCAATTTCTCGGGCAATTGGGGCGCGGTCGGCGGGCTCTACCGCTCCGACATCGCCGCCCTGCAGCGGGCGCTGGAAGCTAAGGGCTACGATGTCGGCAGCGCCGACGGCCTGCCTGGCTTCAAGACGCGCCGCTCGATCGGCAAATGGCAGGCCAGCAACGGCCGTTCCGCTACCTGCTTTCCCGACGCCGACCTGGTTACCGCGCTGAAATAGCCGGATTTTCGCACCGCCGGTCTGGCCCAATCGACCGTTCTGCAAATGCTCGTTGCCGCGCTCGAAACCGCCGGATATGGTGAACCGGAACCGCACAAAAAATTGCCAAGACAACGGTCCGGGGATCACCGTTCGACGCGGCAAGAAATGCCACAACCCTGAGCCGGGAACTCAGGTCAACAACAACAGGGAACAGTTAAAATGATGATGGAAAAGTTTGCTCTACGCTCCCGCTTCTTGCTCGCGGGCGCGGCCATGTCCGCGCTGCTTCTGGCCGGTGCGCCTGCCTTCGCGGTCACGCCCGCCGACACGCTGGTCGAGGGTTTCGCCATCGACGACATCATCACCATGGATCCGGGCGAAGCATTCGAATTGTCGACCGCAGAGGTCACCGGCAACACCTATGATCTTCTGGTACGCCTCGACCTCAGCGACACATCCAAGGTCAAGGGCGATCTCGCCGAAAGCTGGAGCGTCTCCGACGACGGCCTGACCTACACGTTCAAGCTCAAGCCCGGCCTCAAATTCGCCTCCGGCAATCCGATCACAGCGGCGGACGTCGCCTATTCGTTCGAGCGCGCCATCAAGCTCGACAAGAGCCCGGCCTTTATTATCGGCCAGTTCGGTATCGATGGCGGCAACGTCACCGAGAAGGCCAAGGCCGTTGATGACACGACGTTCCAGTTCACCGTCGACAAGGCCTATGCGCCGAGCTTCGTGCTGAACTGCCTGTCGGCGACGGTCGCCTCGGTCGTCGACGCCAAGCTGGTCAAGGAGCATGTCGCCGCGGTCACGCCGAGCGCCGACTACAAATGGGACAATGATTTCGGCAACGCCTGGCTGAAGACCGGCTATGCCGGCTCCGGTGCCTTTAAAATGCGCGAATGGCGGGCCAACGAGGCCGTCGTCCTTGAGCGCAACGACAATTACTACGGCGAAAAAGCCAAGCTTGCCCGCGTCATCTATCGCAATATGAAGGAAAGCTCGGGCCAGCGCCTGGCGCTGGAAGCCGGCGACATCGACGTCGCCCGCAATCTCGAGCCGAACGACCTCGATGCCATCGCCAAGAATGCCGATCTCACCACCACCTCGGCGCCGAAGGGCACGGTCTTTTATATCAGCCTCAACCAGAAGAACCCGAACCTCGCCAAGCCCGAGGTTCGCCAGGCGTTCAAATATCTCGTCGACTACGACGCGTTGGGCTCGACCATCCTCAAGGGCATCGGCGAGATCCATCAGACCTTCCTGCCCAAGGGCGTGCTCGGCGAACTGGACGAGAACCCGTTCAAGTTCGACGTCGCCAAGGCCAAGGAACTGCTCGCCAAGGCCGGCCTCGCCGACGGCTTCAGCGTCACCATGGACGTGCGTACCGGGCAGCCGACGACGGGCATGGCGGAATCGATCCAGCAGACGCTGGGACAGGCCGGCATCAAGCTGGAGATCATCCCCGGCGACGGCAAGCAGACGCTGACCAAATACCGCGCCCGCAACCATGACATCTATATCGGCCAGTGGGGCCAGGATTATTTCGATCCGAACTCCAACGCCCAGACCTTCGCCAGCAACCCCGACAATTCGGATGAAGGCAAGACCAAGACGCTGGCCTGGCGCAACGCCTGGGACATCCCGGACTTGACCAAGCAGACCGAAGCCGCCCTGCTCGAGAAGGACGCGGCCAAGCGCGCCGCAATGTACCAGGATCTCGAGAAGAAGATCCTCGATACCAGCCCCTTCGTCATCATCCACCAGCAGCTGGAAGTGGCCGGCCTGCGCAAGAACCTCAAGGGTTTTGCGCTCGGCCCGAGCTTCGACACCAACTTCGTCGGCCCCGTCTCGAAAGAGTGATGCCGGGGAGTGACGCCGGCGGACGCGCCGTATGAGTGTGGCTGAAAGCGAGGTGACGGCAGGGCGCGGCGGCGCCCGCGCCGTTGCCGTGGCCTCATCTATCGCCCGGTTCCTGGTCATCGCGATAACGACCTATCTCGGTCTGCTCGCGGTAACCTTCTTCATCGGCCGCGTGATCCCGATCGACCCGGTGCTGGCGGTGCTCGGCGACCGGGCGCCGGCCAACGTCGTCGAACGAACGCGCCGCGAGATGGGCCTCGACCTGCCGCTGGTCGAGCAGTTCTACATCTATGTCAAACATGCCCTGAACGGTGATTTCGGCACCTCGGTGCTGACCACCAATCCGGTGATGACCGATATCCGCCGCGCCTTTCCGGCGACGCTCGAACTGGCGACGTTGGGAACATTGATCGGTTCGGTGATCGGCGTGCCGCTTGGCGTGCTGGCTGCCGTGCGGCGCGGCAGCGTCATCGACCAGATCGTGCGCATCATCGGCCTTGTCGGCTATTCCGTGCCGATCTTCTGGCTGGGGCTGCTGGCGCTGGTGCTGTTCTACGCCAAGCTGCAATGGGTCGCCTTTCCCGGCCGGCTCGACGTCGTCTACGAATACACCTTCACGCCGATTACCGGCTTTTACCTGCTGGATGCGCTCTGGCAGCGGCAGTGGGACGTATTTGCCGATGCCTTCCGCCACATCATCCTGCCGGCCTCGCTGCTCGGCTATTTCTCGCTCGCCTATATCAGCCGCATGACACGCTCGTTCATGCTGAACGAACTCACCCAGGAATATATCGTCGCCGCACGCGCCAAGGGCCTGTCGGAAACGCGCATCATCTGGGGTCACGCGCTGCGCAACGCCGCGGTGCCGATGGTCACGGTGATCGCTCTGTCCTATGCCGGGCTGCTCGAAGGCTCGGTGCTGACCGAGACAGTGTTTTCGTGGCCGGGCATCGGCCTCTACATCACCAACTCGCTGCAGAACGCCGACATGAATGCCGTGCTTGGCGGCACGATCATCATCGGCTCGGTCTTCATCGCCATCAATCTATTCTCCGACCTGCTCTACCGGCTGCTCGATCCAAGGACCAAGGCAGGATGAGGACCAAGGCAGGATGAGCACGGAAGCGATTCAAACCCGCCGCGACTGGCTGCTCAGCGAGCGGCCGGCGTCGCGCGTGCAGGCGAGGCTCGGCCGCGCCTATGTGGCGTGGCGGCGCTTTTCCGCCAACCGGCTGGCGTTTGCCGGCCTGCTCATCATCGTCGCCCTGCTGGTGGTCGCGGCATTCGCCGATGTGCTGGCGCCCTATTCGCCGACATTCGGCGACCTCAAGGGCTCGCGGCTGCTGGCGCCGAGTGCGGCGCACTGGTTCGGCACCGACGATCTCGGCCGCGATATCTATTCGCGCATCATCTTCGGCTCGCGCTGGACACTCTACGTCGTCATTCTGGTTGCCATTATCGCCGCGCCCATCGGCTTGCTGGTCGGCACCGTCGCCGGCTATGCCGGCGGCTGGACCGATGCGATCCTGATGCGCATCACCGACATCTTTCTCGCCTTTCCGAAGCTGATCCTGGCGCTGGCCTTTGTCGCGGCGCTCGGCCCCGGCATCGAAAATGCCGTGCTTGCCATCGCCATCACCTCGTGGCCGCCCTATGCCCGCATTGCCCGCGCCGAAACGCTGACGGTGCGCAATTCCGATTATATCAAGGCGGTGCAATTGATGGGCGCCTCGCCGTTTCGCATCGTGCTTCGCCACATCATGCCGCTCTGCATCTCCTCGCTGATCATCAGGGTGACGCTCGACATGGCCGGCATCATCCTGACCGCGGCCGGCCTCGGCTTCCTCGGCCTCGGCGCGCAACCGCCGCTGCCCGAATGGGGCGCGATGATCGCGTCGGGCCGCCGCTTCGTGCTCGACCAGTGGTGGGTGGCGGGTGCTCCGGGCTTTGCCATCCTCATCGTCAGCCTCGGCTTCAACCTGCTCGGCGACGGACTGCGCGACGCGCTCGATCCCCGAAGTGGCGACCAATGAGTGGCGACCAATGAGCACGCTTCTCGAAGTCGACGACCTGCGCGTTACCTTCCCGACTCGCACCGGCCTGATCGAGGCGGTGCGCGGCTTTTCCTTCTCGCTCGGCCGCGAGCGGCTCGGCATCGTCGGCGAGAGCGGTTCGGGCAAGTCGCAGACCGGCCGCGCCATCATGGGCGTCACCCCGCCGCAGGCCGAGGTGACCGCGAAGACGCTCGCTTTTGACGGCATCGACCTGCTGGCCGCCTCGCCGCGCGAGCGCCGCGCACTGCGCGGCAAGCGTATCGCCATGATCCTGCAGGATCCGAAATATTCGCTCGACCCGGTGATGAGCATCGGCCGCCAGATCGTCGAGACACTGCGCACGCATGAGACAGTCTCCAAGGCCGAAGCCCGCGACCGCGCGCTTGCCATGCTGGAGGCTGTGCAGATCCGCGATCCGGCCCGTGTCTTCGACCTGCATCCGCACGAGGTTTCCGGCGGCATGGGCCAGCGCGCCATGATCGCCATGATGCTGATCGCCGGGCCGGAGATGATGATCGCCGATGAGCCGACCTCGGCACTCGACGTCACCGTGCAGCTCGACGTGCTCGGCATCCTCGACCGGCTGGTCAGCGAGCGCGGCATGGGGCTGATCTTCATCTCGCACGACCTGCGCTTGGTCTCATCTTTCTGCGATCGTGTCATCGTCATGTATGCCGGCAAGGTGGTCGAACAGCTCAAAGCCTCGGAGCTCGGCCGTGCCCAGCATCCCTATACGCGCGGCCTGCTCAACTGCATGCCCAAGATCGGCGCCGACCGTCACCCGCTGCCGGTGCTCGACCGCAAGCCGGAGTGGGCGGCATGACGGCAGCCCTTTCCGTCGACCGGCTGGAGGTGGTCTTCGACCGTTTTCGCGCGCTGAAGGGCGTCAGCCTTGAAGTCGAGTCCGGTGAATCCTTCGGCCTGGTCGGCGAGTCCGGCTCCGGCAAGTCGACGTTACTCAGGGCAATCGCCGGCCTGGCGCCGGCCGCTTCGGGCACCATCGCCGTCAACGGCAAACAGCTCGGCGCGCGCCGCGACAAGGCGTTCTACCGCGAGGTGCAGATGGTCTTCCAGGACCCGTACGGCTCGCTGCACCCGCGCCAGACCGTCGACCGCTTGCTGCAGGAGCCGCTCGCCATTCACGGCTTTGCTGACGGCGAAAAGCGCATCCAGCGGGCGTTGGACGAGGTCGGCCTGGGCACCGGCTTCCGTTTTCGCTATTCGCATCAATTGTCCGGCGGCCAGCGCCAGCGCGTGGCAATCGCCCGTGCCCTGATCCTCGAACCGTCGATCCTGCTGCTCGATGAGCCGACCTCGGCGCTCGACGCTTCGGTGCAGGCGGAGGTGCTGAACCTGCTGGAGGAGATCCGGCGGCGGCGCAAGCTGACCTTCCTGATGGTCAGCCACGACCTCGCCATCATCACCCATATGTGCGAGCGGCTGATGGTGATGCAGAACGGCGAGGCGGTCGAGCACCTCAGCGCCGGCGACCTCGTCGAGCGCCGCGTCGCCAAGGACTACACGCGCAATCTGCTGAGGGCGAGCGAGGGGTTTGTCAGGACGGCATGAGCGACGGGCCTTCGGTTGCCGACATCGGCATCGACAGGCCCAATCGCCGGGCGACGGTGCCAACTTGAGGAAAACCTGAAACAAGCCCAAAAGAGTCTCAACAGCCATCAAACGAGAGCGGGCGCCGGTCCGGTGAGGGATACGATGACAAATTCAGCCATTTCCGAACGCAAGAACCAGTCGATTTCGCGCGGCGTCGGCATGACCACTCAGATCTATGCCGATCGCGCCGAAAACTCGGAAATCTGGGACGTCGAAGGCCGCCGCTATATCGATTTTTCGTCCGGTATCGCTGTCGTCAACACTGGCCACCGTCACCCCAGGGTGATCGAAGCGGTCAAGGCGCAGCTCGACCGCTTCACCCATACCTGCTACCAGGTCGTGCCCTACGAGAGCTATATCCGGCTGGCCGAACGGCTGAACGGCATGCTGCCCGGCAAGTTCGACAAGAAGACGATTTTTGTCACCACCGGCGCCGAGGCGGTCGAGAACGCTATCAAGATTGCCCGTAACGCCACCGGCCGGCCGGCGGTCATCGCTTTTTCCGGCGGCTTTCACGGCCGCACCTTCATGGGCATGGCACTGACCGGTAAGGTCGTGCCCTATAAGGTCGGGTTCGGCGCCATGCCGGCGGATGTCTTCCATGCGCCGTTCCCGGTTGCGCTGCACGGCGTGTCGGTCGCCGATTCGTTGGCGGCGCTCGACCGGCTGTTCAAGGCCGACGTCGATCCGGCCCGCGTCGCCGCCATCATCGTCGAGCCGGTGCAGGGCGAGGGCGGCTTCTACGAGGCGCCGCGCGACTTCATGACCGCATTGCGCAAGATCTGCGACCAGCATGGCATGCTGCTGATCGCCGACGAGGTGCAGACCGGCTTTGCCCGCACCGGCAAGATGTTCGCCATGGACCACCACGAGGTGGCGGCCGACATCACCACCATGGCCAAGAGCCTGGCCGGCGGCTTTCCGCTGGCGGCGGTCACCGGCCGTGCCGAGATCATGGATGCGCCGAACCCCGGCGGGCTCGGCGGCACCTATGGCGGCAGCCCGATCGGCGTCGCCGCGGCGCATGCCGTGCTCGACGTCATCGACGAAGAGAAGCTCTGCGACCGCGCCAACACGCTGGGCAACCGGCTGAAGCAGCGCCTGCAATCGATCCGTGACGAAGCGCCGGAGATCGTCGATATCAGGGGCCCCGGCTTTATGAACGCGGTCGAGTTCAACGATGTGACGAAGGGCCTGCCGTCGCCGGAACTCGCCAATGCGGTACGGCTGAAGGCGCTCGACAAGGGTCTGATCCTGCTGACCTGCGGCGTCTACGGCAACGTCATCCGCTTCCTCGCGCCGATCACCATCCAGGACGGCGTCATGAACGAGGCGCTCGACATCCTGGAAAGTTCGATCCGCGACGCCCGCGCTGCCTGAGCGGCGAGGATATCGCCTGGGATTCAACTGCGGCGAAGGCCGAGACAGGCGGCAAGCCGCCGTTCAACGCCCTATGCGAGCACGAAATTCGGCAGTCGAATTGGTGCGTGGAAACGGTTCAGAAGGCAACTGTACACCGAGAAAGGCACAAAGCGGCTCCCACCCTTCGGAGGCCTGACAAGTAAGAAGGCGTTCAGGTGGCAGCGTTGATTTCACGGAAGCGTTATGTGCTTCATAGACAGCGATTGCGTGATCACGGTTATCAAATCGACCGCCAAAGACAGTGTTTCCAATCATCGCCACACCAAAGGACTGTGGATCATTGGTAGCAGCATCCATCGTGAGCCCTATTGTTTGCGCCATGCTGTCATACCAGGCTTCGGGGTCACGAACTGTCAGGATAACCTTCGCATCAGGGTAGTGGTCACTCACTTCGCGCCAAAAATGCGCCGTTGGCCAATCGACCGCGGAAAGTAGCCGGCATATGCCGCATCCCAGGTCGGGAGTTGTCCCTGGCCGGCTGCGCGCCACAGCGTCTTCTGCTCGGGATTGGCGTGGACATCTGCCATGTGATGACACGGCCCGAACCCAAGATGCTCCAACGCGAGCTTCAGCGAATATGTGCCAGTGCGACCCATGCCTGCGCCAATGACATATAGAGCCATGAGCACCCCCCGACGATTTCAATTGGTCAAAATACCGCTGTTTCCTTTACTTCGCTATATGTTTGAAGGTCAGCTCCCGGTCGAACTAGACTAGGTCATTCAGGGTGATTGGGTTTGATCTTATCCCGCAGCGCGGACAGGCTCTTCTTCCTGGAAGGCGGCGAGCGCCGCCTTCAGCCCGTCGGGCCCAGTCGCGACAATCTGCGGCGACGGCGAAAAGCCGGCGCCGAGCATCTTGCGGCCAAGCATGTGGTCGCCGGGCCGGTTGACCGATTCGATGCCGAGCAGCCGGCTTCCGGCATAGTGGTAGATAGAGAATTTGTTCTCGGCCACGTCGCCCAGCACGAGATGGCTGTCGCCGCCCGCAATCAGGCCGACCATCTGCAGCTTCATGTCGCCGATATCGGACCAGAACCACGGCACCGCCGAGTAATTGTCGGTGTGGCCGGCGATGGTGCGTGCGGCGAGCCGCGCCTGGTCAGTGGCGTTCTGCACCGATTCCAACCGCACGTCGCCGCCTGTGAACCAGTGCCGGTAGGACGCCGCGTCGCCGATGGCGAGGATTTCCGGCACCGACGTGCGCATCTGCTGGTCGACGCGGATGCCGTTGGCGATGGCAATGCCGGCGGCTTCGGCCAATTCGACATTCGGCACGACGCCAATGCCGATGACGACCATCTGCGCCGGCAATCTTTCGCCAGATGAGGTGATTGCAGCCGAAACACGGCCGTTCTCGCCCTCCAGCCGTTCGATGGTGGTGCCGGTAAGGATGCGCACACCGGTCGCCTCCAGCCGCTGGCGCACATGGCCGGCGATGACCGGCGCGACGGCGCGCCCGAGCAGCCGGTCGACCGCCTCGACCACCGTGACCTTGCGGCCGGCGGCGGTGAGCGTTGCGGCAATCTCAAGGCCGATGAAGCCGCCGCCGAGGATGACGACCTCCTCGCTTTGCGCGCTCAATTCGCGGATCAGGCGGGCATCACTGAGCGAGCGCAGCGACACAACGCCAGAAAGCTCCGACCCCGGCAGCGGCAGCAGGCGCGGACGCGCGCCGGTGGCGAGGATCAGCCGGTCGAACGGCAGCACGCCGCCTGATATCTCCAGCCGGCGGCCGGCGACGTCGATCCGCTCGACCCGCAGGCCTGGCCGGTAGTCGATGGCGCTGCCGGTATAAAAAGCCTCGCCGCGCAACGGTTGCGGCTTTGCTTGCTGATCCTTGATGAAGGTCTTCGACAGCGGCGGCTTGTGGTAGGGCAATTCGTCTTCGTCGCCGATCAGGATTACCGGCCCGTCATAGCCTTCTTCGCGCAGACTGGCGGCCGCTTGCACGCCCGCATGACCCGCACCGACAATGACGACCCCGATCTTCATAACAGCCCGATTCCTCACCCAAATCTAGGACGTCACGCCAGGTGGCGATTGTCTGGTCCCGCCGCAAGAGCGCCGATCCGGGTCGCACCCGGAACGGCCGCCTGTCAACCGCGTCATGCGCCGGCATTCCTATACATCGGTGTTAAAGTTGACAGTTCTAGTTTAGAATAATTATAAACTATTGTTTCAATTGAATTTTTTCTACGCCACCAGTTGACATCCGGTGTCTTCGCCGTTTTATGGAAGCTCGCGCGTCAGCGCATCCCTTTGATGTCTGGGCCTTGAACCCTTTCGATTGGAGGCATTTCGGTGTCTTTCTTCCGCGAACCGCGCGATGGCGCGACCCTTCTTTGCCCGCTGGCAGCTGCCCGCCGCGGCGCCGGCATTTCATTGATTCCCGAGGAGAGACAGTCATGAGAACGATGATCAGGGCACGGTATGGCGGCAGGCTTGCGGCGATCGGGGCCACCGCGATGCTCACGGCGGCTGTGTTCGTGCTGCCGGCCAAGGCGCAAACCGATGCCAAGGCGGTCATCAAGACCTATTCCGACATCGCGCTCGCCAAATACGAGGATTCGCTGATCACGGCCGAGGCGCTCGACAAGGCTGTCGATGCGCTGCTCGCCAAGCCATCGGCCGAGACGCTGAACGCCGCCCGCGAGGCCTGGAAGGCATCGCGCGTTCCCTATCAGCAGACCGAGGTCTATCGCTTCGGCAATGCCATCGTCGACGACTGGGAAGGCAAGGTGAACTCCTGGCCGCTCGACGAGGGCTTGATCGACTATGTCGCCAAGGGCTACGGCACCGAGTCGGATGCCAACGCTTTATACACCGCCAATGTGATCGCCAACAAGTCGATCGAGATCAACGGCAAGAAGGTCGACGCCACCAATCTGACGCCGGAGTTCCTCTCCGGCACCCTGCAGGAGGCCGGCGGTATCGAGGCCAATGTGGCGACCGGCTATCACGCCATCGAATTCCTGCTTTGGGGTCAGGACCTGCACGGAACCGGTCCGGGCGCCGGCGAGCGGCCCTACACCGATTACGACCTCGCCAATTGCACCGGCGGCAATTGCGACCGTCGGGCGCGATACCTGAAATCGGCGAGCGACCTTCTGGTTTCCGATCTAAAGGATATGGTCGACTACTGGAAGGAAGGCGGCGCCGCCCGCAAGAACCTTGTCGATGGCGAGCCGAACGCCGCCATTTCGACCATCTTCACCGGGATGGGCTCGCTGTCCTATGGCGAACTCGCCGGCGAGCGGATGAAGCTCGGCCTTTTGCTGCACGATCCGGAAGAGGAGCATGATTGCTTCTCCGACAACACCTACAACTCCCATCTCTACGATGCGATCGGCATCCGTGCCGCCTATCACGGCAGCTACACGCGGCTTGACGGCACTGTCGTCGAGGGGCCGTCGGTGGCCGACATGGTCAAGGCGGCCGATCCGGCGATCGACAAGGAATTGTCGGCTAAACTGGATATCACCATCGCCAAGATGGAGGCCATCAAGGCGCGGGCGCTTGCCGGCGAGGCCTATGACCAGCAGATCGCCGAGGGTAACGCTGACGGCAACGCCACCGTGCAGGCGGCGATCGACGCGCTGGTCGATCAGACCAAGTCGATCGAACGCGCCGTCGGCACCCTGAAGCTCAATGCCATCGCCTTCGAGGGCTCGGACAGCCTCGATTCACCGGACAAGGTGTTCCAGTAAACTTCGAAACCAACAGCCACGCGGCGCAATGAGCGCCGTTAGCCAGAGCGACAAATGCTGATCTGCCATTGCAACATCATCACCGAAAAGGAGATAGAGCAGACGATCGTCGGACTGCTGGATGAGGACCCCTGGCAGCTGATCGTGCCGGCGAAGGTCTACCATGCCATGCACAAGCGCGGTCGCTGTTGCGGCTGCTTCCCAAATGTGGTCGAAACGATCATTCGGGTCACCGAAAATTATCACGCCCGCTCGGCGGCGAGCGGCGTGGACATCGTTTCACACCTGGATCGCGTCAGAGGCCTGCGCGTCCAATACGGGAGCAGAATCCATGAAAGGCGAACAGCAGATCATAGAGCGGCTTAACGAGGCTCTGTTTCTGGAACTTGGAGCGGTCAATCAATATTGGGTGCATTTCCGGCTGCTGGAAGACTGGGGATACGCCAAGCTGGCGAAGAAGGAACGCGCTGAATCGATCGAAGAAATGCACCATGCCGACCGGCTCGTGGCGCGCATCATCTTCCTTGAGGGCCATCCGAACCTGCAGTCCGTGGCGCCGCTGCGTATCGGGCAGAATGTCAAGGAAGTGCTCGAATCCGATCTTGCCGGCGAATATGACGCGCGCACCGCCTACAAGCGTTCGCGCGAGGTTTGCAACGAAGCAGGCGACTACGTGACGATGAAGCTGTTCGAGGAATTGCTGGCTGACGAGGAAGGTCACATCGACTTCCTCGAGACGCAACTCGACCTGCTCGCCTCCATCGGCGAGGAAAAGTACGGCCAACTCAACGCAGCGTCGGCCGACGAGGCGGAATAAGGACATGCCGGAATGCGGCGCCCCCTAGATTTCTTGCGCCGCTTGCCGGCCGAAGATTGCGGCCTGCCGCCTCAGAAGAAGCCGCGGTACGGGATCCTTCGCGGCCCTTTTCTTGCCGTGGTGGCGACGCTCACAGCCTCGGCGCTGGCCGGAGCGCCGCAACCGGCGGGGCTTGCCACCAGCCGCACCGATCTGACGCCGAAGGATCTGGCGCGCGTCATCGCGATCACCAGGCCGACCAGCGATTTCTCCAAGCCCGAGCAATTCGAATTGATGCAGGGCGGCGCCGGCACCTCGAAGAAGGACGTCAACAAGGATGCCTTCTCGCAATCCTCCGCCAACATCGGCTTCGAGGAAGAGGGTACCTTCAAGCTCGGCAATGCCATTTTCCGCAAGAACTGGGTGTCGTCGCCATCCTCGACACAAGCCTCGGATGGGCTCGGTCCGCTGTTCAACGAGCGCGCCTGCCAAAACTGTCATCTGAAGGACGGCCGCGGCCATCCGCCCGAAGGCGACAGCGGCACCACCTCGATGTTCCTGCGCCTGGCAAGGGAAGCCAGTACCGAGGAGGAGAAAGCCGCGCTCGCCGATCACAAGGTGCTCAACTTTCCCGACCCGGTCTATGGCACACAACTTCAGGAGCTAGCCGTTCCCGGCCTGCAGGGCGAAGGCAGGATGCATGTCGATTATCAGGAGCAAAAAGTAAAACTGGCGGACGGCAGCGTCGTGTCGCTGCGCAAGCCGAGCTATTCGGTCGAGGGTCTCGCCTACGGGCCGCTCGATCCGCACACCACGCTGTCGCCGCGCATGACACCGCCGATGATCGGCCTTGGCCTGGTCGAGCAGATCGCTCCTGCCGACATCCTTGCGCATGCCGATGCGACCGACCGCGATGGTGACGGGATTTCCGGCAGGCCCAACATAATACGCGACGGCAGCAGCGGTGAACTGACGCTCGGCCGTTTCGGCTGGAAGGCGCAGGCGGCTTCGATCCGTCAGCAATCGGCGGACGCTTTTGCCGGCGATATCGGCATTTCGACGCCTGAGGTGCCGAGGCACTGGGGCGATTGCAGCGCCGCAGAAAAGACCTGCCTTGCCCTACCCAACGGTGTGCAGGAGCGCCTCGGTCCGGTCGAAGCGCCGCCGCCGGTCATGGACCTCGTGACCTTCTATTCGCAAAACCTTGCCGTGCCGGCTCGGCGCGATCTCGACAGACCGGACGTGCTCGCCGGCAAAAAACTGTTCTACGATATGGGCTGCATCTCCTGCCATACGCCGAAATTCGTCACCCGTCGCGGCACCCCGAACAAAGCGCAGGCCTTCCAGCTGATCTGGCCTTATTCCGATTTCCTGCTGCATGACATGGGACCCGGCCTTGCCGACGGACAGGCGGTGGGCGAGGCCAGGGGAAGCGAATGGCGCACGCCGCCGCTGTGGGGCATCGGGCTCACCCAGACCGTCAGCGGCAACACCTTCTTCCTGCATGACGGGCGCGCACGCAGCCTGGCAGAGGCAATCCTGTGGCATGGCGGCGAGGGCCAGAAAGCGCGTGACCGCTTTGCCGCTGCCAATGCGGCCGAACGCGCCGCGCTGATCAAGTTTCTGGAGTCGCTCTGATGCGGAAGCGTCTTGCACTCGCGCTGATGCTGGTCCTCGCCGATGCGCTGTCGGCATCCGCCGCAGTGAAGGCTTCGGATGTGATCCAGCGGGCGATCGACGGCTTCGTCCGCCCGGCCTATGCCAGGCTGCATGACCATGCGGACAGCTTGGCCAAGACCATGCACGCGCTTTGCCAGGCGCCTTCGCAAGATACTCTCGATGCGGCACGCGCCGAATTCTCAGGCGTCGTGGATGCCTGGTCGGTGGTGGAAATCATCCGTTTCGGGCCGATCGCCGAAAACAACCGGCTTGAGCGCATGCTGTTTTGGCCGGACCGCAAGAGCATCGGCCTGAAGCAGGTGCAGGCAGCACTGGCCGGCAACGATCCGGCGGCCGCCGATCCGGCCCAACTGGCGACAAAGAGTGTCGCCATGCAAGGGCTCGGCGCATTGGAGTTCGTGCTCTACGGCGATGGGGCCGGTCAATTGGCCGGCAAGGGCGACGCCTATCGCTGCGCCTATGGTGCAGCCATTGCCGGCAATGTCGAGACGATTGCCGGCGAGGTCGGCGAGGCCTGGAACAAGCCCGACGGCTTTGCCGCGCTCTGGGCCAATCCCGGTCCGCAGAACGCGCTCTATCACGACGGCACTGAAGCGGTGACCGAACTGGTCGGCGTCTTCATCAACGAGTTGGAAATGGTTCGCAACGTGCGCCTGAAAGGCTTCCTGGGCGCCAAGCCGGAGGCCGACAAACCGAAACAGGCGATTTATTGGCGCTCGCAGAACACCGCACGCTCGCTGACCGGCAATCTGGCGGGCATGGATGCGCTGTTCCAGGCCTCCCACCTTGGCGATGCGCTGCCGCCTGATGCACGCTGGATGGCGGAATCGGTCCACATCCAATTCACCAACGGGAACGAGGCCGCCAAGGCGATCAGGGGTCCGATCGACAAGGCACTAGCCGATCCGACGTTGCGCCAGAAGCTCGACTACTTCGCACTGGTGACATCCAGCCTGACGGCCCTGATCGGCACCAGGCTGACCGCCGAATTCGGCCTGACCGCCGGGTTCTCGTCACTGGATGGCGACTGATCATGAAGACGCCGCTGATCGATCGGCGCGATTTCCTGAGGGCCGCGGGCGCTGGTTTCGTGGCGGCGATGGCGCCGTCGGCCTGGGCAAATACACTCGACGCCGACGCGGTCTTCGCCACGGCTTTCGTCAAGCGCGACGGCAGCTATGGCGCGGCCGTCCTGTCCGAGGCCGGCAAGTTGTTGCACACGATCGATCTGCCCGATCGGGGCCACGACGTTACCTTCGACCCGGTGTCTAAGCGTTCGGTGGTGTTTGCCAGGCAGCCGGGCACCTTTGCTGTCGTCTTCGACCATACCGGCCGCGATGAACCGCACACCATTGCCAGCGTTGCCGGCCGGCATTTCTTCGGCCATGGCGTGTTTTCGGCCGATGGCACGCTGCTCTACGCAACCGAGAACGATTTCGACAATGCCGCCGGCGTCGTCGGCGTCTATGACGCGCATGCGAAATTCAAGCGTATCGGCGAGTTCCCGACCTACGGCATGGGGCCGCACGAACTTCTGCTTCTCTCCGACGGCAGGACAATCGCTGTCGCCAATGGCGGCATCGAGACGCATCCGGATTATGGCCGCGCCGAGCTCAATATCGCAACGATGAAGCCTTCCTATGTTCT
The DNA here is from genome assembly GCF_040322115.1 of Mesorhizobium sp. M0195. Taxonomy (NCBI): domain Bacteria; kingdom Pseudomonadati; phylum Pseudomonadota; class Alphaproteobacteria; order Hyphomicrobiales; family Phyllobacteriaceae; genus Mesorhizobium; species Mesorhizobium sp. M0195. Next base: position 247,661 of record NZ_JAMYSV010000003.1, on the reverse strand, counting down.
GGTCGACCGCCTTACCGGCGATCTCACCGAAAAGCACGAATTGCCGCCGGCGCTACACCAACTGTCGATCCGCCATATGGATGCCGACCGGTCCGGCACCGTCTGGTTCGGCTGTCAGTACAGGGGGCCGGGTAACAATCGTCCCCCACTGCTCGGCCGCGCGCCGCGCGGCAAGGAGTTGCAATTGCTCGATATGCCGCAGGACGTGCTCTCCGGCTTCAGGAACTATATCGGCTCGGTCGCCGCCAACCCTGCCGCCGGCACCGTCGCCGTGTCTTCGCCTGAGGGGAATTCGCTTGCCGTGATCGACACGGCCAGCGGCCGCATCGTCGCCACCAAAGTGCTGGTCGAGGTTTGCGGCGTTGCGCCCGATGGGGAAAGCTTCATGGCGACGACCGGCGCCGGCGATATCGTCGAGTCCGGTGGCTCGATACGTTCCGAGCCGGACTATGTCTGGGACAATCACGTGCTGCGTATCGAGCAGGTCGGCTAGTCCCGATACCCATTGTGGCGATTGCGTGCGTTGGAACTTACATTCTTGGACGCGCGCCGAAGCCAAGTCGCCTGACGATTTATCCATTATTCCCTTGCAGGGATCAGCCCTGGCGGGCAGAGGGAAGCTGTTTTCAAACCTGTCTCAACCGGCCGCTTCATGAAATTGCTTGCCATCGACTGTGCCGCCAATCTCTGCGCCGCCTGCGTCTACGACGCGGCGGCCGGGAAAGAACTCGGCCGTTCGGTGCTCGATCTCGGTAAGGGTCATGCCGAGCATCTGATGGGTGTCATCGAAAAGGCGTTGGGGACCAGCAGAACCGACTATTCCGGCCTCGGCGCCATTGCCGTTTCGACGGGTCCGGGCTCCTTCACTGGTCTGCGAGTCGGCGTCTCGGCGGCGCGCGGCCTGGCGCTGGCGCTGAAAATCCCGGCGATCGGCGTGACGACTCTGGAGGCACTGGCGGCAGAGACCGCAGCGATATTTCCCCGCCGCGCCGTGCTCGCAGCGCTCGATGCAGGCCGCGAGGAGATCCATGCGGCACTTTACGATGAGAGGTCGGTTCTGATCTATGGTCCGGCTGTGGCCACGCTCTCGCAAGCCGCAGCCATGGCGATCGACATCTCTCCGGTTCTGGCGGGCACGGCGGCAACCCAAATTGCCGCGGCGGCCGGACGCAGCTTCGATCTCGGCGAGACGGCGGCCACCGCCGACATCGGCGTCTATGCCCGGCTGGCCGCGGCCCAAGGTGCCGGTAAACACGGCGAGGGCGAAAAGCCGAAACCGCTCTATCTGCGGGGTGCCGACGCCAAGCCGCAGGCCGGCTTTGTTTTGTCGAGGCAAAAAAACTGATGCGCATTCCCTTCCTCCAGCCGCGTCGCAGGGACTATGCGCTCGAGCCGCTGACGGTTGCCGACAGCGCGGCCATGTCGGTGCTGCATCGCGAGGATTTCGCGCGGCCGTGGACCGACGACGAATTCGCCGCGCTGCTCGAGCAGGATACGGTGTTCGGCTATGCCGCGCGCGAGACCGGACAGGGTGCCAAGCCGCCGGTCGGCTTCGTGCTGGCGCGGCTGGCCGCCGGCGAGGGGGAGGTCCTGACGGTCGCGGTGGCACGCTCGCACCGGCGCCGGGGGCTCGGCTGGCAGTTGATGGATGCGGTGCTGCGTGAACTGCACGCACAGCGCGCCGAGGCGCTTTTCCTTGAGGTCGACGAGACCAACGTCGCCGCGATCGCGCTCTACCGGCGGCTCGGCTTCCGCGAGGTCGGCAAGCGCGCCAACTATTACAAGTCGCCGGAGCACGGCCCGACCGGCGCGCTTGTCATGCGCCGCGATCTTCGCTAGCCAAACGCCGGGGTGGTGCGGATGATAGGAAAAATCAGGATTTTCCTGGCGCTGGGGCTGGTTGTCGTCGGCTCATTGGTGCTTGTGCCGCTGCAGGTCTTGTCGATGAAGACCGGGCTCTGGCGCGAGACCTTCATCCTGAAGATCTGGCACAGGATGATCATCAGGGCGCTCGGGCTGCGCATCCATGTCAAAGGCGCGCTATCCGGCCAACGCCCATTGCTGATTGCTGCCAACCACATCTCCTGGACCGACATCATGGTGCTGGGATCGATGGTCGACGTGACGTTCATCGCCAGGGCCGATATGGCCGGCTGGCCGCTGATCGGCATGCTCTCGAAACTGCAACGCACCGTCTTCATCGAACGTGAGCGCAAACGTTCGTCGGGCGACCAGGCGAGCGAGATCGCCCGCCGGATGGCCAAGGGGGACGCCATGGTGCTGTTCGCCGAAGGCTCAACCGGCGACGGCAACATGATCCTGCCGTTCAAGAGCACACTGTTCGGCGCCGCTACGATGGCGATTGCTGAAGGGGCGGCCGAACAGGTCTTCATCCAGCCGGTGGCGATCGTTTATACGCGCCTGCATGGCGTGCCACTCGGCCGCCGGCATCGGCCGGTTGCCGCCTGGATCGGCGATGAGGAACTGATGCCGCACCTCAGGGTGCTGATGGCCGAGGGCGCTCTCGACGTCGAGGTGCATTTTGGCGAAGCGATTGCTTTCTCCAAGGGCTCCAGCCGCAAGGAGACGGCAAAGCAGATGGAACGCCAGGTGCGCGAGATGGTGCAGGCGGCGCTCGCCGAACCGCGCCCGAGCCGGTAGTCTGCGCGGTACCGGCCAGATTCGTCTGTTTTTTGTCAGGGAAAGGCGCTAGAAGCCGCGAAATGGAATTGAACACGATAGAACGCGACGACATCGGCGCTGCCGCCGAAGACCTGGTCGTTCCGCCTGCCGCGACCAGGAAGGTCTTCGTCAAGACCTATGGCTGCCAGATGAACGTCTACGATTCGCAGCGCATGACCGATGCTCTGGCGACCGACGGCTATGCCGCGACAGACGCCATTGGCGAGGCCGATCTGGTGCTGCTCAACACCTGCCACATCCGTGAGAAAGCGGCGGAAAAGGTCTATTCCGAACTTGGGCGCATCCGGGAGTTGAAGGCGGAACGTGCCAAGGCCGGGCGCGAAATGCTGGTCGGCGTCGCCGGCTGCGTGGCGCAGGCCGAGGGTGCCGAGATCATCCGTCGCTCGCCGGCGGTCGATCTGGTCATCGGCCCGCAGACCTACCACCGGCTGCCCGCTGTGCTGGCGAAGGCGCGGAGCGGAGAAAAGATCGTCGAGACCGACTATGCCGTCGAGGACAAGTTCGAACATCTGCCGCAGCCCAAGCGCGCCGAACTGATCAGGCGCGGCGTGACGGCGTTCTTGACCGTTCAGGAAGGCTGCGACAAATTCTGCACCTTCTGTGTCGTGCCCTATACGCGCGGCTCGGAAGTCTCGCGGCCGGTGGCACAGATCGTCGCCGAGGCCGAGCGCCTGGCGGATGCCGGCGTGCGCGAGGTGACGCTGCTCGGCCAGAACGTCAACGCCTGGCATGGAAGAGGCGAAGACAGCGAGGAATGGGGCCTTGGCCGGCTGCTGTTCAGGCTCGCAGAGATTCCAGGTCTGGCGCGGCTGCGCTACACGACCAGCCATCCGCGCGACATGGACGATGAATTGATCGCCGCCCATCGTGATTTGCCTGCGCTGATGCCCTATCTACATTTACCGGTGCAATCCGGCTCCGACCGCATACTCAAGGCGATGAACCGCAGGCATATGGCCAAGGACTACCTGACGTTGATCGACCGCATCCGTGCCGCGCGGAACGACATCGCACTGTCCGGCGATTTTATCGTCGGCTTTCCCGGTGAGACGGAAGCGGATTTCGAGGCGACGATGCAGTTGGTGGAAGACGTCAACTATGCCTCGGCCTTCTCGTTCAAATACTCTCCGCGGCCCGGCACGCCGGGCGCCGAAATGAACGATCAGGTGCCGGAGGCCGTCAAGGACGAGCGCCTGCAGCGATTGCAAGCGCTGCTTCTGAAACAGCAGCAGCATTTCGGCGCAAGCCTGGTCGGCAAGACCATCGACACGCTGATCGAAAAGCCGGGCCGCCAAGCCGGCCAGAAGGTTGGCCGCTCGCCGTGGCTGCAGCCGGTTATTGTTGATGAAAAGGCTGGCGAAATCGGTGACATTATCCGGGTACGAATCACGAAGACAGGCTACAACAGCCTGTTCGCCGAATTGGCCTGAAGGCCTCGGCAGATGAGGAGAGACGGTTGAGCGCTGCTGAAGTCAAGAACCTGCCCCAGAATCTACCCTCCGGGGCCTCGGATATGGCGCACATCGTACTGACTTTCGACAATAACAAGCTTGCCAGCGCCCTTTACGGCCAGTTCGACGAGAATCTGGCCAGGCTCGAGCAGAAGCTCGGCGTCGACATCCGCTCGCGTGGCAACCAATTGACCATCAAGGGCTCTTCCTCGGCCGCCGAGCAGGCACGCCGCGCCTTGGACAATCTTTACGGCATTCTGCAGAAAGGCACTGATATCGGCCAGTCCGATGTCGACGGTGCGGTGCGCATGGCGATCGCCACCGACGACCAGCTGACGCTGCCGACGCTGGAGCGCAAGGGCAAGGTGTCCGCCGCCCAGATATCGACACGCAAGAAGACCATCTATGCCCGCTCGCTGAACCAGGACGCCTATATGCGCGCGCTGGAGCGGTCGGAACTCGTCTTCGGCATCGGCCCGGCCGGCACCGGAAAGACCTACCTGGCGGTGGCGCACGCGGCAATGCTGCTCGAACGCGGCATGGTCGAACGCATTGTGCTGTCGCGCCCCGCGGTCGAGGCCGGCGAACGGCTTGGCTTTCTGCCGGGCGACATGAAGGAGAAGGTCGATCCCTATCTGCGGCCGCTCTATGACGCGCTCTACGACATGATGCCGGCCGACAAGGTCGAGCGGGCGATTGCCGCCGAGGTCATCGAGATCGCGCCGCTGGCGTTCATGCGCGGCCGTACGCTGGCGCATGCCGCCGTCATCCTCGACGAGGCGCAGAACACCACGCCGATGCAGATGAAGATGTTCCTGACCCGGCTCGGCGAGAACTCGCGCATGATCGTCACCGGTGATCCGACCCAGATCGATCTGCCGCCGAACACCAAGTCCGGCCTGGTCGAGGCGCTGAGAATTCTCGACGGCGTTACCGGCATGGTGACGGTCCGCTTCAATGAAGGCGACGTCGTCAGACATCCGCTGGTCGCCGAGATCGTCAAGGCCTACGACCGTGACGGCAAGCTGGCCAGGGGCTTAGGTGTCGAAAGCTGATATGATTATGCGGCCGCATGGCTGAGGAGCAAAAGGCGGGAGGGCCGCTTCCCGTCGAGATCGATATCGCCATAGAGGCGGGCGACTGGCCCGACGAGACGACGCTGACGCGGCTGGTCGACCACGCCGTATCGGCCGCCTTTGTCGAAACCGGTGCGGACGGCCGTTCCGAGCTCAGCATCGTCTTCTCCGACGATGCCCATATCCGTACGCTCAATGCCGGCTGGCGCGGCAAGGACAAGCCGACCAACGTCCTGTCTTTTCCGGCTTTTCCCTTTACCAGGGGCGGGCCTCTGCCGCCGATGCTCGGCGACATCGTGCTGGCCGCCGAGACTGTCGCGCGCGAGGCGGCACTGGAAGACAAGCCCGTCGAGGACCATATCTCCCATCTCGTCATCCATGGCCTGCTGCATTTGCTGGGCTATGATCACGAAACGGATGCCGAAGCGGATCTGATGGAAGCGACAGAGCGCGCAGCACTTGCGAGGCTTGCCATTCCCGATCCCTACACGTAATTACAAAAGACCAATTGACCGGACGATGATGAACGACAAACCAGAGACTGCCGCCCGCTCCGACGCCGGCAGTGTGATCAAGCCTTCCGAAACGACGGAAGAGGGCTCGAGTCCGAGTACCACGACCGGCAGCTTCGCCACCGAGGCATCGCCTGCCGGTCCTTCCCTGTTCGATCGCGTGCTCGGGCTTTTCAGGCATCGCAACGGCACCAGCCTGCGCGAGGAAATTGCCGGTGCGCTTGCCGAAACGGCGAGCGATGCAGAATCCTTCTCGCCCGGCGAACGCGCCATGCTCAATAACATCCTGCGCCTGCGCGAAGTGCGGGTCGAGGACGTCATGGTGCCGCGCGCCGACATCGAGGCGGTCGAGATCACGACGAAGCTCGGCGATCTTCTGGGGCTGTTCGAACAGTCCGGCCACTCCCGCATGCCGGTTTATTCGGAGACGCTCGACGACCCGCGCGGCATGGTTCATATCCGCGACGTGCTGGCGCATATCACCAAGGTCGCCCGCGTCAGAAAGGGCAGGACGACCAGGAAAACCCCGGTCGCGACGGTTCTCGATCTCGCCCAGGTCGATCTGGCGCGCACCATCGGCGATCTCAACCTGATCCGACCGGTGCTGTTCGTGCCGCCGTCGATGCTCGCCTCTGACCTGATGGGACGGATGCAGACGACGCGCACCCAGATGGCGCTGGTCATCGACGAATATGGCGGCACCGACGGTCTCGTCTCGCTCGAGGATATCGTCGAGATGGTGGTCGGCGACATCGAGGACGAGCACGACGAGGACGAGCCGATGATTACACAGGCCGGCGAAGGCGTCTTCATCGTCGACGGCAAGGCCGAGATCGACGACGTCGCCAAGATGATCGGCGAGGATTTCGCCGCCGGCGAGCACGGCGAATATGTCGACACGATCGGCGGCATGATCTTCAATACGCTTGGCCGGGTGCCGGCGCGCGGCGAAGTGGTGCAGGCCATACCCGGCTTCGAGTTCCATGTGCTCGACGCCGATCCGCGCCGCGTCAAGCGCGTACGCATCGTCGAGACCTTGAAGGGCGAGCGGCGGCGCCGCGCCGTCCGCACCGAGCAGGCTTAGGGTTTGTTTGGAGCCAAGCCCGCGGCCTGATAAATCTTGCTTCCTGATTCGCACGACTCGGAAGCATTGATGGAGCGCCAGGCCGGCCGGATAATTCTGCTTTGGGGCTGGCGGCGCGCGCTGGTGGCGTTTCTTGCCGGGGCGCTGGCGGTTCTTGCCCAGGCGCCTTACGATTTCTTCGCCGTCTGCTTCGTTTCGTTCCCACTGCTGGTGTGGCTTCTCGATGGCGCGACCGGCGAAGCCTCGGACGGTTTTCTGCGGCGCTTGCGGCCGGCTTTCGCCGTCGGCTGGTGGTTCGGTTTCGGCTACTTTCTTGCCGGTCTCTGGTGGGTCGGCTCGGCGCTTCTGGTCGAGGCCGACAGCTTTGCCTGGGCCTTGCCGTTCGCGGTGGTCGGCATCCCCCTCGCGCTGGCCTTCTTTTACGGTTTCGCTGCCGTGGTTGCCCGGCTGTTGTGGAGCAACGACATCGGCCGCATCGCCGCGCTCGCCCTCGGCTTTGCGCTGGCGGAATGGCTGCGCGGCTTCCTGTTCACCGGCTTTCCGTGGAATGCCGTCGGCTATGCGGCGATGCCGGTGCCTTTGCTGATGCAGAGCGTCTCGGTGACCGGCATGGTCGGCATGAACGCGCTGGCGGTCTTCGTCTTCGCGCTGCCGGCGCTGCTTGCGGCGCGCCAGCATCTTCGCCTCGGCGCGGCGTTGCTTGTCGTTCTCGTCGCCGCCCATGCCGGCTTCGGCTATATCCGGCTCGCCGCCCCCGAAAAACCGGTGGCCCATAGCCTCGACGTCCGTATCGTGCAACCTGCCGTCGATCTCACGGAAAAATGGGATGCCTCGGTGCGTGACCGCATCTTCGCCACCATGATGGGGCTTTCGGCCAAGGCACCGGAACCCGGCCATTACAGGCCGCAATTGATCCTGTGGCCGGAGACCTCGGTGCCGTTTCTGTTCACCGAACGTCCGGATGCCTTGCCTGCCATCGGAGAGATGCTTGGCGATGGCCAGATGCTGGTTGCCGGCGTCGTTCGCGAGGAAGGCGGCTCGGCGGCCGGCAGCCGTTACTACAACTCTGTGGTGGCGATCGACGAAAGGGGCGAAATCGTCGATGCCGTCGACAAGGTCCACCTGGTACCCTTCGGCGAATACCTGCCTTTCGCCGATCTGCTCGGCCGCTTCGGGCTTGAGCAGCTTGTTGCCGGTCCGATGACCTTCGCGGCGGGCAATGAGCGGCACCCGATCACGCTGCCCGGCGGTATCCGAGCGCTGCCATTTATTTGCTATGAGGTCATCTTCTCCGATCTCGTCGCGGTTGACGCAACGTCAGCCGAGCTTATTGTGAACGTCACCAATGACGCCTGGTTCGGCGACACGCCGGGGCCGTACCAGCACTTCAGGCAGGCGCAGATCCGGGCGGTGGAGAATGGGGTGCCCCTGTTACGCGCGGCTAATAACGGCATTTCGGCCGTTGTCGACCCGCGCGGCCGCATCGTCGACGCGCTGGCAATCGATGCACGCGGCGCCATCGATGTGCGTGTGCCGATCTCCAACCAAGCCATCGTTTCCTCCAGCCAACGACGCATTAACGGAATGCTGATCATGTTTTTGCTCGCCGTAGCGGCATGCATTTTGAACGTAAGGCAAAGGCTACGGGCGAATTGACAGCCGACACATTAGAAACTCATACTGTAAGCGCCTGAAAATTTTCGAAGTCGATAAGGTCGTTCTGTTGGGGCACGGGCCGCGGCGTCGTTTGGGCAGCAAAGTAGAAAAAGCCGGAAAAATTCGGCGAGGACAAAATGACAGAAGAAAACAAGAAAAAGCCGAATCCGATCGACATCCACGTCGGAAGCCGCATCCGGCTTCGCCGCAATATGCTGGGAATGAGCCAGGAAAAACTGGGCGAAAACCTCGGCATAACGTTCCAGCAGATCCAAAAGTACGAAAAGGGCACCAATCGCGTTGGCGCCAGCCGTTTGCAGGCAATCGCCTCCATACTCGGCGTGCCCGTCGCCTTCTTTTTCGAGGATGCGCCCGGTCAGGAGCCCGTGGGCAACCGTGGATTTGCCGAGGATGCGTCGATGACCTCCGCCGTCGAATTCTGCGGCAGCCCGGAAGGGCTCCAGCTGAATCGCGCCTTCGTCAAGATCGCCGACGTGAAAGTGCGCCGTAAGATCATTGAGCTTGTGAAGTCGCTCTCCACCGACGAGGTCGATTGACTGGCTCGCGAAGAGTTCAAAGAGGTAGAGTTCGTCGTGGCTGGGCAGGCAATTTCTCCCGCTTGCCCGCATCGAGGGATGTGCATTCCGCAGATGCGCCAAAGCGCGGATCGATTTTGCTCGACACGCTTCCTCGAAGCCGTTTTCCCTCAGTCTGTTGGCGCAAGGGCTGATCGCAGTGCGCCCTGCCGCCGTCTCGGGATGCAAAGATAAATAACGTCAAAATTCATGCCAGAACGGCTGCATGGCTTGACGACCGGCGCCCGGCACCGTTAACAACTGGCGCGCCAAAATCGGCGGCCTGCCGATATTTTTTCAAGAGGGGACACCCGTGACGCGGCACAATTACTTCTTCACCTCGGAATCCGTTGCCGAGGGCCATCCCGACAAGGTCTGCGACCGCATCTCCGACGAGATTGTCGATCTCGTCTATCGCGAAGCCAGAAAGACCGGCATGGACCCGTGGAAGGTCCGCGTTGCCTGCGAGACGCTTGCGACAACCAATCGCGTTGTCATCGCCGGCGAGGTGCGCGTCCCCGAAACGCTGCTCAAGAAGGACAAGGAGGGCAACGTCCTGAAGGATGCGGCCGGCCATCCGATTGTCAACCCGGCCAAGTTCAAGTCGGTCGCCCGCAAGGCAATCCGCGAAATCGGCTACGAGCAGGCCGGCTTCCACTGGAAGACGGCCAAGATCGAGGTCCTGCTGCACGGCCAGTCGCCGGATATCGGCCAAGGCGTCGACAACGCCTCGGACCGGCAAGGTGAGGAGGGAGCCGGCGACCAGGGCATCATGTTTGGCTATGCCTGCCGCGAAACCCCGGACCTGATGCCTGCGCCGATCTATTACAGCCACAAGATCCTCGAACTGCTGGCCGCTGCGCGCCATGAAGGCAGCGGTGATGCAGGCAGGCTCGGGCCGGATGCCAAGAGCCAGGTCACCGTCCGCTATGTCGACGGCAAAGCGGCGGAAGTGACGCAGATCGTGCTGTCGACCCAGCATCTCGATGAGACATGGGATTCGAAGAAGGTGCGCAACGTCGTCGAGCCCTATATTCGCGAAGCACTGGGCGACCTGAAGATCGCCGACAATTGCAACTGGTACATCAACCCGACCGGCAAGTTCGTCATCGGCGGGCCCGACGGCGACGCCGGGCTGACCGGCCGCAAGATCATCGTCGACACCTACGGTGGGGCTGCGCCCCATGGCGGCGGCGCTTTCTCCGGCAAGGACACCACCAAGGTCGACCGCTCGGCCGCCTATGCGGCGCGCTATCTGGCCAAGAACGTGGTTGCCGCGAAGCTCGCCGATCGCTGCACTATCCAGCTTTCCTATGCGATCGGTGTCGCCCAGCCGCTGTCGATCTACGTCGACCTCCACGGCACCGGCAAGGTCGACGAGGCAAAGCTCGAGCGTGCACTGCGCACCGTGATGGACCTGTCGCCGTCCGGCATCCGCCGCCACCTCGATCTCAACAAGCCGATCTATGCCAAGACGTCGTCCTACGGCCATTTTGGCCGCAAGGCCGGCCGCGATGGATCCTTCTCCTGGGAGAAGACCGATCTCGCCAAGGCCCTCAAGGACGCTCTCGCCGAACCGGTCGCCGAAGCAGTCGCCGCCTAACCGCGGCGCCTATGGACCCGAAGGAGCGGCCAAGCCGTGCGACCGAGGCCTTTTTCGGTCGCCGGCGCGGCAAGACCATTCGACCGCAGCAGGCGGCGGCGCTGGAGAGCGGCTTCGCCGCCTACAGGCTCGATCTGACGGTTGAACCGCCGGCCGATCTGCGCAGCCTTTTCGAAGCCGGAGTTTCCGCTGTCCAGCTCGAAATCGGTTTTGGCGGCGGCGAACATCTTCTGCACCGTGCTACGGCCAGCCAGGCGACCGGCTTTATCGGCGTCGAGCCTTTCGTCAACGGCATGGCCAAGATGATGATGGCGGTCCGGGAGCGGCCGCTTGCCAATCTGCGCGTCTATGATGACGACGCCACACGCCTGCTGGACTGGCTGCCGCAGGCTTCGCTTGACGGCATTGACCTTCTCTATCCGGATCCGTGGCCGAAGAAGAAGCACTGGAAGCGGCGCTTCGTCAGCCCGGTCAATCTCGACCGCTTCGCGCGCGTCCTGAAGCACGGCGGAAAGTTCCACTTTGCGTCCGACATCGACAGCTATGTGAACTGGACGCTGCTGCATTGCCGGGCGCACGGCGCCTTCACGTGGCAGGCAAACGAAGCAGCCGACTGGCATCGGCCCTATGATGGCTGGCCGGGGACGCGCTATGAGGCCAAGGCCATTCGCGAAGGCCGACGGCCCGCCTATCTGACCTTCGTGCGGAAATAAGCGGGAAATTAGAGCTGAGCAAAGGCGAGCGGCCGAAGGCTCTCGGCGCTCACTTGGCTCAGAAGCGACGGATCTTGTCGAAGGCTGCCGGCTCCATGCCGAGATTGCGCAGATCATGCGCACGCGGCTTGCGACCGTTTTCCACAGCCCGCGACGCGGCTACGGCGCTGCCGAACACGCTAAAGACATCGCCTATGGCTGAAAAAAATCCACGATTGTTCATGATCGTACCCTTTCGAGCGCAGTGAGCGCTCCAATTGTGCAATGCAATATAGATAGTCGTGCGTGGCCGGTGCTCAAAGGGGGATCACTGCATGGGCGCCATGCATTTGGCGCAGCGCTGCGGACTCGGAGCCTTGCCGTCATGCACGACGGGCTTGAAACGAGGACCACGATCGTCTATATCAGCTTCAAATTCTTGGTCGGTATGACGAAGAGTGGGTCCACCCGGTCCCGCTCTTTTTTATTACCTGCCGACCAACAGGGATCGAGCGACAGGACCGAATGACAGTGACGGCGAGCGAAGGCGACGACCGCATCATCCGCGAAAGCGGCATCGATGCGCGCATCGCGCTGATCGTTCAGCCGGTACTGCGCGCCATTGGCTTCCGCTTGGTACGTGTGCACCTGTCGGGCCAGAACGGGCTGACGCTGCAGATCATGGCCGAGCGCGAGGACGGCACCATGACGGTCGAGGATTGTGAAGAGGTCAGCCGGGCGGTGTCGCCGGCGCTCGATGTCGATGATCCGATCGAGAAGGCTTATCATCTCGAAGTGTCGTCGCCGGGCATCGACCGGCCGCTGGTCCGCAAATCGGACTTTGCAGCCTGGGCCGGCCATCTGGTGAAGATGGAGACGTCTGTCCTCGTCGCCGACCGCAAGCGCTTCAAGGGCAAGATCGCCGAAAGCGACGCGGACGGTGTGGTGATCGAGCGCGACAAGGCCGCTTACGGCGAGGAGCCGACGGTGCGTGTTCCCTACGATGCGATTGCCGAAGCGCGGCTGGTTCTGACCGACGATCTTATCCGCGATGCACTGTCGAAGGACAACCGGGCGCGCAAGGAAGCCAGGAAACGCCGCGGCGAACCCGAAGACGCACCAGCGGGTGCGGAAGACGAAACCGAACAGGAAATGTGATTGGGCTGCCGGCGGTAAGGTCGGCGACAAGCTCGGGAGAAAGAAGATGGTTGTAAGCGCCAACAGGCTTGAACTGCTGCAGATCGCCGATGCGGTCGCGCGTGAAAAGTCGATCGACAAGTCGATCGTCATCGCCGCCATGGCCGATGCGATCCAGAAGGCCGCGCGCTCGCGCTACGGCCAGGAAACCAATATCCGGGCGGATATCAATCCGAATACCGGCGAGATGAAGCTGCAGCGGCTGATGGAAGTGGTCGAGAAGGTCGACGACTACGCGACCCAGATTGCCATTTCCTCGGCGCGCGAGCGAAATCCGGACGCCCAGCTCGGCGATTTCATCGCCGAACAGCTGCCGCCGATGGATTTCGGCCGTATCGCCGCCCAGTCGGCCAAGCAGGTCATCGTGCAGAAGGTGCGCGAGGCCGAGCGCGACCGGCAATATGACGAATACAAGGACCGTATCGGCGAGATCGTCAACGGCACCGTCAAGCGCGTCGAATACGGCAACGTCATCGTCGATCTCGGCCGCGGCGAGGCGATCATCCGCCGCGACGAGCTGATTCCGCGCGAAAACTACAAGTATGGCGATCGCGTCCGCGCCTATGTCTATGACGTGCGCCGCGAACAGCGCGGCCCGCAGATCTTCCTGTCGCGCACCCATCCGCAGTTCATGGCGAAGCTGTTCACCATGGAGGTGCCGGAAATCTACGACGGCATCATCGAGATCAAGTCGGTCGCCCGCGATCCGGGTTCGCGCGCCAAGATCGCTGTCATCTCGCGCGACAGCTCCATCGATCCGGTCGGTGCCTGCGTCGGTATGCGCGGCAGCCGCGTCCAGGCGGTCGTCGGTGAATTGCAGGGCGAGAAGATCGACATCATTCCGTGGTCGCCTTCGGCGGCGTCCTTCATTGTCAATGCGTTGCAGCCGGCGGAAGTCGCCAAGGTCGTGCTCGACGAGGATGCCGAGCGCATCGAGGTCGTCGTTCCCGATGATCAGCTGTCGCTGGCCATTGGCCGTCGCGGCCAGAACGTCCGTCTTGCCTCGCAGCTCACCGGCTGGGATATCGACATCCTGACCGAGCAGGAAGAAAGCGAACGCCGCCAGAAGGAATTCGTCGAACGATCGTCGCTGTTCATGGAAGCCCTCGACGTCGACGAGATGGTCGGCCAGGTGCTCGCTTCCGAAGGCTTCACCAGCGTCGAGGAAGTCGCGTATGTCGATTCCGGCGAAATCGCGTCGATCGACGGCTTCGACGAGGACACTGCTTCGGAAATCCAGACCCGCGCCCGCGAATATCTGGAGAAGATCGAAGCCGAGCACGACGAGAAGCGCAAGGCCCTCGGCGTCAAGGATGAATTGCGCGAGATTCCCGGCATCACCACCGCCATGATGGTGACGCTCGGCGAGGACGGCGTGAAGACGATCGAGGATTTCGCCGGCTACGCCGCCGACGACCTGACCGGTTGGAAAGAACGCAAGGACGGCGAGACGAAGGTATTCCCGGGTGTGCTCGCCAACCATGGCGTATCACGCGCCGATGCCGAGCAGATGGTCCTGGCGGCTCGCCTGAAGGCTGGCTGGATCACCGAAGACGAGCTTGCCGCCGAGGGCGCGCCGGCTGACGAAACCGTCGGTGCGTGAGGTGAAACCGCATCGCACCGAACCCGCCCTTGGACGAGATGAACGATCGCACCTGCATCGTCACCCGCAGGCAAGCCGAACCGGATGAACTGATCCGTTTCGTCGTCGGCCCGGATTCGGCCGTCGTTCCGGACATCAAGAGAAACCTGCCCGGCCGCGGTTGCTGGGTGACGGCCGACCGCCTACATATAGACAAGGCAGCGGCGAAAAACCTGTTTGCCCGTGCTTTTAAGGCGCAGGTGAGCGTGCCAGCCGATCTTGGCGGTATGGTCGACGCGCTGCTTTCCAGGTCCGCTCTGGGCATGCTTGGCTTGGCCCGCAAGGCGGGCGCCATAGCGCTTGGAGCGATCAAGGTCGAGAGTGCCGTGCGCGGCGGACTTGCACTTTTCGTGCTCCACGCGACCGAGGCTTCCGACGATGGCGTCCGCAAGATAAGCCAGGCGCGACGGGCAACCGTCCACCTCGGCGGGCCTGCGATCCGCGCTTACAAACTTTTCTCCGAGGCCGAGTTGAGCTTGGCATTGGGGGGTACAAATGTGATACATGCTGCCGTTCTCGCGGGAGACGCGGGCAGGGCGGTCCAGAAGCGCATGGTTGCGCTCGACCGATATCGGGGCGGTTCCCCGGACGATCTGGCAATGCTTGCGGCCGTTGCTGACGAAGATGATGCCGCAGAGGATATGGAATGAGCGATACGAAATCGGGCGACGACAAGACGCTGAGTGTTACGCCGAAGAAGACCTTGACGCTGAAGCGCCCCGGTATGGAGCAGGGCACGGTGCGCCAGAACTTCTCGCACGGCCGCACCAAGTCCGTGGTCGTCGAGACCAAGAAGCGCAAGTTCTCGCTGCCTGGCGACAAGCCGGAGCCGGCGGCAGCGCCTGTGTCCGTTTTCACGCCGAAGCCGGTCGCGGCAGCGCCTGCCGTGCAGGAAGCTCCCAAGGCGCCGCCGCCTATGCCGTCGGTCGAGCGCGGCGGCATGGTGCTGAACGAGTTGTCGCGCCAGGAAATGGAAGCACGCCGCCGGGCTCTCGAGGGCTCGAAGGTTCGCGACGTCGAGGATCGCCAGCGCGCCATCGAGGAAGCCAAGCGCCGCAGCGAGGACGAAGAGCGCCGCCGCCGCGAGCGCGAGGAATCGGCTCGCCGTCAGGCCGAGGAAGAGGCACGGCTGCAAGCCGAGGCTGAATCCCGCCGCCGTGCCGAGGAAGAGGCGCGCCGCCGTGCGCCGCTCGCCGCCGAACTGGCGACGGTCGATGACGAGGAAGAGGTCAAGCCGAAGCGGGCCGGTGCCGGTGCACCGGTGCGCCGTCTGGTCACGCCCGAAGTGGCACGTCCTGCCAAGCCGACCAAGGGCGAGGAAGACCGCCGCCGCGGCAAGCTGACGCTGAATTCGGCTCTTTCCGACGAGGATGCGCGCGCCCGCTCGCTCTCGTCGATGCGCCGCCGTCAGGAGAAATTCAAGCGCGCGTTGCATAACGAGCCACGCGAGAAAGTCATGCGTGAAGTGATCCTGCCCGAAACCATCACCATCCAGGAGCTGGCGCAGCGCATGTCCGAGCGCGCCGTCGACGTGGTCAAGTTCTTCATGAAGCAGGGCCAGATCCTGAAGCCTGGAGACGTTATCGACGCCGACACGGCCGAACTGGTCGCCACCGAATTTGGCCACACGGTCCGCCGCGTCGCCGAGTCCGACATCGAAGAGGGCTTGTTCAACATCGCCGATCGTCCCGAGGACCTGCAGCCGCGTCCGCCGGTGGTAACGATCATGGGCCATGTCGATCACGGCAAGACCTCGTTGCTCGATGCCATCCGCAATGCCAACGTCGTCTCCGGCGAAGCCGGCGGCATTACCCAGCATATCGGCGCTTATCAGGTCGAGAAGAACGGTCACAAGATCACCTTCATCGACACGCCCGGCCACGCCGCCTTCACGGCGATGCGTGCCCGCGGTGCCCAGGCGACCGATATCGCCATCCTCGTGGTGGCAGCTGACGACAGCGTCATGCCGCAGACGATCGAATCGATCAATCACGCCAAGGCGGCCGGCGTTCCGATCATTGTGGCGATCAACAAAATCGACAAGCATGACGCCGACCCGCAGAAGGTGCGTTCGGAACTGCTGCGCCATGAGGTGTTCGTCGAATCCATGGGCGGCGAGGTGCTGGATGTCGAGGTGTCGGCTACCAAGGGCATCAATCTCGACAAGTTGCTCGAAGCGATCCTGCTGCAGGCCGAAATCCTCGACCTGAAGGCCAATCCGGATCGCACCGCCGAAGGCGTGGTCATCGAAGCCCAGCTCGACAAGGGCCGCGGCCCGGTCGCTACCGTGCTGGTGCAGACCGGCACGTTGATGCCGGGCGACATTCTCGTCGCCGGCAACGAATGGGGCCGGGTACGCGCGCTCGTCAATGATCGCGGCGAGCAGGTCAAGGAAGCGCCGCCGGCAATGCCGGTGGAAGTCCTCGGTCTGCAAGGTACGCCGCTGGCCGGCGACCGCTTCGCCGTTGTCAACAACGAGGCCCGAGCCCGCGAGATCACCGAATATCGCCAGCGTCTGGCGCGCGAGAAGGCGGTGGCCAGACATGCCGGCCAGCGCGGCTCGCTTGAACAGATGATGTCGCAATTGCAGACAAGCGGATTGAAGGAATTCCCGCTGGTCATCAAGGGCGACGTGCAGGGCTCGATCGAGGCGATCAATGCGGCGCTCGACAATCTCGGCACCGACGAGGTGCGCGCCCGCATCGTCCATGCCGGGGCCGGCGGCATCACCGAAAGCGACGTGTCGCTGGCGGAAACGTCCGGGGCTGCGATCATCGGCTTCAACGTTCGCGCCAACGCGCAGGCCCGCGCAGCCGCGGCTGCGGCAGGCATCGAGATCCGCTACTATTCGATCATCTACAATCTGGTCGATGATGTGAAAGCGGCTCTTTCCGGCCTGCTCTCGCCGGAGCGTCGCGAGACCTTCATCGGCAATGCCGAGATCCTCGAGATCTTCGACATCACCAAGGTCGGCAAGATCGCCGGCTGCCGTGTCACCGAAGGCAAGGTCGAGCGTGGTGCGGGCGTGCGCCTGATCCGCGACAATGTCGTCATCCACGAAGGCACGCTGAAGACCCTGAAGCGCTTCAAGGACGAAGTTTCGGAAGTTCCGGCCGGCCAGGAATGCGGCATGGCCTTCCAGAACTACGAGGACATGCGCGCCGGCGACGTCATCGAGTGCTTCCGCGTCGAGATGGTGACCAGGACGCTGTAAAGCGCTTGGCACCGATATGGGCCAGGACGCTTCAAATCTGGAAGGTATGTTCCCTCTATGGGAATATACCTTCCAAACAAATGATACGCAGCTTAAACGTGCTGCGCGTTCGTTTTCCGACCTGCGGTATGGTCGATCCAGGCGTTGGATTCTCACAGGTCTTGCTTGGCTGATTTTGATAGCCGCAGTTCTTTTGATTGTCTGGACATCTGCGTTGGCCGTCGCTCTGCTGGAGTACCTCTCAAAAGGTGTGGTCTCCAGTGAGACAATTTACGTTCTCGCTCAAATTGCGATGGGGACCATATATCTTATAGTAGCTCGTAGTTTTTTTGGTTTTTTAAAAAGGGAGAATAATAATAAGAAAATTGGCGATACCACCGAATCTGTAAAAATCTTCGATGGGCATATTATTCAGTTTTTTGACGGGAGCTCGACAAAGAATCGAAAGATAGAACGGGTGCAATTGAGCAACGATTACCTGTTTTTCCTCGTAGATAAGGGTACCCGTTTCGTTTTTATCCCAAGGGATGTCGTTCCCGCCGATGCGCTCGAGAAAGTAGAAATCTGGGCAACTCAGGCTCGGTCATAGAACGAAAGCCTATTAAGGTCAGTTGCCCAGGGTAGCCAAACCTGCCCAACGGCGTTAAGTCAGCGGTTTGAGGCGGTTCGAACCCGCGCGAAGGAAGAATTTTCATGCCAAGACCACCATCGGCTGGCCCATCCCAGCGCATGCTGCGCGTCGGCGAGCAGGTGCGCCATGCGCTGTCCGAGACCTTGCAGCGCGGCGAGATCCTCGATCCGCTGATCGAGAATGCCGTGGTCTCGGTCTCCGAAGTGCGCATGTCGCCCGATCTGAAGATCGCCACCGCCTTCGTCTCGCCGCTTGGCGCCAAGGATGCCGGTGCGGTGGTCGAAGCGCTCAACAAGCATGCGAAGTTCGTCCGCGGCCGCGTCTCCGGCGCGCTGCGTCAGATGAAGTACATGCCGGAATTCCGCTTCCGGCTCGACACCAGCTACGACAATTTCCAGAAGATCAACGAATTGCTGCACTCGCCCGAAGTGGCGCGCGATCTCAGCGCCGACGACAAAGACAAAGACGACCGGAAGGACAGCGAATAGTGGCGCGCCGCGGCAAGAAGAAGGGCCGGCCGATCTCGGGCTGGCTGATACTGGACAAGCCGGTCGGCATGGGCTCGACCGAAGCCGTCTCCAAGATCAAGTGGCTGTTCCAGGCGGAGAAGGCCGGCCATGCCGGCACGCTCGACCCGCTCGCGTCCGGCATGCTGCCGATCGCACTTGGTGAAGCGACCAAGACGGTGCCTTACGTCCAGGACGGCGCCAAGGTCTACCGCTTCACGGTTGCCTGGGGCGAGGAGCGTTCGACCGACGACCTCGAAGGCCCGGCGACCAAAAGCTCGGACCGCCGTCCGGCGGAAGCCGACGTACGGGCGCTGCTTTCGAAATATACCGGCGTCATCATGCAGACACCGCCGCAATTTTCGGCGATCAAGATCGCCGGCGAGCGCGCCTACGACCTTGCCCGCGATGGCGAGACGATCGACATTCCGGCACGTGAGGTCGAGATCGGCCGGCTCGACCTGGTCGACCACATGGCCGATCGCACCATCTTCGAGGTCGAATGCGGCAAGGGCACCTATGTCCGCTCGCTGGCCCGCGACATGGGCCGCGACCTCGGCTGCTTCGGCCACATTGCCGAGCTGCGGCGGGTCGAGGTCGAGCCATTCACGCAGGAAGATTTCGTCACCCTGGCCGAGCTGGAAGCCGCCCGCTTCGGCGAGCAGGGCGAGCCGCAGGCAGCGGACGCCCCGATCGACTTCGGTGCCATCGATGCACTTCTGGTTGACACCGCCGCCGCGCTCGAATGCCTGCCGCAGGTCGCGATCAGCGATGATGCGGCAACCAAAATCCGCCTCGGCAATCCGGTCATCATTCGCGGCCGTGACGCGCCGGTAGAAGCGGAGGAGGCTTGCGCCACCGCGCGCGGCAAGTTGGTCGCCATCGGCGCTATCGAGCAAGGCATGTTCAAGCCAAAGCGGGTCTTTATCGGGTAACAGCTGTCGCCCGGCGCATGATCTCCAAACCGGATTCTATTTTGGGAAACGATCATGCGTTAAATCCAACGGGGCTACGGTGCCGTTTGCCGTCCGAAAGGATGCGCTGCGCTGTAGTGCCGTTCGACGCTGCACTTGAGGGGGCACATGGCAAAGGCTGACACGGTCAACAAGCGGGCGGCGCTCAAAACACGGAGGCCGCCGGTCGGGGCTTCGCCGGGCACGCTGATCGCCGACCCGGCGGCGCGCCGCTCCGAGCTCAGGCTGACGTTGATCTCGCCTGAAAAGTTCAAGACGATCGACAATGCCAGCATCGACGACGTCAACACCCATTGCCACAATTGGCCGGTCATCTGGCTCGACTGCACAGGCCTCGCCAATATCCAGCTGATCGAGGAGATCGGCCGGATTTTCAACCTGCATCCGCTGGCGCTGGAAGATGTCGTCAATACAGGCCAGCGGCCGAAGGTGGATTTCTTCGAGGACCACGCCTTTGTCGTCGTCAGGATGATCGACGACGTCACCGCGCACCGTTATGAACAGATCACCGTCTTCTTCGGCAAGAATTTCGTCGTCACCTTCCAGGAGCGCGAAGGCGACCCGTTCGATCCCGTGCGCAAGCGGATCGCAAGCTCGGTGCCCAACCGCTTGCGCTCGCGCGGCGCCGACTATCTCGCCTATGCTTTGATCGACGCCATCGTCGACAGCTATTTCCCGCCGATCGAGGCTGCTGGCGAATTGGTCGACAGCATCGAGGACCAGATGCTGCACCAGGCGCACAAGCACCAGATGCGGCAGCTTCACGAATTGCGGCGCGATGCCAATGTGCTGAAGGGCGTGCTTTGGCCGATGCGCGATGCGCTGGCGACCATGATCCGCAACGACGTGCCCTATGTGAAGGCCGAAACCAAGATATTCCTGAACGACACGCTCGATCATTCGCTGCGATTGATCGAACTGGTCGAAACCCAGCGCGACATGCTGACCGGCCTGATCGAGATGCACTTGTCGCTCAGCCAGGCGCGCACCAACGACGTCATCAGCTATCTGACGATCGTCTCGGTGATCTTCATGCCGCTTACCTTTCTCGTCGGCGTATGGGGCATGAATTTCGACCCCGACACCTCGCCCTGGAATATGCCGGAGCTGAAGGCCTATTACGGCTATCCCCTGTCGCTCGCCTTCATGGCGCTTGTTGCGGTCGGGCTCTTTGCGTACTTCAAATGGAAGAAATGGCTCTGACTAGGCAGAAGTGCCCGTTTATGCAGCGAAAAGCCGGCTTGTGAATTAGGCTGGCCTTTTTGTCGGAATTGCACTATATGCGCCGCAGCTTCGCGCTTTGACGCGTTGCTTGCACCGGCCCCTGCTGGACGACATCCCGGCTGAGGGCGTCCCGTTTCCTCAAACAGACAAGGAAAAACACGATGTCGATTACTGCCGAACGCAAGAAGGAATTGATGGGCGAATTCGCAACCGCCAAGGGCGATACCGGGTCTCCGGAAGTTCAGGTGGCCATCCTTTCCGAGCGCATCAAGAACCTGACCGATCATTTCAAGGACCACAAGAAGGATAACCATTCCCGCCGTGGTCTGCTCGCTCTCGTTTCCCAGCGCCGCAGCCTGCTTGATTATCTCAAGCGCAAGGACGACGCGCGCTATCAGACGCTGATCGAGAAGCTCGGTCTGCGCCGTTGACGAATTGACCGGCGGGTTCTTTCGAGAGCCCGCCGGTCGCGCATTGGAGCATCGGATCATCCAAGGCTCCAATGAAGAAAGCAGAGCGCCGCGCACCGGTTTGGCTGCGCAAAGGACGCTCTGAAGTTTTAGATTTGCGCAGGATACTTTCCGAAAACCTGGTTTTCGGGTTCACGCGCAAGGCCAGTCGGATCGATTGGCCAACCCGGTTTCGAAACAGCAGAGGGCCATTCGAAACCGCCCATGGACGGTCATGGGGCAGGATTGCAGGACGCTCGTGCGGCACCGCGCCGAATAGCCGAGCTTCCCGTTGTCTTGCCCGTGGCTGCCCGAGAAAGGAAGCCAAGGGAAAGGGCATCCGCGCACGCTGAAACGGCGCGGCCCTTTCCGCATACGAAGGACAAGACATGTTCAATTACCACAAAGTGGAAATCGAATGGGGCGGCCGCCCGCTCATTCTCGAAACCGGCAAGATCGCGCGTCAGGCTGATGGCGCGGTGCTGGCTACCTACGGCGAAACCAAGGTTCTCGCCACCGTCGTCTCGATGAAGGAGCCGAAACCCGGCCTCGATTTCTTCCCGCTGACGGTCAACTACCAGGAAAAGACTTACGCCGCCGGCAAGATCCCGGGTGGCTATTTCAAGCGGGAAGGCCGTCCGAGCGAGAAGGAAACGCTGGTTTCCCGCCTGATCGACCGCCCGATCCGCCCGCTCTTCGCCGAAGGCTACAAGAACGACACCCAGATCGTCGTCACTGTCGTCCAGCACGATCTCGAAAATGATCCGGACATCCTGTCGATCGTCGCCACCTCCGCCGCCCTGACCTTGTCCGGCGTGCCGTTCATGGGTCCGGTCGGCGCCGCCCGCGTCGGGTACATCAACGGCGAATATGTGCTCAACCCGCACGTCGACGAGATGCAAGAATCGAAGCTCGACCTGGTCGTCGCCGGCACCGCCGACGCCGTGCTGATGGTCGAGTCCGAAGCCAAGGAACTCGGCGAGGACCTTATGCTGGGCGCCGTCATGTTCGGCCACAGGGGATTCCAGCCGGTGATCGACGCGATCATCAAGCTGGCTGAAGTCGCGGCCAAGGACCCGCGCGACTTCACCGCCCCAGACTATTCCGCACTTGAAGCCGAGATGCTCAAGATCGTCGAAGGCGAGCTTCGCGACGCCTACAAGATCACCGACAAGCAGAAGCGCTATGCCGCCGTCGACGCCGTCAAGGCGAAGGTCAAGGCCGCGTTCGCGCCGGCAGAAGGCGAAGAGGCCAAGTACACGTCCGAACAGATCGGCACCGTGTTCAAGGAACTCCAGGCCAAGGTCGTGCGCTGGAACATCCTCGACACCGGCTCGCGCATCGACGGCCGCGACCTGAAGACGGTCCGCAAGATCGTCTCGGAAGTCGGCGTCCTGCCGCGCACGCACGGCTCGGCGCTGTTCACCCGTGGCGAGACCCAGGCGCTGGTCGTCGCCACGCTCGGCACCGGCGAGGACGAGCAGTATGTCGATTCGCTGACCGGCATGTACAAGGAGAAGTTCCTCCTGCACTACAACTTCCCTCCCTATTCGGTCGGTGAGACCGGCCGCATGGGTTCGCCGGGCCGCCGCGAAATCGGTCATGGCAAGCTCGCCTGGCGCGCCATCCGGCCGATGCTGCCGACCGCCGACCAGTTCCCCTATACGTTGCGCGTCGTTTCGGAGATCACCGAGTCCAACGGTTCGTCATCGATGGCTACCGTCTGCGGCACCTCGCTGGCGCTGATGGATGCCGGCGTGCCACTGGCCAAGCCGGTCGCCGGTATTGCAATGGGCCTGATCAAGGAAGGCGAGCGCTTCGCCGTGCTCTCCGACATTCTTGGCGACGAGGACCACCTCGGCGACATGGACTTCAAGGTTGCCGGCACCGCCTACGGCATCACCTCGCTGCAGATGGACATCAAGATCGAGGGCATCACCGAGGAGATCATGAAGATCGCGCTTGACCAGGCCAAGGAGGGCCGTCAGCACATTCTCGGCGAAATGGCCCACGCGCTGTCCGGCGCGCGTGCCGAACTCGGCGAGTTCGCACCGCGCATCGAGGTCATGCACATTCCGACCGACAAGATCCGCGATGTGATCGGCTCGGGCGGCAAGGTCATCCGCGAAATCGTCGAAAAGACCGGTGCCAAGATCAACATCGAGGATGACGGCACGGTCAAGATCGCTTCGGCCAACGCCAAGGAGATCGAGGCGGCGAAGAAGTGGATACACACCATCGTCGCTGAGCCGGAAGTCGGGGAGATCTACGAAGGCACGGTCGTCAAGACCGCCGACTTCGGCGCTTTCGTCAACTTCTTCGGCCCGCGTGACGGTCTCGTCCACATCTCGCAGCTCGCCAATGATCGTGTCGCCAAGACCTCCGATGTCGTCAAGGAAGGCGACAAGGTCTGGGTCAAGCTGATGGGCTTCGACGAGCGCGGCAAGGTCCGCCTGTCGATGAAGGTCGTCGACCAGGCCACCGGCAAGGAAATCGCTCGCGACAAAAAGAGCGAAGGCGAAGAAAACGCCGCCTAAGCTGATCTAACTATGCAATCGAAGCGGGCGCGCCGGAAGGTCGCGCCCGTTTGCATTCAACAACAGCCTTGCAGTTCAAGAGTGGTGAATGTCCGCCGAGCCGCTGAAGACGCTTTTCCATCCATTCGAGGCGGGGGCTGTGTCCCTGCCACGAAAGGATGAATGCATTCTCTTTCTCGGTGCCGAGCCCGGCTTTCGCTTACCCGAAGGCTTTGATGCCAAGCTTCATCTCGTCCAAGGCTTCAGGCCGCATTTTCGTGCCTTGCAGGCATCCGGCTTCACTGTCACGCCGCAGGTCGAAGGCGAGGCTTTCGACGCGGCATTTGTGCTCGCCGGCCGCCATCGCGGCCAAAACGAGTTGCGCGTCGCCGAAGCGGTCGAACGCGTGGCACCAGGGGGGTTGATCGTCGTCGCCGGCGGCAAGGACGATGGCGTCGCCAGCCTGCGCAAGCATGTCGGCGCCCTTGTGCCGCTCGAAGGCCACCTGCCGAAGCATCACGGCATTGCCTTCTGGTTTCGCCGGCCGGCCGATACCGTTGCCGCGGCAACGCTTCGAGCCGCCAATCCGGATTTGGTGGTCGAGGACCGCTTCCGCACGGCCCCAGGCATGTTTTCCTTCGACAAGATCGATGCGGGATCGAAGCTGCTGGTCGAAAATCTGCCCAACGATCTGCGTGGCAGTGTTGCGGATTTCTGTGCCGGTTGGGGCTATGTCGCTGCCGAGGTCGCCGCCCGCTCACCCGGCATATCGGCGCTTGACCTTTACGAAGCGGATTTCGAGGCGCTGGAGGCGGCCAAAACCAATGTCGGCAGCACAGGCGTGGAACCACGTTTCTTCTGGACAGATCTTTTGAGCGAACCGGTCGAGCGCCGCTACGATGTGGTCGTCATGAACCCGCCCTTTCACCGCAGCCGGGCGACTGAGCCGGAAATCGGTGCCGGTATGATCCGCGCGGCAGGCAAAGCGCTGAAGCCGGGCGGCCGGTTGTTCATGGTGGCAAACCGTCAGCTTCCCTACGAACCGGTGCTGGCGGCCGCCTTCTCCAGCCATGGGGAGCTCGCCCGCGACGGCATGTTCACGGTCTTCTCGGCGCGACGCTGAAACGCTGCGGGGCAAGCCGGCGACGTGTCGCTCGCGCTATTCCCGTCCGGCGTCGGTCTGCTTCAACTCGTCAAGCGTCGGCATGGACACGATGTGATAGCCGGAATCGACATAGTGGATTTCGCCGGTGACGCCGGACGACAGGTCGGACAGCAAATAGAGCGCGGAGCCGCCGACTTCGTCGATCGTCACCGTACGGCGTAGCGGCGAGTTGCGCTGCTGGTAGGAGAACATGTGGCGTGCGTCGGAAATCCCGGCGCCCGCAAGCGTCCGTACCGGTCCCGCCGATATGCCGTTCACCCTGATGCCTCGCGGGCCGTAGTCGTTGGCTAGATAGCGGACGCTGGCCTCCAGCCCGGCCTTGGCAACACCCATGACGTTGTAGTTCGGCATGACGCGAACCGAACCCGCATAAGTCAGCGTGATCATCGAGCCGCCGTCCTTCATCAACGTGGCGGCGTGGCGGGCAACCTCGGTGAAGGAATAGCAGGAGATCACCATGGTGCGGATGAAATTGTCGCGGCTGGTATCGGCGTAGAGGCCTTTCAGCTCGTTCTTGTCGGAAAAACCGATGGCGTGGACAATGAAGTCCAGCCCACCCCATGCCTTGCCCAAGGTCTCGAAAGTTGCGGCGACCGATGCGCTGTCCTCGACGTCGCAAGGCACCACCAGCGATGCGCCCAGCTTCTCGGCGAGCGGCTTGACCCGGCGTCCGAAGGCCTCGCCCTGATAGGTGAAGGCGAGTTCCGCGCCATGTTCGGACAGTTTGCGGGCGATACCCCAGGCAATGGAATGATCGTTGGCGACACCCATGACAAGCCCGCGCTTGCCCTTCATCAATCCGTCCATGGTCGGCAAATCCTTATGCGGAATAGCGCTGGAAAATCAGCGTAGCGTTGGTGCCACCGAAACCGAACGAATTGGACAAAACAGTGTCGATCCTTGCGTCGTCGATGCGCTTGCGCACGATCGGCATGCCTTCGAATTCCGGATCGAGGTTCTCGATATGGGCGCTCTCGCCGATGAAGCCGCCTTGCATCATCAGGATCGAGTAGATCGATTCCTGCACGCCGGCCGCACCTAGCGAATGGCCGGTCAGCGATTTCGTCGATGTGATGAAAGGCACTTCCTCTCCGAACACCTCGCGGATGGCGCCCATTTCCTTGGAGTCGCCGACCGGCGTCGAGGTGCCGTGCGTATTGATGTAGTCGACTGGTGAAGTGACGGTCGCCATTGCCTGTCGCATGCAGCGTGCCGCGCCTTCGCCCGATGGCGCCACCATGTCGTAGCCGTCCGAGGTGGCGCCATAGCCGACGATCTCGGCATAGATCTTGGCGCCGCGCGCTTTTGCGTGCTCGAGCTCTTCAAGAATCAGCACGCCGGCGCCGCCGGCAATGACGAATCCGTCGCGATCGACGTCGTAGGCGCGGGAGGCGACCGATGCCCTGTCGTTGAACTTGGACGACATGGCGCCCATGGCATCGAAGAGATCCGACATCGTCCAGTCGAGATCCTCATGGCCGCCGGCGAAGACGATGTCCTGCTTGCCCCACTGGATCAGCTCGTAGCCATTGCCGATGCAATGCGCAGACGTCGAGCAGGCCGATGAGATGGAATAGTTGACGCCGTGGATCTTGAACCAGGTGGCAAGCGTCGCCGACGCGGTCGACGACATCGCTTTTGGCACCGCGAACGGGCCGATCCGCTTGGGGCTGCCGTTTTTGATCGTGGTCTCGGCCGCCTCGACGATTGCACGGGTCGACGGTCCGCCGGAGCCCATCACGATGCCGGTGCGCTCGTTGGTGATGTCGGTCTCGTCGAGGCCGGCATCTGCGATCGCCTGGTCCATTGCGACGTGGTTCCAGGCAGCACCCTGCGACAGGAAGCGCATGGCGCGACGGTCGATCATGCCCGACGGATCCAGTGTCGGCGCACCCCACACCCGGCAACGGAAGCCATGCTCGGCGAAAGAGTCGGAGAAGCTGATGCCGGATCTGGCATCGTGCAGCGAGGTCTGCACCTCGTTGGCATTATTGCCTATCGACGACACGATGCCGAGACCTGTGACTACGACCCGTCTCATTCGCAACTCCTTCCAGCGCGGACCTCCGAAACCTGAAATCGATTTGCGGAACGGAACCATGCGCAAAATTAAAGTGCTACAGCGTCCTTTGGACGTCCAAGACGTGGCACTGTAGGGTCTTCGTTCAGACGGCGGCCGATTGCTTGGAAAGACCGACCTTCAGATCCGTTGCCGCATATATGGGCTCGCCATCTGCCTTCAGCCAGCCATCGGCGATACCAAGCACAAGCCGACCGCGCATCACCCGCTTGAAGTCGACGCCATACTCCACCTTCTTGACCGTTGGCGTGACCATGCCTTTGAACCTCACCTCCCCGGTCGACAGAGCCATTCCCTTGCCGGGTTCACCGAGCCATCCGAGATAGAACCCCGTCAACTGCCACATGGCGTCCAGGCCCAGGCATCCCGGCATGATCGGATTGCCAATGAAATGGCAGGCGAAAAACCACAAATCCGGCTTGATATCGAATTCCGCGCGGATGAAACCCTTGTCGAACGCACCGCCAGTTTCGCTGATCTCGGTGATGCGGTCGAACATCAGCATCGGCGGATAGGGCAGCTGCGCATTTCCCGGTCCGAACAGCTCGCCGCGGGCGCAGGCAAGCAATTCCTCGTAACCGTAGCTGGATTTCGAACCCGCCATCAATCTCGTCCCCGTGATCGTCCCGGGCGATAGGCGCCCTTGTCGGTGGTTTCCTAACACAATCTGTTTCAGGCCGGAAACCGGCGTTTGCGCTTAACCTGCCCGTCTGCCCGGGTCAATGCGCGCTATTGATCGCATTCGGTCGACAGAATATATGTCACGACACGTTCAGTTTCGGCAGATGCTCTATTTCTGCCATTTTGGGCGTGTCTGAGGCGGAACTGTGAGCGCGACGGGTAGATGGATCTGGGTTGCCGGAAGGATAATGTCGCTGTGGACAAGCGGGTTCGCGAGGCCGGTCTGAGGCCGACACGCCAGCGCATCGCGCTGGCCGATCTGCTTTTCGCCAAGGGCGACCGCCATCTTTCGGCCGAGGAACTGCACGAGGAGGCGCTTGCCGCCGGCGTGCCGGTGTCTCTGGCCACCGTCTACAATGCTCTGCACCAGTTTACCCAGGCCGGTCTTCTGCGCATCCTTGCCGTCGAGGGATCGAAGACTTATTTCGACACCAACACCTCCGATCACCATCATTTCTATATCGAGGGCGAAAACAGGATCTTCGATATCGACAGCGGCCCGGTGACGGTTTCCAACTTGCCGGAACCGCCGGAAGGCATGGAGATCGCCAATGTCGATATCGTGGTGAGACTGCGTCCGAAACGCTGCGACTGACCGGCGCCTTATGAAATTCCTGGATTTGACGCTCCGGCTCGAATGGGTCGCAGTCGCGGTGGCGGCTTTTGTCTTCTATGCGATCGCTGGTGTTCCTGGTGGTTGTTTGGGATATGGCTTGAAGCTGTCGAGCAGTTTCCAGGATACCCATCTCGGCCGCATCGGCCGCTAAACCATCCCCGAACCGAAGATCAGCGAAACAAGTGCCGGATCCGGTGCTTGCCGTGCTGGCCCGACCTGCGGTCCAGAAACGTCAGTTCTTGACCTTTTCGCCGGGATAGGCACCCCAGACGAGCGACTGCGCGAGCCAGCCGGTATGACCGTCGAAGGTCATTTCGCACCACTGGCCATCGCAGGACTTGATCGTGCCCATCACCCCCGGTTCGAGGATCGCGATGACGCCAGCATCTTTTGCCGGATCGTCCAGGAGGTTGACGCGAGCGTCCTTGCCGCGCTGCCAGGGGGCGACGATCGCCGTACGGCGGCCCGAAAGCAGCGACTGATTGATCCAGCCTTCCGAGCCGTCGGCATCGCGCACACGGCGCCACGTATCGAACTCCTGGATGATCTCCATCGGCAGGCCTGGCTTCATATACATCCAGTCGACGGAATAATTGACGCCCGGCCCAACGCGCGAGTTGACGCGGCCGGATTTCAGGCTGACGAAGCGCGGCAGCGGCAAGCCGCTTGGTCCGAGCGTGACGCTCTGGGCGGGTGCCGCGGCACTTTGCGCCATCACCAGTGGGCTATGGATGAGAGCGCCGAGGAATGCTGCACTGAGGGTCAGGCGGAGCGACGCGAAACCAGACACTTTCGTTCCTTTCGGCGCCGGCCCATCGGCCTTCGCCCCTTTTTCTTTGTCTTCGGCGGAACCGCTTGTTACATGAATGACCGGTACCGCGATCGGCTCTCAGTTTCGCCGTTCTTGGTTAAAGAGGTCTCAACGAGATCGGGTTCGAGGAAACAATGGCAGGCAAAAAGAAGCCCCTCGTCATCATCACGCGCAAATTGCCCGACCCGGTCGAGACCCGCATGCGCGAGTTGTTCGACACCCGCTTGAATGTCGAGGACAGGCCGATGACGCAGCCGGAATTGGTGGCGGCGGTCAAGGAGGCCGACGTGCTGGTGCCGACCGTGACCGACAATATCGATGCGGCGCTGATTGCCCAGGCTGGCGACAACCTCAAGCTGATCGCCAATTTTGGCAATGGCGTCGACAAGATCGATGTTGCGGCAGCGGCCAAGAAAGGCATCACCGTCACCAACACGCCGAACGTGTTGACCGAAGATACGGCCGACATGACCATGGCGCTAATGCTGGCCGTGCCGCGGCGGCTGGCCGAAGGCGCCAACGTGCTGACCGGCGACAAGAAATGGGCGGGCTGGTCGCCGACTTGGATGCTCGGCCGGCGCATCTGGGGCAAACGGCTCGGCATTGTCGGCATGGGTCGCATCGGCACCGCCGTGGCCAGGCGCGCCAAGGCCTTTGGCCTCTCGATCCACTACCACAACCGCCACCGCGTGCTTCCGGCAATCGAGGACGAGTTGGAAGCGACATATTGGGAAAGCCTCGACCAGATGCTCGCCCGCATGGACATTATCTCCGTCAATTGCCCATCGACACCGGCAACCTTCCACCTGCTTTCGGCGCGGCGGCTGGCGCTTCTGCAACCGTCAGCTTACATAGTCAACACCGCGCGCGGCGATATCATCGATGAGGAATCGCTGGTCAAGCTCATCCATGACGGCAAGATCGCCGGCGCCGGCCTCGACGTCTACGAGCACGAGCCGGCGCTGAACAGCAAGCTGCTGAAACTTGCCCACAAAGGCAAGGTCGTGCTGTTGCCGCATATGGGCTCGGCGACCCTCGAAGGCCGTATCGACATGGGCGAGAAGGTAATCATCAACATCCGCGCCTTCTTCGACGGTCATCGCCCGCCCGACCGCGTGCTGCCATTGAGGGCGTGACCTGCCGTCACACCGGCACCGGTCTTGCCGCGGCAACCGCGTGTTCGTCGTTGGATAGCGTTGGCTTACCAAAGGGCCTTGCGCATGGTGATTGAGGTCGGTCGGTCGTAGCCCTTGTGCGCTGTCCGTTCGGTTTCACGAAAACCGAGGCGGGCAAAGGCTGCGTGATTTCCGGTCAGCTCGATCCGGGTCTGGAGCTCGATGGCGGTCCTGTTATGGCCGCGGGCGAGATCTTCGACGGCCTGCAGCAGCTGTTTTCCAATGCCTTGTCCCTGAAGAACCGGCTCGACCGCGAGCTTTCCAATATAGAGGTCGTCTGCGCGCTTCAGGACGAAGACGCAACCGACGATCTCGTTTTCCTTCAGGGCCAGGAATGCTGTCTCCTCCAGCGCTCTAGCCCTGAGATTTTCAACGGTAAGTCGATGCGCCGAGGACGGCGGGTCAATGACGCCGTCCATGAAGGCGAAGGCGCGCAGGACAAGGGCCAAGAGCTCGGCCCAACGGTCGAAATCGGCCGCAAGCTGCACAATGGAGACCTCGGCAGGCTGGCTCACGGGCTGGTTCGCTTGTAGCGGATCGTATCGAAGCGTGCGGCCAGCGCATCGTAGAGCAGCAGTCGCCCGACCAGCGGCTCGCCAATCCCGGTGATCAGCTTGATCGCTTCCATTGCTTGCAGCGTGCCGATGACCCCGGTCAGCGCGCCGACAATGCCGGCCACCGCGCAGGACGGCACCAGTCCCGGCGGCGGCGCCTCGGGAAAGAGATCGCGGTAGCTTGGGTTCAACGTGCCGTCCGGGCCGGTTTCGAACGGCTTCAGCACGGTGACCGAGCCGTCGAAGCGGCCAACGGCGGCATGCACGAGCGGCCGGCTTTCGGCGGCGCAGGCGTCGGCCACTGCGTAGCGTGTTTCGAAATTGTCGGAGCCGTCAACGACGATGTCATAACGGGCGATGAGGGCAGGGGCGGTGTCTGCGGTCAGCCTGAAATTGTGCTCTTCCACCACGACGTTTGGATTGATGCGGCTGATCGCAGCCTTGGCACTGTCGGTCTTTGCCATGCCGACCATGTCCGTGCCGTGGATCACTTGTCGTTGCAAGTTGGAAAGGGAGACACTGTCGTCATCGACGATACCGAGCGTGCCAACGCCCGCAGCGGCGAGATATTCGAGCACCGGCGCACCCAATCCGCCGGCGCCGATGACCAGCACCCGCGCCCGCTTTAGCCGCTGCTGGCCGGCGCCGCCGATTTCGGGCAGCACTATGTGGCGGGCGTAGCGTTCGAGCTCTTCGTCGGTAAGGGCGGCTGCGATCATCCCCGGACCTTATAACGGAGGAAAAAACTTGTCAGGCATCAATACGTGCCACTCAGCAATGCGCCATGGCCGAAGGTCAAATGGTCGGCCTGACCTTACCGTGATCTACGGTCAGGAACTGCGCTCGTCCCTTGAGGCTGTCAAACAACGCGGCATCGGTCCCGGTCATGAAGGCCTGGCAGTTCAGTTCCTCCAGGATCGAGAACAAGGCCGCCCGTCGACCGCCGTCGAGATGGGCGGCAATCTCGTCGAGCAGCAGGATCGGCGTCATGCCCGATATTTCGCCGGTTAGCCGCGCATGCGATAAGACGATGCCGACCAGCAGCGCCTTCTGCTCGCCGGTCGAACAGAGCTCGGCTGGCATCGCTTTGGGCCGGTGGCGCACCACGAGGTCGGTACGGTGCGGGCCGTCGAGCGTGCGCCCGGCGGTGCGGTCGCGGTCGCGCCCCTGGGCAAGGGCGTGACGGAACCGTTCCTCGACGTCGACGGCCGGTAAAATACCGATTTCGCCTTCCAGTTCGCCCGAGATGCCGATGTCGGCTTGCGGAAACGGTCCGTCGCCGGGCAGCCGGTCGATCATGGCGGCGAGCAGGCGCACCAGTTCGGCACGCGCCGCGGCAATTGCCACGCCGGTCTCGGCCATTTGCATCTCGATCGCATCGAACCACGCACTGTCGCGCGAACCGTCGGCAAGCAGCCTGTTGCGGCCGCGCATTGCCTTTTCGTAGTCAAGCGCGCGCTGCCCGTGGCCGGGATCGATCGCAAGCACCAGCCGGTCGAGGAAGCGCCGACGATCGGCCCCCGGCCCGGGGAACAGGCCGTCCATAGCCGGTGTCAACCAGACCACGCGCAGCCATTCCAGCATGTCTTCGGCTGAGCGTGCCGCCGCGCCGTTGATCCGCACTCGCCGGCCGCCTTCGCCGTCGCTGCCCGCTATTCCGGTACCGATCTCGACCTGGCCTTCCGGCCCGTCAAGCCGGGCATGCAGAGCAAAGCCACCGTCGCCGCCTTCGCGCGCCACCTCGACATAGGGTGCGCGGCGCAAGCCGCGGCCAGGCGTGAGCAGCGAGATCGCTTCAAGCAGATTGGTTTTTCCGGCGCCATTGTCGCCGGAGAAAACCACGGCGCCGGGATCAAGGTCGATTGCCAACGCCGCATAGTTGCGGAAATTCGTAAGTGTGAGCTTACTTATGTAGGTCTGCTGCGGTTTTGCAGATTTGGTCACGGCAGCAAGATGGCCCGTTCGGGCCCTACACCCGCATCGGCATCAGCACGTAGAGCGCGGTCTCGTCGGCCATATCGTGGATCAGCGTCGGGGAACCGGCATCCGCCAGCATGAACTTCGCCTCCGTGCCGGTCAGTTGCGCGGCAACGTCGAGCAGGTATTTGGCGTTGAAGCCGATCTCGATCGGATCAGACGAATAGTCGGCCGCCAGTTCCTCGGTGGCACTGCCCGAATCCGGGTTGTTGACCGCAAGCGTGACCTGTCCTTCGGCGATCGAAAGCTTCACCGCCCGGCCGCGTTCGGACGAAATGGTCGAAACGCGATCGACGGCAGCGGCGAAACTCTGGCGATCGATAATCAGCTTCTTGTCGTTGCCGGTCGGAATGACGCGCTGGTAGTCCGGGAAAGTGCCGTCGATCAGCTTGGAGGTCAAGATAACGCTGCCGATGGTGAAACGAATCTTGGTGTCGGACAACTCGGTGGTGACTGCAACATCGGGATCGTCGACCAGCTTTTGCAACTCGCTGACCGTCTTTCGCGGGATGATGACGCCAGGCATGCCCTCAGAGCCTGCCGGCGCATCGATCTCGGCGCGCGCCAGCCGGTGGCCGTCGGTCGCGACAGAGCGCAGTTTCAGCTTGCCGCCGGCCTCGTGCGTGTGCAGATAAATGCCGTTCAGATAATAGCGCGTCTCCTCGGTCGAGATGGCGAACTGGGTCTTTTCGATGAGGCCCTTTAGTCCGACGGAATCGAGCCGGAAAATATGCGAGAACGACCCGGCTGAAAGTTCGGGAAAGTCGGACTGCGGCAGGCACTGCAGGCGGAAGCTCGAGCGCCCCGACGTCACCGTCATGGCGTTGCCGTCTTCGTCGGTCTTCAGCGCCACCTCCGCGCCGTCGGCAAGCTTGCGCACGATGTCGTAGAGCAGATGCGCCGGGACCGTTGTCGCCCCGCCGCGCTCGACCTTTGCCGGCGTCGCTTCGGTCACCTCCAGGTCGAGGTCGGTCGCCTTCATTTCAAGGCTGGCCCCCTCGGCGCTGAGCAGCACGTTCGACAGGATCGGAATGGTGTTGCGCCGCTCGACCACGCGGTGGACATGGTTGAGAGACTTCAGGAGATTTGACCGTTCCAGGATAACACGCATGACGAAACAGGCTCGCTTGAATGAATGAACGGGTCTCCGGCAAGCGGTGCCCCGCGAAAGGTCTGAACAGGCTCAGAATCTGCGTAAACTGACAGGAAAAACCCGGCAAACGCAAGCCCGCGCCACCGGTTCGGACCGGCTGCGCGGGCTTTCTAGGCATAAAAAGGCCGAAGTTCGCGAGCCGGCGTTTCTCGGGCCATCAGGCCTGGTCGTTGATCAGCCTTCTCAGCAATTCGAGCTCCTGCGCCAGTGTGTTGTCGGCACCGGAAAGATCCTCGATCTTGCGCACCGCATGCAGCACGGTCGTATGGTCGCGGCCGCCGAACCGCCGCCCGATCTCCGGCAGCGAGCGCGGCGTCAAAACCTTCGACAGATACATAGCGACCTGCCGCGGCTTGACGATGGTGCGTGTGCGCCGGTTGGACAGCAGTTCGGTCTTCGACACGTTGTAGTGGCGCGCGACGATGCGCTGGATGTCCTCGATACGCACCCGCTTCGGTTCACCCGAACGATAGATGTGGCCGAGGATCTCATCGATGCGGTCGATGGTGATCTGCGGTTCGAAGGATTGGCGAAACAAAAGCTGGTTGAAGGCACCTTCGAGCTCGCGCCCGCTGCCGGTCACCGTGCGGGCGACGTGGTTGAGTATCTCTTCGGAAATATCCAGCGACGCATCGTCGAGCTTGGCGGTGGCAAGCCTGAGCTTGAGCATACCGATACGCATTGCGAAATCCGGGGCCGACATTTCCAGCGCGACGCCGCCGTTGAGGCGCGAGCGGACGCGTGGCTCCAGCGACTCCAATTCGGACGGCGGCCGGTCGGCAGCGACCACCACCTGCTTGGCGCTGTCGAGCAGCATGTTGATCAAATGGCAGAATTCGTGCTGGATCGACTTGCCCTGCAGGAACTGCATGTCGTCGATGATGAGGAGGTCGATGTCGCGCAGCTGTTCTTTCAGCGTCAGTGCGTTGTTGTCGCGGATCGCGGTGGCGAACCGCCACATGAAATACTCAGCCGTAAGATAGACGACCCGCGATTTCGGATTCTGCTTCAGCGATTCTGCGGCGATCGCCTGCAACAGATGCGTTTTGCCCAGCCCGACCGTCGCGTGAAGAAAGAGCGGATTGAAACGCACCGCGCTCGACTGCGATTCCGCGACCGCCTTGGCGGCGGCAAAAGCCACTCGGTTCGATGGTCCTTCGATGAAGGAGGTGAAAGTGTAGCGTGGATCGAGCGGCGAACCGAGAACATTGTGCCGGAACTCGGTTTCTGCCGGCATCCCCGGGCGGGTTGCCGGGACCCGTTCGACCCTGCTGGGGCTCGCCGTGCCCGCAGAGAGCGCGGTTTGCGTCTGCCTGGTCATCTTGCGCGCCGGCGCCACTTCTGGCTCGACGCTGTTGCGGCCCTGCCGTGTGGCGGTGCGAACCACGATCTCGATCTTGAGGATCTCCGGATCCTCGTGCTTCCACAACTCGGTGATGAGATCGAGATAGTGGCCGTTGATCCATGAACGCAGGAATGCGGTTGGCACTGAGATGCGGACAATGCCCTTAGAGGATTCAGCGACCTTCATGCGCCCGAACCAGCTCGAATAGACCTCGGTTCCCAGACGCGCCTTCAACTGGGCCTTGACCCGATCGAACTTCTGTTCAGCTTCATTGGAAGCCGCCATGTCGTTCCTTCCGACTAACGTTCCAGGAAATGGGAGGTCGCCTGTAAGCTCCCTTTCGATGCCGCCGCTCTGCATGATCGAGTTCCTTGTCTCTTGTACCTGTTTTCCGCCGGGGATGCGCCTCCTGCATCCATGTTTCCGGCGACCGTGTCTTCGCTGCGACACCATCGCCGCCGCCGGCTGATGAATCGCCTCGTTGTCGGTCCGGCGCCGAAGCGCCGATCCGCTTTGGTCATGTCAGGGCAACAAAATGCCGTCCGGCGAAAAACCGCCGGCGCACCGTCGACCTGCCATGTACAATTACGCCAGTCCCCTACCGTATCGAAAGACAAACCAACCCCGTCCGCGGAGTTGAATCCGCGCTGTAAACTCTGCCAATTTGAGCTGGCCGGTTTCAGGCTGGTCAAGGGCCAAGGGCCCATCCCTTCGATGGACAGACATTACCGAAATCGCTGTGGATAGGGCAAGGCCACCCCTAACGGATTTTTAAGGAATCTGACTAGCAAGGGACGTTTCGAACGCCATGCTGCAATAGTTGATTTTGACAAAGCCATTGTGATTCAAACCCTTTTCCGGCGAATATGAAAAAGGCCACACAACGCGAAATTTTCTGAAATAATTCACTTGACAGCCAATTGTCGCCTATCGGCCGCAGCTGATGTGAACAAGCTGTGGATCACCATCGGTAAGCTTCTGAAAGGAAACGGTAATCCGTGACGCTCGGAAATTTTCGTATTGGCGGTTTCGGAGGCTCCGAATATGAGCGGGCATGTATATGCCGGCAAAGCATTTCGGAGTTTGAAATGCTCGCGGAGCGCCATTTTGCGGGCTTTCTTTTAAGTACTTGCCGGCAAACGAAAAAACCCGGCGCGATTGGCCGGGTTTGAAGTAGCGCAGTTCAGGAATGGATATATCAGGCTGACAGCACCTTGACCCGTTGGGCCAACCGCGACACCTTGCGCGATGCCGTGTTCTTGTGCACCACGCCCTTGGTCGCGGCGCGCATCAGTTCCGGCTCGGCCACCTTGAAGGCAGCCTGTGCGGCCGCCTTGTCGCCAGCCGCGAGCGCCTCTTCGACCTGGCGGATGTAGGTTCGGACGCGGGAGCGGCGGTTCTTGTTGATCGCTGCGCGACGGGCGATCTTGCGCGTTGCCTTTTTGGCCGAGGAGGTATTGGCCATGGTGCCTCTCTTCTGATCTGGTGGGCGCTTGCGGGATACCGCGGGGCGCAAAAAACAAACGGGCAGCCACAGGGCCGCCTCGGTTGTTGCGGCTTATAGTTCAGCTTTTCCGGCACGTCAACGCTGCAGTGTTTTCTTTTTGACCGGTGCCTCGTCATCTCATCGGTTCGTGAAATTCGGCTTCCGCTTGCCGGTGAAGGCCGCCATGCCTTCCTTCTGGTCATCCAGCGCAAACAGCGAATGAAACAGCCGGCGCTCGAACCGCAGACCCTCGGTGAGCGTCGTCTCATAGGCGCGGTTGACGGCCTCCTTCGCCATCATCACCGACGGCAAGGAAAAATCGGCGATCTTCGCTGCTGCCTTAAGTGCTTCCTCGATCAACTCGCCGGCTGGCACGACGCGCGAGACAAGACCGGAACGCTCGGCCTCGGCTGCGTCCATCATTCGTCCCGTCAGGCACATATCCATTGCCTTCGACTTGCCGACAAAGCGGGTCAGGCGCTGCGATCCGCCCATGCCGGGCATGACGCCCAGCGTGATCTCGGGTTGGCCAAACTTGGCGGTGTCGGCGGCGATGATGAAGTCGCACATCATCGCCAGTTCGCAGCCGCCCCCCAGCGCATAGCCCGCCACCGCCGCGATGATCGGCTTTCGTGCCCGCGTAAATTCTTCCCAGCCGACGAAGAAATCCTGCACATAAGCATCCACGTAGGAGATCGACTGCATTTCCTTGATATCGGCACCTGCCGCGAAAGCCTTCTCCGAACCAGTGATGACCATGGCGCCAATGTCGGCATTGGCGCCCATGCTGTTCACCGAGGCGACCAGTTCCGCCAGCACTTGTGAATTCAGCGCGTTGAGCGCCTGCGGCCGGTTCAGCGTAATCAGCCCGACCTTGCCGCGGGTTTCGACGATGATGGTTTCATAGCCCATGCTTTGCTCCTCCTCGCTTCTGGTTTAAGCCTGACAGGCCCGGCAGTGGAAAGTCGAACGACCGCTTTGCACGATACGCTCGATGTGGCCGCCACAACCAGGCTTGGAGCAGGCTTCGCCCTCGCGATCGTAAACCGCGAAGGAATGCTGGAAGTAGCCCAGCGATCCATCGGTCTGCATATAGTCGCGCAACGACGAGCCGCCGGCGGCGATCGCATCGGCGACGACCGAGCGGATAGCTTCGGCCAGGCGTTCGCTCTGCTCTTTGGCTTTCTTGCCGGCTCTCGCGAGGGTGCCCGCTTCGCGCAGCGGCGACAGGCCGGCCCGCCAAAGCGCTTCCGAGACGTAGATATTGCCTAGCCCGGCAATTAGCCTCTGGTCCAGAAGTGCCGCTTTCAGCGGTGACTTGCGACCTTTCAGCAACGAAGCGAGCAGCGTGCCGTCGAGTGCGTTGCCTGTAGGCTCGACGCCTAATCCCGCCAGCATCGGATGCATGTCGGGCTCGCCTTCCGAAAACAGCATGAACCCGAAGCGGCGCGGGTCGTTGAAGATCACGCGAGAGCGGACGCCGGCAGGGGATGCGATGTCGAAGACGACGTGATCGTGAGCAGTGTTTTTCGAACGTTCGTGGTGGAACGCGCCGGGCGTTGCGCTCTCGTCGGCCGTTTCGATGCGAAACGAACCCGACATGCCGAGATGGCAGATCAGAACCGGGCCGTTGTCCATGTGCATTGTCAGATATTTGGCACGGCGGCCGAGCGCAGCAATCGTCTTGCCGGTCAGCCGCTCCGAAAATCTCTCAGGGAACGGAAACCGCAAATCCGGCCGGCGTGCCTCGACGTCGACAATGCGGGCACCTTCAAGGGCCGGCTGCAGACCGCGCCTGACTGTCTCGACCTCCGGCAGCTCAGGCATGGCCACCTATCGTGGCATGGAAGGAGGTGCCGTGACGGCCGCGCGCCAGTCCGAGATGTTCGGCCACGGTTTCGCCGATGTCGGCAAATGTCATCCTCAGTCCGATGTCTGCGCCTTTGAAACCCGGCCGTGTCCCGATAACCGGAATCCGCTCGCGCGTGTGGTCGGTGCCGCGCCACGTCGGATCGTTGCCGTGATCGGCGGTCAAAATGAGCAGATCGCCTGACCTCAGCCGTGCGAATGCCTCGGGCAGGCGCCGGTCGAAAGCTTCAAGTGCGGCGGCATACCCCGCAACGTCGCGCCGATGCCCGAACTCGGTGTCGAAATCGACAAAGTTCGCGAAGACGAGGTCGCCGTCGCGGGCCTCTTCCATGGCGCCAAGCGCTTTGTCGAACATCGCCATGTTGCCGGCAGCCTTGCGGACTTCCGAGATGCCCCGGTGGGCGAAAATGTCGCCGATCTTGCCGACCGCGATAACCCGGCTGCCGCGCGCCGTCAGCCGGTCGAGCAGCGTCGGTTCCGGCGGCGGTACGGCATAGTCGCGACGATTATGCGTTCGCTCGAACGTGGCGGCGGTTTCACCGATGAACGGCCGTGCTATGACGCGGCCGATATTCAGCGGATCGACGAGCCTGCGCACCACCTTGCAGAACTCGTAAAGCCGTTCCAGGCCGAAATGAACCTCGTGCGCGGCGATCTGCAGGACGGAGTCGATCGAGGTGTAGCAGATCGGCTTGCCGGTCCGGATATGGTCTTCGCCGAACCGTTCGATGATTTCGGTGCCCGGAGCATGGCAATCGCCGAGGATGCCGGGCACCTTCCCTTCACGCACAATTGCTTCGGTCAACTCGGCCGGAAAGGCCGGAATCGTGTCCGGGAAGTAACCCCAATCGAAACGGACCGGCAGGCCGGCTATTTCCCAATGGCCCGATGGCGTGTCCTTGCCGCTCGAAACCTCTTGGGCCGCGCCGTGAAAGGCGGCGGCAAGCGGCGCACTGCCGGCATTCTCGAATCCGAAACCCGTCGCCGTTGCCGCGGCCTGGCCGAGGCCGAGCGAAAGCATGTTTGGTACAAGAAGGGGCCCGTCACGCAGGCCTTCGCGATCGGCGCGGCCTTCCGCGCAGGCCCGCGCGATGTGTGCGAACGTATTGGAGCCGGTGTCGCCATAGCGTTCGGCATCGGCGGCGCCGCCGATGCCGAACGAGTCGAGGACAAAAAGGAAGGCGCGTGCCATCGAAAGGTTCATCATTCCTGTGTGTTGGCTCAGACATAGGGTTCCGCGCCGCCATTGGCAATTCGGAAACCCAAACAGCACGGTTGGCATGCTGGTCCCGGAGAGACGAATCGCGGCATGGTCGATCTGCGGATGGAAATGTGCGGCGCGGAGCTCGCATGAGGCTTGCCCTGACAGCATTCGCCGCCGTACTGGCTTTGCTGCTGGATGCGTCTTGCGCAAACCCGGCGCGCGCCGATTGGCGCAATGTTATCGGAACGTTCCGTATCGGTATCGTCGCCGAACCGTTGCCGGTCCGAGGGACTATGTGCTGGCTGCAGCCATCGTGCGTCTAGTCTCGGCCCGCGGTCGCAAGCAATAGCAACAGACCGGTTAGCGGGCTTCAGGCGTCAGCAATCGCTGCACGGAATGGTCGGGCTCCTGCGCGGCCGCAGATAATAAGTTTCCGCCATCGATATCGAATTGAAGACCGAGCTCAACCCGAACCGGCTTTGGCCGTCCGCCGACCAGGTGATGATTGGCTTGTAGGCGAGATCGCTCTCGACCCGAATGAGGAAAGTGCCTTTGATCTTGAGAGCGCTCGGGACCGTTGTGGTGGAATCCTTGACCGCGTCGAGGCTAGAGACGCCATCCACCAGTTTGCGCGACCACACGACCAGGACTTTCGGCGTCGTCTCGTTCGTCACCTGTATCGCCGTGATGATGATCTTCGGTTTCGAGCGGTTGTAGGGCTGGAGCGTGGAACTGCCGATCGCCATGATGGCATCGACATCGGCCGCCTTGATGGTCTGCTGCTGTGTGACGAGGTCCGCTACCATGCTGCCGATGCGGCTGACCTTCTTGCTGGTCTCGATGGCTTGCGAGGCCTCCATTGTCATAAAGTACATGATCAACAGGACAGGCACGATGAGGGCAAACTCGACGGCCGCAATACCGCGGCGGTCCGAGCAAAGCCGGACTGCTCTTGTACAAATCCCTGCGATGCCCAACTGTGCCCCCGCACGAATCATGGCTTTGCCCTTTTCAAGCGACTAGGTGGCTCAGTTGTCGAACGGCTCGTTCTGCCAAGTGATCGAGGCAAAATGCAGCGTTTTGCCGTCCTTCAGATTGGCCATCGATTTGGCCATGAAGTCGGTCATCACCGGCCATTTGTAAAAAACCCGCAGCATGTTTCTCGACTCCGCCAGGCCAGGTGCGACGGTGAAGGTCTGTGTGCTCGTGCCCTTGGTCAGCACGACGTCGCCATCCTGGATCTTGAAACCGGCCAGCGCCGCATCGGCGAAGGTCGGATATTCGCGCAAGTCCACCAGCAGTCCGGGACAGGTCTTGGCGACCATGATCTCCAATTTGGTGCAGATCAAATCCCGCAGCTTGGTGCCGGACACATCGGCCGGTCTTAGCTGGCCGGTACGCAACTGGCGCGCGATGTCGTCTGTGGCGTTTGCCATCACTTCCTGTGCGGCAAAAGAAATGCAGCTCTCCAGGATGGCGAAGACAAGAAGCGCGAAAGGAATTGCAAGCATGGCGAATTCTATTGCCGCGCTTCCGCGGCGGTCGCCCAAAAACCGTCTTGGAGAACCTGCTCGTCCTGCCTTGCTCATGTCCTCTGCCCGCCGATGCCGCTTCTGTATCGGTCCCACCCTTAGTCGGAACCGATTGAAGTCCGGTTGGAATGACCGTTAAATTCAACGGGAAGGCCTTAACCCGGCCATAACCGAAGCACGTTCTCGCCAAAGACGGAGACGTCGGCCAGCTAATGCCCGGCGCTCATCTCGGCTTCAGAGGTCTTCTCGGCATCGCTCTTATACGAGCTTTCGCAATATGGCGCGCAGGACATCGTCTGCACTTCGGCGCGTCGATAGATGCGCACCGACGCCGCCGCCTGGCGCACGACGGTTATTTGCTCATCGACGATCGGGTTACCCTCGTGATCGAGGACGACAAGATTGGTGACGCCAAATCCCTTGCCGGTCAGTACGATCGTCGATGCGTCCTGCACGGAGGCGTCGGCGATCGCCGGATTGCCGACGACAATCGTATCGGCGGCGCGCGACAATTTGATGATCTTTGCCTGGTTCATCGTCACCTCGATGCCGGCGCCGGCCTTGGCTGGAAAGGCGAAAGCCGCTGCGGCACAAAGCACGGCAACTGGAAATGATGATCTCGGCCCGGCCATTAAGGCGCCCCCTGGCAAACTGTTCAACGGAACATGAACGAGATTGGTGAACCAACCGTTAAGCGGCTGGAGTTCAGGATCAAGCCGGAACCGGCATTGGGCCTAGCCGGCACGGCTGGAACGTCTTTGCCGAATTGCGCCTTTTGTGTCGGCCCGGGGTCCTAGCTGCGGGTATTTTAGTTCTGGGTTAACCACGCAATGCCATCTAAGCGGGAAAGGAATCGGTAAGCCTGTTTATTAAGCCGATTGAAACAGCTTCTCCTTAGATTCGCAGTATCCGATCAGCCACCAAGAGAAGTTGACGGAAGTGCTGTAACAATTGGAGTAGGAGCTCAAATGTCTAACCTCATCGCACGTTTTGTGAAGGACGAATCCGGCGCGACCGCTATCGAATACGGTCTGATCGCCGCTCTCATCGCGCTCGCCATCATGGTCGGCGCCACCTCGCTCGGCACCGCGCTGAACGCCAAGTTTGACAAGATTGCCACCAAGGTCAACGCTTCGTAAGCAACAACATTCCGTTGCTTCCCAATAAGGGCCGCCGCACTGGCGGCCCTTATTTAGCCCTACGCATGATTTTGAACTTTAGACCTCATCAATCGTTAATCGAACATACCTAGGCTGGGACCAGGTACAGTTTCACCACAGGCGCCACGCCCATGCTTGAAGCCGTGATCTTCGTCGTCTTTCCATTCTGCATGCTTTTTGCCGCAATCTCCGACATGCTGTCGATGACGATCGCCAATCGCGTGCCTGTGCTGCTCGTCGTTGTCTTTGCCTTGGTTGCGCCCTTGACCGGCATGGACTGGGCCACTTATGGCGGGCACTTCGCCGCCGGCGGCCTGGTTCTTG
Source organism: Mesorhizobium sp. M0195 (assembly GCF_040322115.1). Lineage (NCBI taxonomy): Bacteria > Pseudomonadati > Pseudomonadota > Alphaproteobacteria > Hyphomicrobiales > Phyllobacteriaceae > Mesorhizobium > Mesorhizobium sp. M0195. The sequence continues at coordinate 204,824 of NZ_JAMYSV010000003.1, read as the reverse complement.
TAGTGACATTCGGCCTGTTCGCGCTTGGCGGCATGGGCGGCGGCGACGCCAAGCTCTTGGCCGCCACTGCCGTATGGATGGGACTGAACATCCATCTCGTCGAGTATCTCGTCACCTCGACGTTCATCGGCGGTCTGCTGACCCTTGCCATCATCGCCTATCGAAAATCGCTGCTTGCCGCCGTCACAAGCCACAATCGGTTCCTGCGCCATTTCGCCGATGAGGCGACCGGCGTTCCGTACGGCATTGCGCTTGGCATTGGCGGTCTGCTCACCTATTCCGACTCACCGTTGATGGCCTGGGCGCTTACCAGGCTGGCGGGCTGAATTCGCTTTACGCCGTTGGCGCCGAGCAGGCGAATTGGCCACGTTTTCCTTCGGGCCAGAGTTGTCGCTCTAATTTATGTAAACCTTAAATTAATCACGATCGTAAGTATAACATTAACCTTGTTTTGACGATTGCCGCTGCAAAGTCCGGCTTGGCTAGTGGTTTGCCAAGGGCGAGGTTCGGACAGATGCCAGCATCCCGATTAATTATTCTAGGCGTGGCGATAGCCGCGGCCGGTGGTGCAGGCTATGTCGCGAAGAACATGGTTGTGGCTCCGCCGCCTCCGGTTGTCGATTCCGGTCCTCAGGCGCCGGCGATCGCGCTGCAGGATGTGCTTGTTCTTTCCGGCGACGTTCCGATGGGCAGTCCGCTTGAAAACAACATTTCCTGGGAGTCATGGCCGTCCGCCGGCATCAACGCAAATTTCATCACCCGCGCTGCCGAGCCTGAAGCGCTGGACAACCTGAAGGGCGCCGTCGCCCGCGTGGCGCTCTATGCCGGCGAGCCGCTGCGCCGCTCGAAGTTGATCGGTGAAGGGCAAAGCTTCATGTCGTCGATCCTGCCCTCCGGCATGCGGGCTGTCGCCACAAGCATTTCGGCCGACACCTCGGCCGGTGGCTTCATTCTTCCGAACGATTTCGTCGACGTCATCATGACCCGCAGATCCGATGCCGCCAATGGCGGTGGTCCGGGCTTCACGACCGAAACTATCCTCAAGAACATTCGTGTCCTGGCGATCGATCAGACCATTCAGGAAGATGAGGAAGGCAAGAAGACCAGAGTCGGCCAGACCGCCACCCTGGAGCTGACGCCGCAGCAGTCCGAGATCATCACCGTCGCACAGCAGATGGCGGATCGCCTGACACTGGCGCTGCGCTCGATCAAGGACAGCCAGGACAAGAATGTGGGCGAGGCCGACTACCTGGTTTCCGGCAACGGTCGGCGCGGCACCGTGCGGTTGATCAAGTCGGGCGAAGTTTCCGAGGTGGGGGCAAGGAAATGAGGCTAAAAACCAAACTGCCGCTCACCCTGGCTGCGGCGATCGGCCTGTTTCTCCTTGGAACGAATGCATATGGCATCCTCGATGCCAGTGCGGCGGGCAATGCCAGGGTCACGGCTTCGACCGCCACCCAGCGGGTCAAACTCGGACTCAATAAATCGGTGGTCATCGACCTGCCGAGCGATGCCTATGATATCCTCGTCGCCAACCCCGCTGTAGCCGACGCGGTGACCCGCACCGCCCGCCGCATCTATCTGTTCGGAAAGGCGGTCGGCGAGACCAACATCTTCGTCTTTGGCCCGAATGGCGAGCAGATCGTCAGCCTTGACCTGGCGGTCGAACGCGATGTTGCCGGGCTGGAGGACTATATCAAGCGCTTCATCCCGTCGTCGGAGGTCAAGATCGAGTTGCTGAACGACAACGTCGTTCTGACGGGAACCGTGGACACTCCTCTGGACGCCAAGCGCGCGGCCGATCTGGCAAACATCTTCGTGTCCGGCGGCGAGGCGACCACGGGCCAATATTCGCAGACCGCTGCCGGCGGTTCGGCCGAAGCCGGCGTCGCCATCGACAACCCGGATGCCGAGCGCCGCGTCAGCAAGATCGTCAACCTGCTGCAGATTATCGGCGACGACCAGGTGACGCTGAAGGTGACGGTTGCCGAGGTCAGCCGCACGGTGATGAAGCAGCTCGGCGTCAACATGGTCGGCAACGGCAGCAGCAACGGCATCAGTTGGAGCGCTCTCACCACGCCCGCATACGGATTGGGAAAGCCACTGTCGCAATATTCGGGGGCGGCGATCGGCAGCTCAACTCTTCAAGCGTACATAAACGCCATGGAGCAAAGCGGTGTCATGAAGACGCTGGCCGAGCCGACTCTCACCGCCGTTTCCGGCGAGAAGGCGACCTTCAAGGTCGGCGGCGAATTCAATATCATCACCGGCCGAACAAGCAACGTTTCAAACGACAATCAAACTGGCCAGATTACCTACGAGCACGAACGCCTTGAATATGGAATTGGGCTCGAATTCCAGCCGGTCGTGCTCTCGGCGGGCCGCATCAGCCTGAAAGTGAGGACGTCGGTTTCGGAACCTACGACCGAAGGCGCCGCAGTCCTGGAAGGTGCCGGCGACTTACCCGGCACCACTTTGCTGTCGATCCGCAAACGCCTGGCCGACACCACGGTGGAATTGCCCTCCGGCGGTTCCATGATGATCGCCGGCCTTGTCCGCGACGACATCAGGCAGGCGGTTGCCGGGCTGCCCGGCCTGACCAAAATACCGGTGCTAGGCACGCTGTTCCGCAGCAGGGATTTCGTCCGCAACGAGACCGAACTCGTCATCATCATCACGCCCTATCTGGTGAAGCCGGTGGCGCGCAACGATCTTGCCAAGCCGGATGACAATTTCAACGCAGCCAGCGATGGCGCCGGCATGTTCCTTGGCCGCGTCAACCGCGTCTACGGCACCATGCAGACCGACAAGCCCAACGGCCGCTATCACGGCGTTGTCGGCTTTATCTACAAGTAAGCGGGGAAGTCGACATGTCTCAGGCAGTATCGAAGGCAAGGGCGGTCACCGCGATACAGTCCGTTCATTCGCGGATCTGGCGGCCGGCCGTTCCGATCATAGCGATCGCGGTAGCGGCATCACTGGCCGGCTGCGCCAATCGCGACAGCGTCACGGTCGGTGCCATACCGGACGACTATCGCACCACGCATCCTATCGTCATCGCCGAGAAGGTCCAGAAGATCGACCTTCCGGTCGGCGCCGGCGACCGTGGCATGACCAGATCCCAGCGTGACACGCTCCTGGGCTTTCTCAACGGATACGACAGGAGCGCGGCTCCGGTGCTGACGATCGAGATTCCGAGCGGCTCAGCTAACGAAATCGCAGCGGCCGCGGCCGGCCGCGATTTCGCCAGGCTCGCCATAGCCAGCGGCATCAGCCGGAAGCGGATCGCCATGCGGTCCTATCAGTCTGTTTCAGCCGAAGCGTCCGCACCGGTCCGCGTTGCCTACGTCTCGGTGAAGGCTCAGACGGATAAATGCGGGCGCTGGCCCGAAGACCTGCTGCAGACTTCGGAAAACAAGCACTATGCCGATTTCGGCTGTTCGTATCAGAACAACCTGGCTGCCCAGATGGCCAATCCGTCCGATCTGATCGGGCCACGCAAACCGTCGCCGATCGACGCGGAAAATCGCGGCGCGGTGATCGACGTCTATCGTGACAGGGGTATTTCGGACGAATTCCTCGGCAATTCGGAAGTCGATTATTAACGAGTGTTGAGGCTCAACAAACTCTAAGCCGCGCAAGTCACGGAAAGTGATGACAATGAGCAATCTTGCCTATGACACAGAGGTACCGGGCGGCGAAACCTCGGAGCAGGATATTGCCGCGATGCAGGCGTTGCGGCCGATCCCGCGCATTTCGATCCAGGCATTTTGCGAGACCGAAGGCGTAGCCAATCCGGTCGAGCGCGCCGGCGAGGATCGCCGCATGGCCAAGGCCCATCTGAAGGTGCATATGGGGGGCATCCCCACCGCTATCGAATTCTATCAGTCGGCGCCGACACCGAACCTGATCCTGCTTGAATCCCGCAGCGAGCCGAAGCTGTTGCTTGAACAACTCGCCCAGCTCTCCGAGCATTGTGACCCGACCTCCAAGGTGGTGGTTGTCGGCCACTACAACGATGTCGGCCTGTATCGCGAACTCATTCGTTCGGGCATCTCCGAATATGTCATCGCGCCCGTATCGATGGCCGACATCGTCAGCGTGGTGTCTTCGATCTTCGTTGATCCGGAAGCTGAGCCGATCGGCCGCTCGATTGCGTTCATCGGCGCCAAGGGCGGCGTCGGCTCCTCGACCATAGCCCATAATGTGGCCTGGGCCATGTCGTCCCTTTTCAAATCCGAAGTGGTTGTCGCCGATCTCGACCTCGCCTTCGGAACGGCCAATATCAACTTCGACCAGGACCCGGCCCAAGGCATTGCCGAGGCGGTCTTCTCGCCGGAACGTGTCGACGAGGTCTATCTCGACCGACTGCTCGCCCAATGCGCCGAGCACCTGTCGCTGCTTGCGGCCCCTTCGACCCTGGAGCGGGTCTACGATTTCGATCCCGACGCTTTCACCCAGCTTATCGACATAGCCCAGCGTAGCGCGCCGCTCCTCGTGCTCGATGTTCCCCACTTGTGGGCGGGCTGGACCAAGAACACGCTGGTCAAGGCCGATGAGATCGTCATCACGGCGACGCCCGAACTGGCCAATCTGCGCAACACGAAGAACCTGGTCGACATGCTGAAGCGGCTTCGTCCGAACGATCCTGCGCCAAAGCTTGTGATCAACCAGGCCGGTGTGCCGAAGCGTCCCGAGATTACGCCGTCCGACTTCTCCGAATCCCTCGGCCTTTCGCCGATGTCAGTCATCCCGTTCGAGCCGCTTTTGTTCGGAAATGCTGCCAATAACGGACGTATGCTTGGTGAAATGGATGCCAAGAGTCCGGTCGTCGCCACGATCAACGAGATCGCCCATGTGCTGACAGGGCGCAGCGAAATCAAGGTGAAGAAAAAGGCTGGCCTCGGCAACCTGATAGGCAAGCTTTCGCGCAACAAGAAGTGATGCCTCAGCGGTGGAATTGGTAAGCGATCATGTTTGGTAAAAGAGGCAGCGATGACGGCAACCGGACCATCCCGGAATTCCGTCAGCCCGCACCCGCAGCTGCTGCGCCGGCTGCCGCGAACCCCATGGAAGCGGCTATAGCTGCCAGACCCGCGACGCTGCCGCCGTCCGGCGCGCCTGCAGCGCAGGTTCGCCGTGCAGTCGAGCCGCCGCCATTGGCGCCGGAGCCGAAAACTATCCAGCGCCAAAAGAGCGAAACCTACTACGACACCAAAAGCCAGGTCTTCGCCGCACTGATCGACACGATCGACCTGTCGCAGCTGGCCAAGCTCGATCCCGAAAGCGCGCGCGAGGAAATCCGCGACATCGTCAACGACATCATCGCGATCAAGAATTTCGCGATGTCCATCGCCGAGCAGGAAGAGCTTCTCGAGGACATCTGCAACGACGTTTTGGGCTACGGGCCGCTGGAGCCACTGCTTGCGCGCGACGATATTGCCGACATCATGGTCAACGGCTCCAAGAACGTCTACATCGAAGTCAACGGCAAGGTCGAGCAGACCGGCATCCGGTTCCGTGATAACCAGCAGCTCCTCAACATCTGCCAGCGTATCGTCAGCCAGGTCGGCCGCCGCGTCGATGAATCAAGCCCGATCTGCGATGCGCGTCTTCCTGATGGCTCGCGTGTCAACGTCATCGCACCGCCCTTGGCTATTGACGGCACCGCACTTACCATCCGCAAGTTCAAGAAGGACAAGCTGACGCTCGATCAGTTGGTCAAGTTCGGCTCGATTTCGCCGCAAGGGGCCGAGATTCTCAAGATCATCGGCCGTGTCCGTTGCAACATCGTCATCTCGGGCGGAACCGGCTCGGGCAAAACGACGCTGCTCAATTGCCTGACCAACTATATCGACCGGGAGGAACGCGTCATCACCTGCGAGGACTCGGCTGAGCTGCAATTGCAGCAGCCGCATGTGGTGCGTCTCGAAACCCGCCCGCCCAACCTCGAAGGCGAGGGCGAAGTGACCATGCGCGACCTGGTCAAGAACTGTCTGCGCATGCGGCCCGAACGCATTATCGTCGGCGAAGTGCGCGGACCCGAAGTGTTCGACCTGCTGCAGGCGATGAACACTGGCCATGACGGCTCGATGGGAACGATCCACTCGAACAGCCCGCGCGAATGCCTCAACCGTATAGAGTCGATGATCGCCATGGGCGGCTACACGCTGCCGCAAAAAACCGTGCGCGAAATCATCGTCGGCTCCGTCGACGTGATCATACAGGCTGCACGCCTGCGCGACGGATCGCGGCGCATCACCCACATCACCGAGGTGATCGGCATGGAGGGCGACGTCATCATCACCCAGGACATCGTTCTTTATAACATCAAGGGCGAGGACGCGAACGGCAGGCTGCTGGGCGAGCACGTGTCGACCGGCATCGGCCGTCCGCATTTCTGGGAGCGCGCCCGCTACTACGGTGAGGAGCAGCGCCTCGCCGTTGCGCTCGAGGCAATGGAGAAGCGCGCTGACTGATCCGTCCGGAAACGTGGGGGCCAGGATCGATGTTCGGAATTGACGGCACCGTATTGGCATTCGTCGTGCTCGCCGGCTTCAGCGCCGGCGCTGTGGCCTATGCTTTCCTGTTCAACCGGATCAGCACCGAGAAGCAGGTCGGCAAGCGGCTTGAATCGATCAAGACCGCCGAGACGGATCGTTCCGTCGTCAAGGCTTCGCGCGATCGCGTCGCGGAAGCGGCCAAGCGTCGCAAGTCCGTCCAGGATTCGCTGAAGGATCTCGATCAAAAGCAAAAGTCCAATCAGAGCCTGGTCAAAAAACCACCGCTGAAGATCCAAATCCGTCAGGCCGGCATGAAGATCTCGCTCGAGCGCTTTTATGTCTACTCGGCGGTCTGCGGCGTCGTCTTGACGGCTCTTATCTATTTCATCGGCGCACCGCTGCTGGTCTGGCCGGCTGCACTGCTGGTCGGCGTCTTGGGTCTGCCACGCTGGTTCGTCTCGTTTCGCCGCGGGCGCCGCGTCAAGGCGTTCCTCAACGAATTTCCGAACGCGCTCGATATCATTGTGCGTGCGGTAAAATCCGGCCTGCCGCTGAACGATGCCGTGCGCTTGATCGCCAACGAATCCCCCGAGCCGGTCAAGACCGAGTTCCGTCGCATCGTCGATTCGCAGCAAATGGGTTTGTCGATCCCCGACGCGGCCATGCGCATGCCAGAAACGATGCCGTGCACCGAGGCGAGCTTCTTCGGCATCGTCATCCAGATCCAGTCTCAGGCCGGCGGCAATCTTTCCGAAGCGCTGGGCAATCTTTCGCGCGTGCTTCGCGATCGCAAGAAAATGAAAGCCAAGGTCCAGGCGTTGTCCATGGAAGCCAAGGCATCCGCCGTGATCATCGGCGCGTTGCCTTTCGTCGTCGCCTGTCTCGTCTATTTGACGAGCCCGAACTACATCATGCCCCTCTTCACCACCAGCACCGGCCATCTGATCCTCGGTTGTTCCGGCATCTGGATGTCGATGGGCATCCTGGTAATGCGCAAGATGATGAATTTCGAAGTTTAGGACTCGCGTATGACCGATCACGTCGTCAGAACTCTCACCGATCCGTCCCTGCTGATCGCACTGCTGGTCGGCATAGCGGTGTTTGCGACCGTCTTCACACTGCTGCCCGCCTTTGGCGGGAACCAGCTCAAGGCGCGCATGAAATCCGTGGCGCTGGAGCGCGATGAGCTGCGCGCCAAGCAGCGGGCGCGGCTGGCAATCGAAGCCGACCGCCGCCGCAAGGGCCTGCGCGAAGAACAGTCGGTCGGCATGCGCAATATTGTCGATCGCCTGGATCTCAGGCGTGCGCTGGCGGATGAAGGTACCTTGCAAAAATTGAAAGTGGCGGGTTTTCGCGGGCAAAATCCGCTGACGCGCTTCCTTTTCTTCCGTCTCGTCCTGCCCTTCATCGGCTTTGCATTGGCGGCGATGTATCTGTTCGTGCTCGGCGGATTGCCCGAGCAGCCGTTTTTCGTGAAGCTGTTCGTGTGCGTCGTGGTTGCCTATGCGGGGTTCTACGCGCCGGTGCTCTACGTCAACAACCGCGCTACCAAGCGCAAGCAGTCGATTCAGATGGCGTGGCCGGACGCGCTCGACCTGATGCTGATATGTGTCGAGTCCGGTATGTCGGTGGAAGCGGCGCTTCGCAAAGTCGCCGATGAGATCGGCGCGCAATCGGTGGCATTGGCGGAAGAATTCATCCTGACCAACGCCGAGCTTTCCTATCTGCAGGAGCGCAAGCAGGCCTACGAGAACCTTGCAAGCCGAACTGGCCTGGAATCCGTCAGGTCGGTGTCCCAGGCGCTGGTTCAGGCCGAGCGCTACGGCACGCCCGTGGCGCATGCGTTGCGGGTGCTTGCCAGTGAGAGCCGCGACATGCGCATGAATGCCGCCGAGAAGAAGGCGGCCGCGCTGCCGCCGAAGCTCACCGTGCCGATGATCCTGTTCTTCCTGCCGGTACTGTTCGCCATCATTCTTGGTCCCGCCGGCATCCAGGTGAGCCAGCGCGGCATCTTCGGCGACCAGCCGAAATCCAGCAGCGAGTAGCACCAGCGGCCTTGCCAGAAACGCTGATACGATTCAGCCACGCTGCCGGTGCAGCGCGGCTCTTTGCGTTGGACATGTTGCGGAATTCGTGCGCCGGTTCGGCGCCCGAGCCGGTCAGTTGGTGGCGGGCTTTGCCTTGTCCTGGTCCTTGAGCTGGCTCCAGGCATTCTGCTGCGCCAGCATCTGGCGAAGGTAGGCGACGTTAGCCTGCGCCTGATCCGGCGACAGCTCTTGCGAGGCGATCTTCTCAGCCTCGTCGAAACGGCCTTGCAGACCGACGACCAGCGCCAGGTTCTGGCGAACGCGGCTATCTGCATTCGGCTGCTGGGCGGCCGAGCGCATATAGGTTTCGGCCGTGCGCAAATCACCTTCCAGCACGTACGACATGCCGAGATTGGAAAGGATCGACGGTTCGTTCGGCCTGAGGTCAAGCGCCTTGCGATAGCCTTGGCGCGCCTCGTCCTTTTGGCCCAGCTGGTCGAGAATGGCAGCTTCCGCCGACACCAGTTTCCAATCAGGATATTCAGGGGTCTGCGCGCGGCGCACGGCATCGAGAGCCGGTTCGAACTGTCCGTTGGCGGCAAGCGCCTTGCCATAGGCGGCGAGCACGTCGCGGTCCTTCGGCAAGGCGATAGCCAGCTTGCGCATCACCGCAAGCGATTGGTCTGCGTCGCCGTCCATCTGCAGCGCCGCGGCATAATTTGTCGCGATGCGCTTGTCGCCGGGGTTTTTCGAATAGGACTGGCCGAGCGCCATCGTAGCGTTGTGCAGTTCGCCCGCCGACATTGTTTCCAGCGGCCTGCCGCTTGGACGAGAAATCGAACCAGTCGTCAATTTGCTGGTTCCGCAGCCAGCGACGCCTGCGGCAAGCGCCATCATCAACGCCGTGCTGATCAGCCTGTTTGCGCTGGCGTTCATCCTGCGGTTGGTCAGCATCGGCACCAAGGCTCCGTTCATCGCGTGACCATTTGCGTGGTCATCTTCCCTCCCGCAGAAATATTCTGTTAACCCTAACGGAGAGTTAAGAAACGCCGACTCGGAAAACCCGGAGACCAGCGAATGCCTGTCGAACTCGTCGAGAAAGAATTGAGCAATGCGCTGCCGGTCCATCTGGTGGCGAAGGATGCTCTGGCGGCAGCGGGCCTTGCGCCATCCTCGGTCGCCTGGGCCAAGGCCAACGGCTTCTCCGGCGAAGCTGGCAGGACGCTGATCGTGCCTGGCGACAACGGCGCGATTGCCGGAGCCCTGTTCGGCACCGGTGATGACGAGGGCGCACTGGCCGTCGGCGCACTGGCGAGAGCCTTGCCCGCGGGCGACTGGCGTTTTGCGTCGGCACCCGCCAAGCCGGAGCTTACGGCACTCGCCGTGGCGCTCGGCGGCTATGTCTTCACCCGCTACGGCAAGAAGCCAGGCAAGAGCCTTCGCTTCGCGCTGCCGGCAGGCACCGACGCTGCCCGCATCCGCCGCATCGCCAATGGCATTTTCCTGGCGCGCGATCTGGTCAACACGCCGACCAGCGATATGGGCCCCGGCCAGCTGGAAAAAGCCGCCCGGACCTTGGCCGCGACGCACAAGGCCGAAATATCGGTGACCAAAGGCGACGATCTTCTTACCGCCAACTTTCCGATGATCCACGCCGTCGGTCGGGCATCTGCCGACGCGCCGCGCCTGATCGACATGATTTGGGGGCCGAACAATGCCCCCAGGATAACGCTGGTCGGCAAGGGCGTCTGCTTCGATACAGGCGGTCTCGACATCAAGCCGTCCTCGGGCATGCTTTTGATGAAGAAGGACATGGGCGGCGCTGCCAACGTGCTGGGCCTCGCTTCCATGATTATGGCCACCGGGCTGAAGGTCCGGCTACGCGTGCTCATCCCGGCTGTCGAGAATTCGATAGCCGGCAACGCCTTCCGGCCAGGCGACGTGCTGGTGAGCCGCAAGGGCATCACCGTCGAAATCGGCAACACCGACGCCGAAGGACGGCTGGTACTCGCCGATGCCTTGGCCTTGGCCGATGACGAAGAGCCGCAGATGCTGGTCGATATGGCGACGCTGACAGGCGCTGCCCGTGTTGCGCTCGGTCCCGACCTGCCGCCGTTCTACACCGGTGACGAGGCGCTTGCATCCGAGCTGGCGGACGCCTCCGTTGCGGTCGAGGATCCGTTATGGCGCATGCCGTTGTGGAAGCCCTATGACGCCAAGCTGGCGTCGAAGGTGGCCGACATCAACAATGTCACGTCAGACGGTTTCGCCGGCTCGATCACCGCGGCGCTTTTCCTGAAGCGCTTCGTGGAAAAGACCGCCGGCTGGGCGCATGTCGACATCTACGCCTGGAACCCGTCCGACCGCCCGCACGGTCTTGCCGGTGGCGAAGCGCAAGGCATCCGGGCGCTGGAGCAGGCCATTTCGAACCGCTACGGTTGATTCTCGGGCATAGCCGACGAAGGTATTGACTGAAACGGAACCGAAACAATTTTCAGTCATGCTGGACGGATGTCGATTATCATGCGTCCAAGCCAGGCCTTGCGACTATGGCAACAGGTGGTGTTATCCGAGGTGCGTGACGACGCGCCCGATCTCACCATGCGCCAGACGGCGATCCTGTTCACCATCTATCTCGATCCACCGCCACACACGGTGCGGGGGTTAGCCGCCCGCCTCAACGTCACCAAGCCGGTGATCACCCGTGCGCTCGATACGATGGGGGCGCTGAAACTGGTGTCGCGCCACCGCGACGAGCTCGACAAGCGCAACGTGCTGGTCAGGCGCACAGTAGAAGGCGCGCTCTTTGTCGAGCGCTTTGGCGATGTTATCATTGCCAGAGCCCAAGAGTTGCCCATTTGAACGAGTTGCCGATTTGACCGCCAGGGATGCCCGCCTCCATGCCTTCCGCTCCGATCTCGCCGACGCCAGGCTGAAAGGCGAGGTTTCCGCCGACCGTTTCGTCGCCGGCCGGCCGGCTCGCATATCAGCCTCCGTCGCTGACATCCGCAGGGCGCCGCGGCCGGACGCCGGCGTCGATACCCAGCTTCTGTTCGGCGAAGACGTCCTCGTCTTCGAGGACGTTGGGGGCTGGGCCTGGATACAGGCCGAGCGCGACGGCTACGTCGGCTATGTCGCCGACACTGTGCTGGGCGGTCGGGATCATGCGGCCACGCATGTTGTCTCGGTGCCGCGCACTTTCCTGTATCCGGGACCGGATTTGCGGTTCCCGGTGAGCGGGGAGCTCTCGATGGGGTCATTGGTGGCGGTGACGGGCTCAGCGGAAACGCGCGGCACGCATTATGCTCTGCTGCCGTCCGGCCAGGCGGTCATCTCGGGTCATCTCAGGCCTGTCGCCGAGTTTGCCCCCGACTACGTCGCGGTCGCCGAGTCGTTTCTCGGCACGCCCTACCTGTGGGGTGGCGTCTCCGGATTCGGCATCGATTGTTCCGGTCTCGTGCAACTTGCAATGCACATGGCTGGCAGGCAAGTGCTGCGCGACACCGACATGCAGGCGGCGACCGTCGGCGAACCGCTCGATCCCGGGCCGGATTTTGCCGGGTTGCGGCGCGGCGACCTGGTCTTCTGGAAAGGCCACGTCGCGATCATGACGGATCCGGAGACCATGATCCACGCCAACGGCCACACCATGCTGGTGTCGCGCGAAGGAATGAGGGAGGCGGTCGCCCGTATCGGTTATCTCTATGGCGGCCCGACCGGGTTTCGCCGGCCATAACGCGAATCGATCACCTTTTGTTCTGATTCTGCTTGGCGATTGCGCGTCGCCGCGCTACCTCTGGCACGTGACAGAGCAGCCGCGCCTTGCCCAACAGAATGCCGCCGTCGTCCTGCCCGAGCCATTCGTCAAATGGTTTGCGGAAAAGGGCTGGTCGCCGCGCGCTCACCAGATCGATTTGCTGGCCAAAGCCCAGGACGGGCAGTCGGTATTGCTGATCGCCCCGACCGGCGCCGGCAAGACGCTGGCCGGGTTCTTGCCATCGCTGACCGAACTGGCCGGCCGACCGAGGATAAGGCCGGGGCAGGCGCATCGAGGCATCCATACACTCTACATCTCGCCGCTGAAGGCGCTGGCCGTCGACATCGAGCGCAATCTCGGCAAACCCGTCGCAGAAATCGGGCTGCCGGTCACCGTCGAGACGCGCACCGGTGACACGCCCGCACACAAGCGCCAGCGGCAGAAGCTGGCGCCGCCCGACATTCTCCTGACCACGCCCGAGCAATTGGCCCTGCTGATTGCCGCGCCCGATGCCAGGCGCTTCTTCGAGGACCTGCGCTATGTCGTGCTCGACGAATTGCATTCGCTGGTGACCTCGAAGCGCGGGCATCTCCTGTCGCTCGGGCTGGCCCGGCTGCGCTCGTTTGTGCCGGCCCTCCAGACGATAGGCCTGTCGGCGACGGTCGCCGAGCCCGACGAATTGCGGCGGTGGCTGGTCAGCCAGAATCCACCAGGGCCGATGGCCGACCTGATCGTCGTCACCGGCGGCGCCAAGCCCGACATCTCCATTCTCGATTCGGAGGAGCGCGTGCCGTGGGCGGGACATTCGGCCCGCTATGCAACGCCGGAGATCTACAACGAGATCAAGCGCCACAAGACAACCCTGCTGTTCGTCAACACACGCAGCCAGGCGGAGCTGCTGTTCCAGGAGTTGTGGCGGGTCAACGAGGACACCTTGCCGATCGCGCTGCATCACGGTTCGCTCGATGTCGCCCAGCGCCGGCGCGTCGAAAAGGCGATGGGCGAGAATGCCTTGCGTGCGATCGTCGCCACCTCGACGCTCGACCTCGGCATCGACTGGGGCGATGTCGACCTGGTCGTCCATGTCGGCGCGCCGAAAGGTGCCAGCCGGCTGGCGCAGCGCATCGGCCGCGCCAACCACCGTATGGACGAGCCGTCCAAGGCGATCCTGATTCCGGCCAACCGCTTCGAGGTGCTGGAATGCAGGGCGGCGCTCGATGCCAATTATCTCGGTGCCCAGGATACGCCGCCGCTGGTCAATGGCGGGCTCGACGTGCTGGCGCAGCACGTGCTGGGCTGTGCCTGCGGTGCGCCGTTCCATGCCGATGCGCTGTTTGGGGAAGTGCGGACGGCAGCACCCTACGCCAATCTCGATCGGCCGACATTCGATCGCGTCATCGATTTCGTCGCCACTGGCGGCTATGCGCTGAAGAACTACGAGCGCTATGCCCGCATCCGGTTGAACAAGGACGGGCTGTGGCGGGTCTCAAATCCTCGCGTCGCCCAGCAATACCGGCTCAATGTCGGCACCATCATCGAAGTGCCGGCGCTCAACGTCCGCTACGTCCAGGCCGGCAGCAGAGGCGCGGCTTCGCGTGGCGGCCGGGTTCTGGGCAAGATCGAGGAGGCGTTCCTCGAAACGCTGACGCATGGCGACACCTTCATGTTCGCCGGCAAGGTGCTGCGCTTCGAAGGTATCCGCGAGAATGAGTGCTTTGTCTCGAATGCACCCGGCAGCGACGCCAAGGTCCCGTATTACGGCGGTGGCAAATTCCCGCTTTCGACGTACCTGGCCGAACAGGTCCGCGCCATGCTGGACGATCCGCAGCGCTGGAAGAAGCTGCCGGAGCAGGTCGCCGACTGGCTTCGTTTCCAGGCCGACAAGTCGGTGCTGCCGAAACGCGACGATCTGCTGATCGAGACTTTTCCGCGCGGCAACCGCTACTATCTGGTGGCCTATCCGTTCGAGGGCAGGCTGGCGCACCAGACGCTCGGCATGCTGCTCACCCGCCGCCTCGACAGGGCGGGAGCCAAGCCGCTCGGCTTCGTCGCCACAGACTATGCGCTTGCCATATGGTCGCTTGCCGATATGGGCCGGATGTTCAGGGCGAAGAAACCGTCGCTGGCAGCGCTCTTCGATGAGGACATGCTGGGCGACGACCTCGAAGCTTGGCTCGCCGGCAGTTGGTTGTTGAAGCGCACCTTTCGCAATTGCGCGCTGATCTCGGGATTAATCGAGAAACGCCACCCGGGCCAAGAGAAGAGCGGCCGCCAGGTGACCGTGTCGACGGATCTCATCTACGACGTGCTGCGCAGCCATGAGCCTGACCATATCCTGCTGCAGGCGACGCGTGCCGACGCCGCGACCGGTCTGCTGGATGTCAGCAGACTTGCCGAGATGCTCTCGCGCGTCCAGGGCCGAATCATGCATAAGAACCTCGAGCAGATATCGCCGCTCGCCGTGCCGATCATGCTCGAGATCGGCAAAATGCCTGTGCACGGCGAGGCCGATGACACGCTGCTGATGGATGCAGCCACGCTGGTCGAGGAGGCCATGGGGACGAAATGACTGTCGCGCTGGCCATGGCTGCACCTCTGGCGGAGGTGGGTTCTGTCGATATCGCCGGCGAACGCGCGGTCTGCGACCGCCGCGGCGTGCTCTACTTTCCCGAATTCCGGCTTCTGGCCGTGTCCGACCTGCATCTGGAAAAAGGCTCCTCGCTGGCCAGGCGCGGCACGCTGGTTCCCCCTTACGACACCGGAGCCACGTTACTCCGCTTGCAAGCGGTAATCGCCGACTACCAACCTTCGATCGTCATCAGCCTGGGCGACAGTTTTCACGATGGCGGCGGCGCTGCGCGCATGCACGCAAGCTTTCGCGAAAGGCTGGAAGGCCTGATGGTTGGGCGCGACTGGTTCTGGGTCACCGGCAATCATGATCCTGAAGCACCGGCCGACCTGCCCGGCGAGACCGTGCGCGAATTGGCCATCGGCTCTCTGCTCTTCCGGCACGAGCCTTCGGCGGTAAGGGTGGAGGGCGAGATATCAGGCCATCTGCATCCTTGCGCCCGCATCGTGCAGCAAGGCCGCTCGGTGCGGCGGCGCTGCTTTGCCGGCGATGGCGGCCGCATGATCATGCCGGCCTTCGGCGCCTATACCGGCTCGCTCAATCTGCTTGATCGCGCCTATGCCGGGCTGTTCCGCCGTGAAACGCTGATGGCCTACATGCTTGGCACCGAACGCATCTTCGCGATTTCCCACGCGATGCTCAGGCCGGGCTGAACCTACCTGCCGTAGTACAAAGTGACGGTGTGCTTGGCCTCGGCGAAGAACAGCCAGCGCTCGACCAGCATGCCGGCGAGTTGGGCGATCGCGGCGAGCATCGACGAAACCGCCGCATAGGGCCACGGCAGGGCGAACGCCGCCACCAACAGCAACGCAGGCAAAGCAAAGGCCAGCACCTGCGTGATCTGGCGTAGCCGCACGCTGTGCTTGCGCGCGATGCGGAAGCCCATCTCCTTGAGCAAGTAGTTTTCCTCGGTATGCGGCCATTCCATCGACCGCACCGTGCCGCCGGCCAGACCCGTCGCCGTGTTGGCTGTGGTCGGGATTTCCAGCCGGTCGTTGTACCGCCAGGTCGCCAGCTTCCAGCCCCAGCCGAGCACGGTCAGCAATAGGGCAGCCGCGAGAAGCGTATTCGAGCCGACGGCAAAACCCTGCAGCAGCGCATTGAGCAGCACGCAGCCGGTCATTGCCGAAAAGATCAGATAGCCGGGCAGGGTGAAGCGGCTGTGCCATTGGGCGATAGGCTTCAACGACGCGTAGATCATGCCGGTGGTGCAGACGGTTGCGACCGCGCCGATGGCAGCGAGCAGCCCGGCGACAGCCACCCAGCCGCTCGTACGGCCGAGGACCACCCAGCCAATACCGAACAGTCCCGCCGGCATGAAGGTCGCAACCGACGCAACGCCTTCGCGTGACAGCCAGGAGCTTCGCCATTGCGAGAAGGCACGCCAGGCGCGTTCGGGACGGCCGAGATGGCCGGCCGACGACAGCAGGCCTGCCGAGATCAGGCCAAGCGCCAGCCCCATGCCGGTGAGGCCAAGCCAGAAATCGGGCGGGATAAAGCCCTGTCCGGCGAGCACGCCAAGTAGTGCGAGCAGGCCGTAACCGGCGCCCGTGGCGGTGGTGAAAAAGACGACGGAGAATGCTGGATGCATGAGACGCGGGTTAGTTCGAAAGCATGCGGTCGACCCAGCCGAGGAAGCCGCCTTCGGCCCGCACCGCTTCAAGCGCCGGCGCCGGCACCGATGCGGCGCGGGTGGTGTGGGCACGTGGCGGCAGATATTTGTTGGTCGGCTTATAGCCCATTTCCGGCATCAGATCGACACCGCCGCGCTCGGCCACCAGTTGCGAGATAGCCGATGCCGGATCGCCCAGATCGCCGAAATGCCGCGCGCTGGTCGGGCAAGCAGCGACGCAGGCCGGAACGCGATCTTCTTCCGCCAGATTGTTGTTGTAGATACGGTCGACGCACAGCGTGCATTTCTTCATCACGCCGACATCGGTGTCGAACTCGCGCGCGCCATAGGGGCAGGCCCAGCTGCACAATTTGCAGCCAATGCACTTGTCCTCGTCGACCAGCACAATGCCGTCCGAGGCCCGTTTGTAGGAGGCGCCGGTCGGACATACGGTGACACAGGCCGGTGTCTCGCAATGCAGACAGGAGCGCGGGAAATTGACCGTGCGCCCACCCATCTCAGTCATGTGCTCATAGCTGTGCACGCGGTTGAACCAGACCCCGTCGGCGTCGCCGCCATACGGATCGATGTCGGTCAGCGGCGCCATGTGGCCGCCGGTGTTCCATTCCTTGCAGGCGGTGACGCAGGCCTGACAGCCGACACAGGTGTCGAGATCGATGACCAGGCCGAGCTTCTTGTCGGTTTGGGCGGGAAGGCAGGTCATGGTCTGGCAGCTTCTCTTTCCCGGCGGAACTCTGCGCCGAAAGTGAGCTTGTCAGGCGAGGGTTCGAAATGCGGCGGCTGCCGGAACCGCTCGAACTGCGGCTCGGTGAAGCCGCCTTCCTCGGCCGCGCATTTGACGATGCGCACGCGCAGGTCGAACCACGCCGCCTGGCCGGTCACCGGATCGGAATTCGAATAGCGTTTGCCGCTGGCATCGGCGGAGGTCTGGTCGCCGATGATGTGGTTGAGCAGGAAGCCGCGATTGGATTCGGCCGCGCCATCCTTGAGCCCCCAGCTGCCGCGACGCTTGCCGATCGCATTCCACGTCCACACCGTATCGGCGTTGACGCCGTCGACCAGCTTGATCTGTCCTTTGACCTTGCCGTTGATGCTCTCGATCCACACCCAGTCGTTATCGACAAGCCCGAGGCTGGCGGCGGTCCGGTGATGCACGAACAGCCGGTTCTGGCTGGTGATCTGCCTTAGCCAGGCATTCTGCGAGCCCCAGGAATGATACATGTGCATTGGCCGCTGCGTCAGCGCGTGCAGCGGATAGGCTTGGCTGTCAACCGCAGTCTCTTCGAAGGGCGCATACCAGAACGGCAGCGGATCCATATAGGTCTCGATGCGGCTACGCTCGGCTTCCGGCGGCAGCACCCGGCCATGGCCGCGCGCCGCCAGGCGGAAGCGCTGCATCGGCTCGGAATAGAGTTGGAACACGATCGGCTCGGCTTTCGGGATGAAGCCCATGCTCTCGGCGAAGTCGAGATAGGAGCGGTTTGCCATCTTGTAGTAGCGCTGATCGGCGGCGAAATCCTGGTGCCAGAAGCCGCCATTGTCGATGTAGCGCTGCAACTGGTCGGGATTGACGTCGCCCTTGCCGACCAGGGTCCCGTCCTTGCCGCGCCAGCCGGCGAGTGGACCGACACCTGGCGTACGCTCGTGATTGACGATGTAGTCGGCATAGTCGCGGTATTTGGCGGAGCCGTCGTCATCGACGAAACCGGGCAGACCGAGCCGCGCGCCGAGTTCGATCAGCACCGTCTGGAACGGCCTGACGTCGCGGTCCGGCTCGACGACGGGATGGCGGATGGCGTCGCCCGGACCGTCGGCGTGGCTGATCGGCCGGTCGAGCAGACTGATACAGTCATGACGCTCGAGATAGGTCGTGTCCGGCAGCACCAGATCGGCAAAGGGCACGGTCTCGGAATAATAAGCGTCGGAATAGATGATGAACGGGATCTTGTACTCGCCCGCCGCATCGATATCGGTCAGCATCGCCATCGTCTCGACCGTATTCATCGACGAGTTCCAGGCCATGTTGGACATGTACATGAACAGAGTGTCGATCTTGTAGGGATCGCCTGCCCAGGCGTTACGGATGACCGTGTGCATGAGCCCATGAGCGGCCAGCGGCGCGTCCCAGGAGTATGCCTTGTCGATACGAACAGGCCTGCTGCCTTCATCGATCAGCAGGTCCTCAGGTCCGCAGACGAAGCCGAGCGGCATGCCTTCGAGCGGTGTCATCGGCTTCACATTCTTGCCGGCGGGCTTTGGACCCGGCGGCGCGGACCGCGGATAAGGCGGTTTGAAGCGGAAGCCGCCCGGCACGTCCACCGTGCCGAGAAGCACCTGAAGCAGATGAATGGCGCGGCAAGTGTGAAACCCGTTCGAATGGGCCGAGATGCCGCGCATCGCATGCATCGACATCGGCCGACCCTTGATGGTCTTGTGCCGGCGGCCGGCCCAGTCCGTCCAGGCCACCGGCAGTTCGATTTGCTGTTCGAAGGCGACATGAGCGAGTTCTGCAGCAATGCGTCGGATCGTGTCGGCGGAGATGCCGCACCGGTCAGCGACGGCGTCGGGTGAATAGCACTCGTCCAGATAGCGGTCGGCGACGAGTTGGAAGACCGGCACGCAGCGGCGGCTGTCGACGAGAACGCTGCCGGTCAGTGCGGGCTTTGCGTCGGTATCGCCGGCGTCGACAGGCGTCTTCGCCACCCTGTCCCAAGCCAGCGGATTGCCGTCGCCGTCGCGCATGAACAGCCCGTCATCGGCGGCTCCAGGCTCCTGAATGACCAGGATGTGGGCGTTGGTGTAGCGCAAGAGGTAGTCGAGATCGACGCGCCCTGCCTTCAGCAATTCGTGGATGAGGGCGAACACAAACAGGCCGTCGGTGCCGGGCCGGATGCCGATCCAGTCGTCGGCAATCGCGTTGTAGCCGGTGCGGCAGGGATTGATTGAAACCACCTTGGCGCCGCGCGCCTTGAGCTTGCCGAGGCCGATCTTGATCGGATTGGAATCATGGTCTTCGGCAACCCCGAACAGCATGAAATACTTGGTGTTGTCCCAGTCGGGCTCGCCGAACTCCCAGAACGAGCCGCCAATCGTGTAGAGGCCGCCGGCTGCCATGTTCACCGAGCAGAAACCGCCATGGGCCGCGAAGTTCGGCGTGCCGAACTGGCTCGCCCACCAACCGGTCAGCGATTGCGACTGGTCGCGGCCGGTGAAGAAGGCGAGTTTCTTCGGATCGGTCTGGCGGATGTTCGAAAGCCGCTCTGTCGCGAGCGACAAAGCTTCCTCCCACTCGATCTCGCGGAACTCGCCCGAGCCGCGCAGTCCGGTGCGCAGCAATGGTTTCGTCAGCCGGGCCGGGCTGTAATGCTGCATGATGCCGGCGCTGCCTTTGCCGCACAGCACGCCGCGATTGACCGGATGATCCTTGTTGCCGTTGATGTAGCGGACCTTGCCATCTTTGATATGGACGTCGATGCCGCAGCGGCAGGCGCACATATAGCAGGTGGTCTTGGCGATGCTGTCGGAGACATCAGGCGAAGTATCGACGCCGTCGCGTTCAGCGGGCGCTCGCGTATCGGCAAGCGGCCGTTGTGATGGTGCCGAATTAGCTCCGCGCAGCAGGTTGTTGGTCATGATCCGGTGATGCTCTTGCGCCCCGCGAACTTGGCTCTCGTCTTCGGGCCTGGGCCGCGCATGTAATGCTCTTCCGGGCGATAGCGTTCACCCAAGAGCCGCCGCCGCAGGCTGCGGGTCCAGTGCGCAAACACGGATTTGAACCGCCCCACCAATTTTACCCTCGACTGCTCTGGCGCGACTTTTTTCCAATTTCGAGCCAAAATTTAGAACAAAGCGACCGATCCGTCTAACAACTTGCTCTTGTAATTCCAATCGGATTTGCTTCTTAGTGTCGGAATGACCCTGGACCAGTTGCGGATCTTCGTCGCCGTCGCCGAACGGGCGCACATGACCAAAGCGGCCGAGTTGCTGGGCATCTCACAGTCGGCCGCATCCGCCGCGATCCGCTCGCTCGAACAGCAGCATGGCGTCCAGTTGTTCAACCGCGTCGGCCGCAACATCGAGCTCGCCGAAACCGGACGCCGATTCTTGCCCGAGGCCAAGGCGGTCCTCGAGCGGGCTGCGGCCGCCCACAACGTGCTGGAGCATGTCTCGCAAACGATCACCGGCAGTCTCTCGATCGCTGCCAGCCAGACCATTGCCAGCTATTGGCTGCCGCGCCGGCTCGCCTCTTTCCACGAAGCCTATCCTGCCGTCAGGCTGAGCGTGAGCATTGGCAACACCAGGCAGGTCGAGACCAATGTACTTGATGGCGCAGCCGATTTTGGCCTGGTCGAGGGGCGCACCGAATCCGACATTTTGCGGCGTGCCAAGGTCGATATCGATCGCATGATGCTGGTCGTGGCGCGCTCGCACCCTGAGATCGCGGAAGTTTCGCCTGGACATCCCGATCTTGGCGGGCTTCG
Source organism: Mesorhizobium sp. M0195 (assembly GCF_040322115.1). Taxonomy (NCBI): domain Bacteria; kingdom Pseudomonadati; phylum Pseudomonadota; class Alphaproteobacteria; order Hyphomicrobiales; family Phyllobacteriaceae; genus Mesorhizobium; species Mesorhizobium sp. M0195. The sequence goes on along the minus strand of NZ_JAMYSV010000003.1, from coordinate 183,794 downwards.
CTGGATCATTCGCGAAGGCGGTTCGGGCACGCGCGAGGCGCTGGAGGACCTTGCCCGACGCGACGGGATTTCGTTCGCGGACCTGCAGATATTCCTGGTATTGCCGAGTAATGAGGCTATTCGCCAGGCGGTCGAGGCCGGCGCCGGCGCCAGCATCATCTCGGAACTCGTCGCCGCCCGCGCGGTCGCCGAAGGTAGCCTGCGTTCTGTGCCGGTCGATCTGCCGAAGCGCGAATTTGCCATGATCACGCATCGCGACCGGCAGCCGAGCCTGGCCCAGATGGCGCTCAAGGCGCATCTTGGCGGCAAAGCTGAGAGACTCGCGCCGCTTTAAGCCGATCAGCCGAACTTCCGCTGCGCGTCGAGCGCCAGCCCAAGCCCGACCGAGCCGAACACATCGCCTTGGATTACCGACGCCTGCGGCACCAGCGCCAGGATCCGCTGCCTGGCCAGCGGGATCGCGGTCGATCCGCCGGTCAAGAACAACGCGGTGATGTCCGAGGCCTTCACCTGTGCGTCGCGGATGGTCTGCTCGACTGTAGCCGCAACACGCTCAATGTCTCTGGCTATGGTGGCTTCGAGACCCTTGCGCGTGATTTCTGCCGTGAACCTCACCTCTGGCAGCGCGACCTCGACATCGGCCGACGAACGGTCCGTCAGCTCGATCTTGGCCTTTTCGACCAGCGCCGCCAGCGCGTGGCCGTAACGATGCTCGACGATGTGGATGAAGCGGTCGACCAGGTCTGCGCGCTCCGCCTCATAGCGGATCTGGCGCAGATGCGTCATCGCCCTCGCGGTATAGACCAGGTTGATGCGCTGCCACGTCGCCAGGTCGATGAAGTAGCTCGCCGGCAGATTACGTTTGCCATCCTTGGTCAGTGAGAGATAGCCGAGCTGCGGCATCACATGGGCGATGCTCAACAGCCGGTCGAAGTCGGTGCCGCCGATGTGGATGCCGCGGCTGGCCAGGATGTCGTCTTTGCGGTCAAGCGAGCGGGCGCGCTCGGGCGAGACGCGCACGATTGAGAAGTCGGACGTGCCGCCGCCCATGTCGACGATCAGCGCTAGTTCCTCGCGCGTCACCTTTTGTTCGTAGTCGAGTGCCGCGGCAATCGGTTCGAACTGGAAGGCGATGTGCTTGAAGCCGTGGGCACGAGCGGCATTTTCGAGTTCGTGCTCCGCCTTCGCGTCAGCCTCGGCATCGTCGTCGACGAACTGCACGGGCCGTCCCAGCACGACGCTGTCGACCGCGTCATGGGCCTCTTCTTCCAGCTTCTTTTTCAGATGGCCGACGAACAGGCCGACAATCTCCATGAAGCCGATCGAACGCGCCTTGATGCGCGTCTTTTCGTGGGCGAGCGAGCTGCCGAGCACACTCTTCAACGAGCGCATCAGGCGGCCTTCGATACTGTCCGTATAGTTGGCAAGGGCGCGTCGCCCGAAATAGGTGCGGTTGTCCTCGAAATTGAAAAACACCGCACTGGGCAGCGTGACCTGGCCGTCTTCCAACGCCACCAGCCGCGGCTGCCCGTTCCTGACCACGCTGACAGTGGAATTCGAAGTGCCGAAGTCGATCCCGGCGAATGCTGGTCGCATCGTGCGTTCCTGTATTTCTGATTTGGGGAGCAGCAGCTCGTGTCCGGTCGGGCCGGGGGTCGCGGTCTAACCCATACCCTCGGAAAGGGAAACCACTTTTACGAGAGTTCAGTCTTTCCTGAAGACCAGTCTTCCGAGCCAGCCTGTCAGCATGGCCAACGATACGGCAAAGACACCGTAGAGGAACGAGTAGTCGTGGGCGACGCGGAAGATCGACTGTTCGAAACCGGACTTGCGGATTTCGAGCTGGGCGGAGCTTTCCTTGATGAACAGGCCGCTCTTGAACAGGAAGGCGCGGGCCTTATGGGTGCCGACCGGAACGTTTGGGGCGAGCCTGACGGTGGCGCGGAACAGGTTCTGCGACAGGAACTGCACACCGCCGACATTCTCGCTGTAGAGGCCGGTCGCCGACTTGCGTTCGCGCAGCGCGGCGGTGAACTCCTCGATTGTCGCCGGGCTGTCGCCGGCGTCGGCTGGCTGCAAATAGAGGTTCGAGGCGCCAAGCGACAGCTGCTTGTAGCTGTTCGGATCGGTGACGTCCTGCAGCGGCCGGGTCGTCGCCACCGAATAGGAGACAGGTACGTTTTTGAAGGTCTCCGACTCCAGATTGACCCAGACGCCGAGCACCCGGTCCTTGCGGCGCACGACGACCGGTCGGGCCGGGCCTTCCAGCACGACGATCACGTCGTAGCGCCCTTGCCGCGCGACAAGCGGATCCGCATTTTCCAACGAGCCGAAGATGGTCAGGTCGGCGCCGGAAAAGCCGGCGGTAATCGAGACATTGTCGGTCGAAAGGCCGATCTGGATATTTTCGGTCAGAGGCGCCTGCGCCTTCGCTGGTGGCGCAGCCGGCAGCAGCGACAGCAAGGCGGCGGCCGCGAGCGTCCTTAAGCCAGCCATCAGCTCAGGCCCACGCCGGACAGCGAATAGAGGTTGGGTGGCGTGACGAAGAGATCGATGGCAAGCCGGATGGCGACCGCCAGCACCAGCAGCGCCAGCAGCGCCCTGAGTTGCTCGCCTCGCAGCCGCTGACCGGCCTTGGCGCCATATTGCGCGCCGGCTACGCCGCCTGCCATCAACAGGAAAGCGAGCATGACGTCGACGGTCTGGTTGGTGGTGGCGTGGACCAGCGTGGTGTAGGCCGAGGTGAAGATGATCTGGAACAGCGAGGTGCCGATGACCACGTTGGTAGGCACCTTCAAAAGGTAGATCAGGGCCGGCACCATGATGAAGCCGCCGCCGACGCCCATGATCGACGACAGGAAGCCAATCGCCGCGCCCAGCCCAAGCACCGGAATGACGCTGACGAAGAGCTTTGAGGCCCTGAACCGCATCTTCAGCGGCAGGCGGTGGATCCAATTGTGCTGGCCGGATTTCTTCAACACCGGTGCGGCGCCGCTGCGAGTGGCGCGCAATGCATTGACACTCTCGACGAGCATCAGTCCGCCGACAGTGCCGAGCAGCAGGACGTAGAGCAGCGAGATAAACAGGTCGAGCTGGCCGAGCCGGCGCAGGAGCGCAAAGACATAGATACCACCGGTCGAGCCGACGATACCGCCGGCTAAAAGCACGCCGCCAAGCTTGAAGTCGAGCGTGCCGCGCTTCATGTGCGACAGGGCGCCGGAGAAGGAGGAGGCGATGACCTGGTTGGCGCCGGTGGCGACCGCGATTGCCGGCGGTATGTTGTAGAAGATCAGCAGCGGCGTAATGAGAAAGCCGCCGCCCACGCCGAACATGCCCGACAGGAAACCCACCGCCGCACCCATGGCCAGCAGCACGAAGATGTTGACGGAAATTTCCGCGATCGGGAGATAGATGCCCACCCGTCAGTCTCGATCAGTTTGCCTCCTGGCGAATGCAACCGTTGCGGGCATTTTGCGCCAAAAGGCTATTTCGTTCTTGCGCCGGCCGGGCGGTGAAGTCAAACTTCGCCGCGCCGCCGAAACAAAAAACAACTCAATCAGTTAACAGGCAAATCTGTGGCAAGGGCGTCGCGGAAACGACGCATCCGCCGTTATTTACGCGCGAGCAGCGCCTTGACCAGCTTTTCGTCGATCGCGCCGGTTGCCCTCATATCGTTGTCGGCCTGGAAGGCCATGATTGCGTTCTTGGTTTTCAGGCCCATCATGCCGTCGGGATTGCCGGCCTCGTAGCCGTTCTTGTTGAGAATGCGCTGGATGTTCTGGACCGCTTTCTTCATATCGATGCCGGCGGTCGTCTGCGGTGTGCCGTCCTGCCACGATTCAGGAATGTCGGCCGAATTGGCGGCTGGATCGAGCGGCTTGGCTTTCCACAGTTCAGCCGCGGCCCGCGCACGCTCCAACTGCTCGGGCCTCAGCGCCTTGGCGATCTCGTCGCGCTTGGCCGCTGCATCCTTGTCGCCGGTCTTGGCGACGAGCGCGAACCATTTATAGCTCTCCTCGAGATTCTGCTTCATGCCGACACCCTTCGCCGCGAGGATGCCGAGGTTGAACTGGCTGTCCTTGACGCCGAGATCCGCCGCCGCCTGGAACCAGCGTGCTGCCGATTCGTTGTCGGTCACGCCGTCCGCCGCCATCGCAAACAGCACGGCAAGATTGTGCATTGCGCTGGCATTGCCCTGCTCTGCGGCAAGCTGGTACCAGGTCTTCGCTTTCTTGATGTCGCGTGCGACGCCGATGCCCTTCTCGTAGAAGTTGCCGATGCGGTATTCTGCCGGTGCGAAACCGAGTTCGGCAGCTTTCTCATACCATTTGGCCGCCGCCGTCATGTCTTCCTTAACGCCGCGCGACTCGGCGTAACGCGAGCCGATCTCGAACAGCGCCTTGGCGTCGCCGCCGGCCGCTGCATCGCGCAGGGCGGCCGGCCCGGCATCGGCCGGAACGTCGATCTTGGCAACGCCTGCCGGGGCAGCATCCGCCGGCGGCACAGTGCCGGTCGTGTCCTGCGTGGCAGCGGGGGCAATAGCAGGCGCGGCAGCCTTTGGCTCGGCGGTCGCCGCTGCCGGCGCGGGCACTGCGGCCGTGGTGTCTGGCGCCGCCAGGTCAGCGGACGCTCCGGAAGGCGAGGGCGCCGTCGATGCCTCGGCTGCCGGTGTGGCGGGGCCGGTTTGCGCCGCAGTGTCGTCCTTGGTCATCGATGCGGATGGCTCGGCCTGCCTGACGGTGGGCGACGGCTCGCTCTCCTGTGTTGTTGTCTGCGCGTCCGCCTTCGGCTCGCTGGCAACGCTGGCTGAGGCGGTTTCCACCGGCTGAACGGCCACGGCCGGCGCCGCCTCATTGTCGGCGACTTCGACCGGCTCGGAGAAGAAGGCTTTGCCCAGTTGCAGGCCGGCAAGCGCCAGCATGATGGCGATTGCCCCCATCAGGATCGGCTTGCGCCGCGCCTTGAGCAGGTCGCCGATCCTGAGTGCCTTGACCGGGCCTTTCATCGTCGACTGGCGCTTGAGGGCGTCCGCCTCGGCGGCCGCCGCTTGCGCGGCCCTTCTGGCTGCCGCGATGAAGTCCGATTTCGCCGCCTCGGCGCTGCCTTCCCTGGCCGGCTGCCCGCGCTCGTCGCGCACGCGCTTCATGATGGCACTGAGGTCGGGTGCGCCGGAGCCGGGTTCCAGTGGCCGGTTGGCGAGCTTGGGGTCGAGGGGCTCGTCGAGATCGACGCTCGGTATCTCGGCGCTCGGCGCCGAGCCTGCAAGCGGCGGCGTCTCAGCCTCCTTCTTGCCCTTCAAGGCGCGCGCCAGCCCGCCTAACATCGATTTCCTGCCGCCGCCTTGTTCGTTCTTTTCACGTGTCGTGTCTGAACCGAGAGCAGCCAGTGCTGCTGCGGCGGCGGCCTCGGCCGGCGTTCGCGGACCTGGCTCTCCGCGCACGAGCGCCGCGGCGCGGCCGTCGAGATCGGCCATGTTGCCCGTCAACGGCAGCGACTGGTCGATGTCCATCGACGGTGCGTCCTGCACCGATATCTTGGATGCCCGGCCGGAGCGTTTGCTCAACTCGGCGCTTGCCGGTTCGCCGGTCTCCAGTGAACCAAGCCTGTCAACGATCTTGAGCAGCGTATCGTGGATAGCCTCGAACGTTCTCGAATTGCGCTCGTCCGAACGGCGCGTCAGCGCCTCGAGCGTCTTCAGGTCCTGGGCGAGGCCGGTAACGGCCGCTGTGTTGGCGCTTGATCCGGCCAGCGAGCGGACGGCACTCTCGGCCGCCTCGCGCGCCGCGCCGAGGATGGAATCGCGGGTTCCGGCCAGCGATTTCTCGATTTCGTTGAGACGCGGGCTGATGTCGTCGAATTCCGGCAGCGGCGTGCCGGGCTTGGAAAGATGCGCCGTCAGGCCGGCCACCTGCGCTTCGAGGCTGCGGATCAAAGCCGGGTCGATGCTGGCGACTTGTGCGGCGGACGAATCCAGCCGGCTTGAGATGTCTTCGAGCCGGCTCTCCAGGCCGCGGATCGCCGCCTCGTTGGCGGGATCTGGAACGCGTGTCTCCATCCGCTTGGCCAGTGCGGTGAAGCGGGCGTCGATGGCATCCATGATGTCGGCGTTGTCGACCTGCGGCATGCGCTGGTCCAGCCTGTCGGCGACCTCGTCCAACCGGCGCTCGAGGTCGCGAAACAGCATGTTGCCTTGTTCGATGGCGTCGCCCTGGCGACGTTCCATCATGCTGGACAGCACGTCGAAGCGCTGTTCGAGCCCCTGGAAGATGTAATCGGCGTCGGGCATGGCCGGTGCGTGGTCGATCTTGTCGGAGATAAGCGCGATTTGCCTGGCAAGGCGTTCCATCGCCTGTTCCGGCAGATTGGCTCGGCCGGCCAGTTCATCCATGCGGCTCGACAATGTGTTGAGACGGTCGATGACCTCCCGGCCCGGACGGTCCTGCGACACTTCTTCGATTTGCTGGGCCAGTGAATCGATCCGCTTCTCGATGCGTTCGAAGGGCTCGGGGTCGAACGAATTGGCTTGCGCGGCAACCGTCGAGGCGACGATCGCGCGGGAAATCTCGTCGAGCCGCTCGTCGATCTGGCTGAATGTGTCGCTGCCGCGATTGTCCTGCTGGCGGGCGAAATGGTCGACCGCTCCGGCAAGCGTGCGGACCTTTTCTTCGAGCGAGCGCAGCGACAGCGATTCCGGGAGATTGCTGACGGCATTGCTGATCTGTTCGAGCCGCTCCGTCAGCGCCGACAGGCCGGGCGCGTCGGAGCGCTTGCGCTGATCGGCGTCGACGCGGTCCTCGAAGGCATTCCAGCGGCGGTCGAATTCGTCCCAGCGGCGGCCGACCGCCTGCACGCTCTCCTCGCGCGCTAGCGTATCGAGCGCGGCCTTGACCTGCTCAAGCTCGAGCCGCAGCATATTGACGCTTCTGTCGTCGCTTTTTTCGGCCAGTGTCTGGATGGCGCCGGAAAGCCGCTCGAATTCGACGCTGAGTTCGGCGCTGCCTTTGCCGCCGCCATTTGACTGGAAGGCTCGCCCAATATTCTTGCGCAGTACCTCGAACTCGCGTTGCAGGCCGGAGGTCATCTGCTGGCGCAAGTCTTCGCGCAGGCCGCGCAATTCCCCGGCGATCTTGCCGGCTAGGGCGACGCTGTCCTCCTGGCCGCGTACCCGGTCGATATCGTGGGCGATCGCCTGATAATTCTGGTCGAAAGCCGCTGCTGGACCTTTCGGCCGCTGCGCGCGTGGGTCTTCATACCGGCGCTGCTGGCCATAGGGTTGAGCGCTGGGATAGCGCGGTTCTGCCGCTGGTCGGCGCGGATCGGGGTGGCTTGTCGTCTCCTCGCGCGTTCGCTCCAGCCGCTGCTCCAGAGTTTCCAGGGAGCGGTTGAGCTCTTCAAGCGTCGTGTGCGGCCGGCGTTGCCTGCCGGCGTTGAGTGTATCGAGGTAGGACCGCTTGCTGTTCATCAATGCGCCCGTTTCAGAATTGCTGGCTTTCACCAGGTTCCCAAAGTCCTGCCGGGACGAAGGCGACTGCTTGGCTTGTTGCAGTGGAAGACGAGCTTCCCGGGTCTCATCCGCGCTCCGAAAACCGTGAAAAATTCAATACAGGATAGACACGGGTAACCGACATGCGCACATTTCGCCCCAACGTGGTAAACAACGCGTTAACCAAGCTTAAGAAGTTGCAACTTTGTCGGCTGGCTGCGGACGGTGCCGGGTGTCTTCTATTGGACGCACAAAAGACGCCGTGGAAGTTTGATCAGCCGCATGATCGCTCCCGAAATCGCAACGACTTTTTAGGTTATCCGCCGGCACTGTGGCATAAAGTTCCAAGCCTAGAACGCTCTTGCGTGGTAAGGCGGCTATCGATATAGAATTGACGTAAACGTAAATGAGCGGATTACGCCGTTTGCGATTTGTTTGTTGAAACCACGAGTGGAAGCACGCCCCCGCTTTCACTCAGGCGACGCAAGGTCCGCGACCGCGACGCCACCAGACGGGGAAAGCCAGTGACCATGAAACTTATTTCGCCCGGTCAAGCCGCGGCCAACACCAACGATATGTCGAGCGAAACCGGTGAAGAGCTTGTCCGTATCGGCGAAATGGCCAAGAAATACGGAGTGACGCTGCGTACGCTGCGTTTCTATGAGGACAAGGGTCTACTCAACCCGCAGCGCGACGGCTCGACCCGCCTCTATACGCGCCGCGACAGGGCCCGGCTGAAGCTGATCCTGCTTGGCCGCAAGGTCGGATTCTCGCTGCGTGACGTCAAGCAGATGATGGACCTCTACGATCCGAACGGCTCCAACACAAAGCAATTGCGGCTGGCGCTCGACAAGTCGGAGAAGCAGCTTGCCCGTCTGCAGAAGCAGCGGGCGCTGATCGACGATGCCATCAGCGAACTGAGTGCTTCGATGTTGACCGTCCGGCAAATGCTGATCGAGCGCTCGACGCCGCAGGCCAGCGTGGCGAGCTAAACTAAGCTTTCGATTTCCGACGGATAAGAGCCGCGCGGCCTTCGCTGCGGGGTTCTTCGTCGTTTGCCGTCCTTCGCCGTTTGCGGTCTTGGCGCGCGGGAGAAAATTCGTCGCACCGCAGAATTGACGTTTACGCAAACGTCAACATTTGCTATCTCCGACCCGTCATACTGGCCCGCCTGCTATCCTCATACACTGGTACACTGGGGCTGATTTCGGGGCCAAGACCGCATGGTGGAGGAAAACGCATGCCGATCTACAAGGCGCCGATCCGCGACACGCTGTTCGTGCTGAACGAAGTGCTGGGGTATCAGCGCTATTCCAATCTTCCCGGATTTTCCGACGCCACGCCGGATGTGCTCGAGGCCATCCTTGCCGAAGGGGCGAAACTCGCTGAAAACGTGATGCAGCCGCTGAACCGTGTCGGCGACACGGAAGGTTGCGTGCGCCATGACGACGGTTCGGTAACGACGCCGAAAGGCTTCAAGGAGGCCTTCGACCAGTATCGCGAAGGCGGCTGGATGGGGCTCGCCGCACCTGTCGAGTTTGGCGGGCAAGGCTTGCCCTACGCGGTGCACACCGCGGTTGCCGAATACATGGTGTCGGCCAATATGTCGCTGATGATGTATGCGGGCCTGACGCAAGGCGCGATCGCTGCGATCATCACCCATGGCACCAAAGAGCAGAAGGCAACATGGTTGCCGAAGCTGGTCGAGGGCGCCTGGACCGGCACCATGAATCTGACCGAGCCGCACTGCGGAACCGATCTTGGCCTGCTGCGCACCAAGGCCGTCCCAAATGGCGACGGCACCTACAGGATATCCGGCCAGAAGATCTTCATCTCGGCCGGCGAGCATGACATGTCGGACAATATCGTCCACCTGGTGCTGGCCCGTATCGAGGGCGCGCCGGATGGCGTGAAGGGCATCTCCCTGTTCATCGTGCCGAAGTTCAAGCTCGATGCCTCAGGCAATCCGGGCGAGAAGAACACCGTCTCCTGTGGCTCGATCGAGGAGAAGATGGGTATCCATGGCAACTCGACCTGCGTCATGAATTACGACCACGCTGAAGGCACGCTGCTCGGCGAGGCCAATGGCGGGCTGAAAGCAATGTTCACCATGATGAATGAGGCGCGGCTTGGCGTCGGCCTGCAGGGGCTCTCGCTATCGGAGGTCGCCTATCAGAATGCGGCTTCCTACGCCAAGGACCGTCTGCAGGGGCGCTCGCTGTCAGGACCGAAGGCGCCGGACAGGAAGGCCGATCCGATCATCGTTCATCCGGACATCCGCCGCAGCCTGATGACCATGAAGGCATTCAACGAGGCCGGCCGCGCGCTGGCGCTGTGGACGGCGATCAAGTCCGACATCGCTCACCGCTCCGGTGACGACAAAGATCGCCAGGTCGCAGACGACTATACCGGCCTGATGACGCCGGTGGTCAAAGGCGTGCTCACCGACAAGGGTTTCGATCACGCGGTAATGGCGCAGCAGGTGTTCGGCGGCCACGGCTATATAGAAGAACACGGCATGAGCCAGTTCGTCCGCGATGCCCGCATCGCCATGATCTATGAGGGTGCCAACGGCATCCAGGCGCTCGACCTCGTCGGCCGCAAGCTGGCCTTGAATGGCGGCCGCGCGGTCCAGGTCTTCTTTAGGGAAGTCGGAGAGTTCTGCGAGGAGAACCGCACCGACGAGAAGATGGCGCCCTTCACCAAGGCGCTTAAAAAGGGCCTCGACGATCTGCAGGCGGCGACGATGTGGCTGGTGCAGAACGGCATAGCCAAGCCCGACAATGCGGGTGCCGCCTCGACCGACTACATGCATCTCTTCGGCCTGGTGGCGCTGGGCTATATGTGGGCCCGGATGGCCAAGGTGGCCGCAGCGAAATTGGCTGATGGCCCCGACGGCGCTTCGTCTTTCTACGACAACAAGCTGGTGACGGCGCGCTTCTTCGTAGAGCGGATCATGCCGGAGACGTCGGCGCATCTTGCCCGCATCTCCAGCGGTGCCGACACATTGATGGCACTGCCGGCGGAAGCGTTCTAGCTTCGGCGTTCCCCTGCCCCTCGAGGGAGGGTGGCCCGAAGGGCCGGGAGGGGTTCTGCGTGCAGTGCGCCGACCTCCATTCTGGTGCATGCCTTGGAGGAAAATGATCGCAATGCCGTGGCACATGGCGCAGATTGTAAAAGATAAGGTCGAGCAAGTCATCGGCGACCCCACCCGGCCGCTTCGCGGCCACCCTCGTCTCGAGGAGGAGGGGGACGTCGGCGCGAGGGAGAAACCATGACCAACCCCGCCGAAATCCTGGGCCTTCCCAAGCCCGCCTGGGCGGCGGACGAGGTCGGCATGCTTTACGACATGGCGCACCGCTTTATGTCGGAAGAGATCGCGCCGCGTTACGACGAGTTCGAGAAGAACGAGATGGTCGACCGCGAAAGCTGGCAGAAGGCGGGTGCTGCCGGACTGCTGTGCGCCTCGATGCCGGAGGAATATGGCGGATCGGGCGGCACCTTCGCGCATGAGAGCGCCATCATCGAGGCGATCGGCCATGTCGGCGTCGACGGGTTCGGCATTGGCCTGCACAATTCGATCGTTGCCCCCTATATCCTCCACTACGGCTCGGAGGAGCAGAAGAAGAAGTGGCTGCCGAGGCTGGCGACCGGCGAGCTGATCGGCGCCATCGCCATGACTGAGCCGGGTGCGGGCTCAGACCTGCAGGGCATCAAGATGCGCGCCGAAAAGGACGGCAACCGGTACAAGCTCAACGGCTCGAAGACTTTTATCACCAACGGCCAGCTCGCCAATTTCATCATCGTCGTTGCCAAGACCGATCCTGAGAAGGGCGCCAAGGGCATCTCGCTGATCGTCGTCGAGACTGACGAGGTGGAGGGTTTCGAGCGCGGCCGTAACCTCGACAAGATCGGCCTCAAAGCCAACGACACGTCGGAACTGTTCTTCAACGACGTGCGTGTGCCGACCTCGAACCTGCTCGGCAATGACGAAGGCCAGGGCTTCGTCCAGTTGATGCAACAATTGCCGCAGGAGCGGCTGCAGATCGGCACCACTGCTATTGCCATGGTCGAGCGGGCTCTGGCGCTTACCATCGACTACGTCAAGGAGCGTAAGGCGTTCGGCGAGGCCATCATCGAATTCCAGAACACCCAGTTCAAGCTTGCCGAATTGAAGACCGAGGCGACCATCGGCCGCGTCTTCTATAATGACTGCGTTGCCCGCCATATTAACGGTGGCCTCGACCCGGTGACGGCTTCGATGGCCAAATACTGGCTGTCAGACCTGCAAGGAAAAGTCGTCGACGAATGCCTTCAATTGCATGGCGGCTATGGCTACATGAATGAATATCCGATCGCCCGCATGTTCCGCGATGCCCGCGTCCAGCGCATCTACGGCGGCACCAACGAGATCATGAAATTGCTGATCGGGCGGAGCCTTTAGGAGGTCGCATGTCGAAGCATTTTGCTGGGCTTCGCTGGAAGTCGGGGGCACGGGAGGATTTCCTTTCCGGCCGCTATTCCCGGGTCCATGAACTTCATTTTGATGGTGGCGCGGTCATCTCCGCTTCCGCATCGCCGTCGATTGTGCCGGCACCTTTTAGCGATGCAACGATCGTCGATCCGGAAGAACTGTTCGTCGCGTCGCTTTCTTCTTGCCACATGCTCTGGTTCTTGGATCTGGCAAAACGCGCTAAGCTCAATGTCCGATCTTATCACGACGAAGCCGAAGGCCTGATGGCCAAGAATGCTGAAGGGCGCACAGCCATCACACATGTCACCCTTCGGCCGCTCGTCGAATGCGACGCAGATGCGGCTATGATCGAGAGCATTCATCACAAGGCGCACGACGCCTGTTTCATCGCCAATTCGGTGCGGACCGAAGTGGTGGTCGAGCCCCGATTTTAGATCACAGGAGATCACCAATGGCCGAAGCTTACGTCTATGATGCCGTGCGCACGCCGCGCGGCAGGGGCAAGAAGGATGGCTCGCTGCACGAGGTGCCGGCGGTGCGGCTTGGCGCCAAGGTGCTCGAGGCCATCCGCGACCGCAATGGGCTGGACACTAGCACCGTCGACGACATCATCTTCGGCTGCGTCGATCCGGTTGGCGAGGCGGGTGCGGTCATTCCACGCGCCGCCGCTTTCGAAGCCGGCTACGACACCAAGGCGCCCGGCATGCAGATATCGCGCTTCTGCGCCTCGGGCCTGGACGCGGTCAATTTCGGGGCCGCCAAGATCGCGCAAGGCGCCGACGAGATCGTCATTGCCGGTGGCGTCGAATCAATGTCGCGCGTCGGCATGGGCGCCTCCGGCGGCGCCTGGTTCATGGATCCCTCGGTCGGCCTGCCCGGCTGGTTCGTGCCGCAAGGCATATCGGCCGACCTGATCGCCACCAAATACGGATTTTCGCGCGACGATGTCGATGCCTACGCGGTCGAAAGCCAGAAGCGTGCCGCCAAGGCGTGGGGCGAGGGCCGCTTCAAGAATTCGGTGATCTCGGTCAAGGACCAGAACGGCCTGACCATCCTCGACCACGACGAGCACATGCGGCCTTCGACCGACATGCAGTCGCTGGCCGCGCTCAACCCGTCCTTCGTCATGCCCGGCGAAATGGGCGGCTTCGACGCCGTCGCCGTGCAGAAGCATCCCGAGGTGGAAGAGGTCAATCACGTCCACCATGCCGGCAATTCCTCCGGCATTGTCGACGGGGCGGCGGCCGTGCTGCTCGGCTCGAAAAAGGCGGGAAAGACGCTCGGCCTCAAGCCGCGCGCGCGCATCCGTGCGTTCGCCAATATCGGCTCCGAACCGGTGCTGATGCTGACCGGCCCGGTCGACGTCACCGAGAAGCTGTTGAAGCGGGCGAAGATGAAGCTGCAGGACATCGATTTGTTCGAACTCAACGAGGCCTTCGCTTCGGTGGTGCTGCGCTACATGCAGGCTTTCGACATTCCGCATGACCGGATCAACGTCAATGGTGGGGCCATCGCCATGGGCCATCCGCTCGGCGCCACCGGTGCGATGATCTTCGGTACGGTGCTGGACGAATTGGAACGCCGCGACCTCAACACCGCGCTGGTGACGCTTTGCATCGGCGCCGGCATGGGCACTGCAACGATCATCGAACGCGTCTGACGGAGAGAGACGATGAGCTACACCAATTTCACCCTCGACATCGACGCCGACGGCATTGCGCTGGTCACCTGGAACATGCCGGACCGTTCGATGAACGTCTTCACCGAGGAGGTGATGCGCGAACTGAACGCCATCGTCGACAAAGTGGCAAGCGATGCAGTGATAAAGGGCGCGGTGATCACCTCCGGCAAGGATACGTTCTCGGGCGGCGCCGACATCACCATGCTGCAGAAGATGCTGGCGACCTTCGCCGCCGACAAAGCGAAGGACCCGGAGAAGGCGACCAAGGCGCTGTTCGACAAGGCGGGCGCTATGAATGGCCTGTTCCGTAAACTGGAAACCTCGGGCAAGGCGTGGGTTTCGGCGATCAACGGCACCTGCATGGGCGGCGCGTTCGAATTGTCGCTCGCCTGCCATGGCCGTGTCGCGGCCGATTCCGACCAGGTGAGGATGGCGCTTCCGGAAGTGAAGATCGGCATTTTTCCAGGCGCCGGCGGCACCCAGCGCGTGCCGCGGCTGACCGACCAGCAGCAGGCGCTGCAAATGCTGACGTCCGGCCAGACGCTGTCGCCGCAGAAGGCCAAGTCAATGGGCTTGATCCATGAGATTGCCGAGGCGGACAAGCTGGTCGAAACTGCCAAGGCGATGATCAAGAACGGCTTGAAACCGGTGGCGCCATGGGATGAAAAGGGCTTCAAGCTGCCCGGCGCTCCGATCTATTCGGTGGCAGGTGCCAATCTGTGGCCGCCGGCTATCGCCATTCTGCGCCGCGAGACCTATGGCAATTATCCCGCTGCCGCCGCCATCCTGAAATGCGTCTACGAGGGCCTGCTGGTGCCGTTCGATACCGCCTTGCGGATCGAGCAACGCTACTTCACCGGGGTCATGCAGACCAGGGAAGCGGCGGCGATGATCCGCTCATTGTTCGTGTCGCTGCAAGAACTGAACAAGGGCGCTCGCCGCCCAGCTGGTGTGCCGGAAACGACGTTCAAGAAAATCGGCGTGCTCGGCGCCGGCTTCATGGGCGCCGGGATCGCCTATGTAACGGCCAAGGCTGGCATTCCGGTGGTGCTGCTCGACCGCGACATGGAGTCCGCCGCCAAGGGCAAGGCGCATTCCGAAACCCTGATCTCGGATCAGGTGAAGAAGGGCCGTGCCAAGCCGCAGGACAAGGATCGGTTGCTGTCGCTGATCACACCAACGGCCGATTACGCTGATCTTGCCGGCTGCGATCTTGTGGTCGAGGCGGTGTTCGAGGACTCGGCCGTCAAGAAGGATGCCACCGAACAGGCCGAGGCTGTACTCAAGCCGTCGGCGATCTTCGCCTCGAATACGTCGACCATACCGATTACATCGCTGGCCAGGAATTCGGCGCGGCCGAAGAATTTCATCGGCATCCACTTCTTCTCGCCGGTCGACAAGATGATGTTGGTCGAGATCATCCTCGGCAAGAAAACCGGCGACAAGGCGCTGGCCACCGCGATCGACTTTGTCCGCGCCATCAAGAAGACGCCGATCGTCGTCAACGATACGCGCGGTTTTTACGTCAATCGCTGCGTACTGCGCTACATGTCGGAAGCCTACAAGATGCTGATCGAAGGTGTTCCGGCGCCGATGATCGAGAATGCGGCGAAAGCCGCTGGCATGCCGGTCGGTCCTCTGGCGTTGACCGACGAGACGGCGATCGACCTTGCCCAGAAGATCATGAAGCAGACCATGCGCGACCTCGGCGACAAGGCGGTCGATCCGAAGCAGATGGCGCTGATCAACACGATGGTCGACACGCATGGTCGCTTGGGCCGTAAGAACAGCAAGGGCTTCTATGACTATCCGGCAAAACCGGCGAAGAAGAAGCTGTGGCCAGGCCTCAGGGACCTCTACCCGCAGCTGTCGCCGGAGCAGGTCGACTATGAGGAACTGAAGCAGCGGCTGCTGGTCACCATCGCGCTTGAGGCGGTACGGGCGATGGAAGAGGGCATCGTTACCGACCCACGCGAGGCCGATGTCGGCTCGATCCTGGCCTTCGGCTTCGCACCCTATACAGGCGGTGCACTGTCCTACATCGACGGCATCGGCGCGAAGAAATTCGTCAAACTCGCCAAGCGCCTGCAGAAGAAATACGGCGCCGAGTTCAAGGCGCCGAAGCTGCTGCTCGACATGGCCGAGAAGGGCGAGACCTTCTACGAGCACTTCGATCCCTATACCAGGAACGAGGCCAAGGAGGCGGCCTGACGCCGTCTCCGGCGGTGGACAAGATGGCGGCCAAGGGGTAGAACAGCGAAGGTATTTTTTCCTGTTTCGAAGGAGAGCAAGGTGCTCTCGCACGACCGCGTTTGGGCCGCCATCGACGCTCTTGCCGAGCGTTATTCGCTTTCGGCCTCCGGACTGGCCAGGCGCGCTGGCCTCGACTCGACCGCCTTCAACAAATCGAAGCGGCTGTCCTCAGATGGGCGGCCGCGCTGGCCGTCTACCGAATCGCTGGCCAAGATCATCGAGGCGACCGGCGCCTCGCTGGATGAATTTGCAGAACTGGTCGAAGGCCGGGGTAATTCCGGCGCACTGCCCGTGCAGAAATCGTCGGTGCCGCTGCTTGGCTTCGCCCAGGCGGGCGCCGGTGGCTTCTTCGACGATGCCGGGTTTCCGGCGGGGCAGGGATGGGACCTGATCGAATTGCCGGCACGGGCAACCGAAACCTCCTATGCGTTGAAGGTCCAAGGCGATTCCATGCTGCCGCTCTACCGCAATGGCGATGTCCTCATCGTCGAGCCGGGAGCTACCACACGAAAGGGCGATCGCGTCGTCGTCAAGACCAATGCCGGCGAGGTGATGGCCAAGGTGCTCGACCGCCAGACACCGAAGTCGATCGCGCTGGTCTCCCTCAATCCCGATCACCCGGACCGCGACATCCCCATGCGCGATGTCGAATGGGTGGCGCGGATTGTCTGGGCAAGCCAGTAGGCGCGGGGCCGGTGCGTCTGCCTCACCTTGCCTTGGCTGTTCTGGCGATCCCGGCAATGGCCACGGCAATTGTCGCCGGCGGCCGCGCCGTCCAGAGCGAAAGCGGCGGCCCCTGGGAACAAATCCAGGTCGGCGCTGAACCGCAGCCCGCCGCGCCGGCTACGTCGGCCATCCCGAAACCAGTGCCGGCCAAGCAGGCGGCGCATTCGAGGGCAATCGATCCAGAAATCGTGGTGCCGCCGCAGCTCGGTTCCAACGAGCTTGAACGGATAGAGCCGCGCGCCCCGTTGAGCGATCTAGCATTGGCCGGACCGCCCAAGCCGCCAAAAACGAAAATGCCCGACGACTGGAAAGGCACGAAACTATTCCAGCCCGTCGCGTCGGCCGCCGGGGTCATCGAAGCAAAGGGGTATTCGATTGCGGTTTCCGGTATCGACATCGTCAAGCAGGAGGAGACTTGCACCGACGGCGGCGAGTCCTGGAATTGCGGCATTCGGGCGCGAACGGCCTTCCGCGCCTTTCTCCGCAGTCGTGCTGTGGTCTGTGCCGTGCCGCCCGAAGGCGGTCGTGATCTGATCGCCGCCGAGTGCCGGATCGGCAATCAGGATATCGGCCAATGGCTGGTCGAAAATGGCTGGGCGCGCGCCGCCAAGGGCGGCCCTTACGTAGAAGCCGGCGAGAAGGCGCGTGCAGCAAAAAAAGGCGTCTTCGGGCCGGCGCCGAGCGTTTCAGGCCTGCCGCCGCTCCCGGCTGCTGCGTCGCGATCCGCGCCTGTAGCGCCTAGCTCGATCCTGGAGGAGCAGGACGGCGCCCTCATGCCGCCAGCTGACCAGCCAGCGCCCGCTGAATGAGCTCACGCGTTTCGGCGATGCCGTAGAGGGCGGCGAAGGAGCCGAAGCGCGGCCCGCGTTCCTGACCTATCAGCACCTGATAGATCATCTGGAAGAAGGCGACGGAGACACCGGGTCCGCCCTCCGGGCTCTGCTTGGAATGATCCTGGTAGCGCTCAATCTTGCGCGCAACATTGAGGGCAGCGTTCTGGATCGCCTCGCTGTCGGCATTAGCCGGCAGCGCGGCGAGCGCTTCCGAAAGCTTGGTCAGCGCCTCGCGCTCGACTGCGTCGGCGGCACGATACACTTTCGCCGGCTTCACGAAATCGTCGAAATAGCGGATGGCATATTCGGCCAGCCGGTCGAGCTCGGGATGGGTCGTCGGCGTCACACCCGGCGCGTGGCGCGAAATGAAACCCCACAGCACGCTCCTGTTCTGCGCATTCGAGGCGCTGACCAGATTGAGCAGCAGCGCGAACGATACCGGCAGGTTGATAACAGGCGGATTGCCGTCGTGCATGTGCCAGACCGGATTGCCCAGGCGCTCTTTCCACTCCTGCCGGCGATAGGCGGACAAAAAGGCGTAATACTCATCCACGGCCTTCGGAATCACGTCGAAATAGAGTTTTTTGGCCTGCCGCGGCCGCTGGTACATATAGAGTCCGAGGCTCTCGGTCGGCGCGTAGGTTAGCCATTCATCAATAGTAAGTCCGTTGCCCTTCGACTTGGAGATCTTCTGGCCGTTCTCGTCCAGGAACAACTCATAGACGAAATGCTCCGGCGCTCGCCCGCCCAGTATGTTGCAGATGCGGTCGTAGATGACGGCATTCGTCTGATGGTCCTTGCCGAACATTTCGAAATCGACGCCGAGCGCTGCCCAGCGCATGCCGAAATCCGGCTTCCATTGCAGCTTCACCCTGCCGCCGGTTATGGGAAGCGTGGTTTCGGTGCCGTCGTCGTCGAAAGTGATGGTGCCGGCCTTTGCGTCGACATGCTTCATTGGGACATAAAGCACGCGGCCGCTTCTGGGGGAGATCGGCAGGAAGGGGCTATAGGTCGCCTGGCGCTCCTCGCCGAGCGTCGGCAGCATCACCGCCATGATCTCGTCGAAGCGTTCGGCGGCGCGCAGCAGCGTTTCGTCGAAACGGCCAGCTTTGTAATATTCCGTCGCGCTGGCGAACTCGTAGTCGAACCCGAAGGTGTCCAAGAAGCGGCAAAGCATTGCATTGTTGTGGTCTGCGAAGCTCTTATAGTGGCCGCCGAAGGGATTGGGGACGGACGAGAGCGGCTTGTGCAGGTGCGGCTCGAGTGCGGCGCGATCCGGGACGTTGTCCGGGATCTTGCGCATGCCGTCCATGTCGTCGGAAAAGCACAAGATCTTGGTCTTGACCGCGTCCCTGGTGAGGACGCGGAAGGCGTGGCGCACCATCGAAGTTCGTGCCACCTCGCCGAACGTACCAATGTGAGGCAGCCCTGACGGACCGTAACCGGTCTCAAACAGGATGGTCTCGGGAAAGTCGGTACCTTTGTAGCGCTCGACGATCTTCCTGGCTTCCTCGAACGGCCAGGCTTTGCTTTCAGCCGCGGCCGCAAGCACCTCGGGATTGAGATCGATGATATTTGATCCCGCCATGTCGCTGTTTTCCAAATCATTCGCCGGCATCGCCGCAAGAAGGGGCCGGAAGAGGGGTTTCAACCGGTCTCTAGGCGTGCCTGCCGTGGGCGTCAACGATCGCCGCTCTTTTTCCTTGCGGCGCCGGTCCCTCGTTCCTAACTTCGGAACCATCTCAAGGAGTTCCAAATGCCTTTGTCGCCGCACGAAGCCATGATCTACCTGATGGTCATCACTTCGGCGTCGGACCGCGACATGACCGACATCGAACTGGCGCGGATCGGTGACGTCGTTCGATCCTGGCCGGTGTTTGAGGATTTCAATCAGGAGCGGCTGGTCGATGTCGCCCAGGCCTGCCAGGAAATGCTGCAGGAAAAGGACGGGCTGGAGGGCGTCCTGGCGCGTGTCGCCGAGGCGCTGCCCGAACGGCTGCGTGACACCGCCTATGCGGCCGCCTTCGAGGTTGCGGCCGTCGATCTCGAAATGCGCCTGGAGGAGGTGCGCGTGCTGCAGCTCGTCCGCCGGGAACTCGATCTCGATGCGCTGACGGTCGCCGCCATCGCGCGAGCCGCCAAGGCGCGCCTTCGCACGCTGACCTGAGCCGGCAGTCAGAAAAAGCTGACCGGAAAATAGCGAAGATAGAACTCGGCGAACGTACCTTTCACCGAAATTTCCTGCAGCGCGTAGTCGAATGCGGCGGCCAGTGCCGGATCGTCGGCCCTGGTGGCGATCGCCATGCCCGAGCCAAGGTATTCGGGCGCCAGATAGGGGCCGCCGGCAAAGCGGCAACAGCCAGCCGCATCGGAGCCGCCGAGCCAGAAGGCGAAACGCATGCCGTCGCCGAAGGCGGCGTCGATCTTGCCGGCTTTCAGCCTGCCATAAAGCTCCTCCGGCGTTGCGAAGGGGACGATTTGGACGTCGCCGAAATAAGTGCGCAGCATCCGCTCATGCGCGGAATCGGCTATCACGCCGACACGTTTGCTGCGCAGCCTGTCGAACATTGGTTCGGTCAGCGCCTGTGTCTTCAGCATGATGAAGCGTGCCGGAAATTGCAGGTAGGGGCGTGAGAATGCGTATTTCGACCGCGATTCCGGCGTCGCGGCGATGCCGGCAATGATCGCTTCGCCTTCGCCTTTCCCGAGCGCACCTTCGAGCTCGGCCCAGGGCAGCGCCTGGATCTGGCATTTTTCGGCAATGCCGAGCTCGGCGCAGATGGCGCGCGCCAGGTCGACATGGAAGCCCGACAGCCGGCCTGCCCCATCGAGGAAATTGAACGGCGGGAAATCCGTGGTGGTCAGGAATCGCAGCCGCGGCAGCATAGAAAGGTCCGGCTTTGGCAGCCGCTCCTTGGCGTCCCAAAACACCGGCACCTGCGGCTCCGCGGCGAGCGCATCAGCCGCAAGCGATTGCGCTCCGATCAATATCGAGATCAATGAAATGGATATGCGCCGAAACGCCACGCAACGACTCCGTCCGGTCTTGCCCCGACTTTAGTACGAAATAACACAGTTTTTTGTACGAAAATAACACAGGCACAACGGTTTTTGGTTTCATCGTGACGATTTAGGGATATTGTTTAGTGAGTTTGCAAATGACTGTGTGATGCCGGCTGAAGAGGAGCGGTAGGCCGCACAAAGGGAGCAGCTTTGCAGTCCGGGGTTGATGGCATAGTGCGGGTTGATCGCTGCCATTGGTCTCAAGAGCGGAAGGCAACATGGGGTAGATGTTGCGATGGGTCATTTCGATCGTACCCTGGAGTTGATAGATCAGTTGCAGCACGCCGGTACAGCGGCCGCCGTCTGCGCAAAGCTGCTGGGGGTAACAAGCGGGTTCGGGCTGACGGCGCTGATGGCCGGGACGGTTCCGCAACCCGGCACGCCGAGAAATCGGCAAAAGGACCATGTGTTGCTTTGCGACTGGCCGGCCGAATGGCTTGAGCGCTACGTTGCGCGCAACTATGTCGATCACGACCCAGTCGTCAGTCACATGAAGCAGCTTCAAGCGCCATTCCAGTGGCGGGAAGCGTCTCAGGGCATCCGTATCGGCAAGAGCGGCGGCGATGTCATGGGTGACGCCGGTGAATTCAAGCTGCGCGACGGATTGGCCTTCCCGCTGATCACGCTCGATGGCCAGATCGTCATGGTGTCGCTAGGCGGCGAGGCTGTCGAATTGTCGGGCGCCGAATTCGGGCTTGTGTCGCTGGTCTCGACTTATGCGATTGGCCGCGCCATGCAGCTCCACACTATGGCGGGCAAAACCATCGACCATGTCGAATTGACGCCGCGTGAGCGCGAATGCCTGCAATGGGCCGCCGTTGGGAAGTCCGAATGGGAGATTTCACAAATTCTCGGCATTTCTGAACACACGTCAGAGAAACACCTTCTTAACGCCAAAAGCAAACTCGGTGCCGTCAACCGGGTCCAGGCCGTCGCGGAAGCGATAAGGCGCGGCTATATTAACTAGGTCGGCCGCGCCGGCCTAGAAATTCTTGCCTACGCGATCGCGTAATTTTTTCGGGGAAGCACGGCCGTATCTTCCTATTGAAACTAGGAGACGGCAAATGCTTTTTTCCCTCACGACCCAGGAATTGATGGAACGGCCCGACCTCTGGGAGGCAGTTCATCGTTTGCGTTACAGAGTTTTCGTCGAAGAGATGGGATGGACCGATCTGCAGCGCCCCGACGGCCTCGAGATCGATCAATTCGACCACGACGAGGCAGTGCACCAGATCGTCATCCGCAATGGCGAGCTCGCCGGTTACCAGCGGATGTTGCCGACGACTCGGGCACATCTTCTAACCGATGTGCTGGCGGACCTTTATGAGGGAACCCCACCGTCGGGCCCGAATGTCTATGAACTGACCCGCTATGCGGTTGCACCGGGGTTCCGCGACGGCCGGCGCGGCGTGTCGACGGTCGGCACGGAGCTGATCGCCGGCTTCGTCGAGTGGGGTCTGAAGCGCAACGTCAACCAGGTTATCATCGAATTCGAGCCGATGTGGGTGCTTCGCGCGCTGCAGCTGCATTTCCTGGCAACGCCGCTCGGTTACCAGCGTACCTATGGCAACCAGCAGGTGGTTGCCACACTGCTCACCTTCAACGAGCACACGCTCGACGTGGTGCGTTCGCGCCGCAACCACTTTGCGCCGGTGCTGGCCAGAGGGTACCCGGACATGCTCGGACAGAGACGCGCCTCGTGAGATTGGAGAGAGGCCATGAACGTTCATTCAAAAGCAGAATTCCGCAATCACACGCTGATCGTCACGGTATCGTCGGGTGACGGCCGCCCGGTGCTGGACAGGCTGGCCTATGAAAGCCTGGCCAGGACATTCCATGAAGCCGCTGCCGACGACGACGTCCGCGTCGTGGTCCTGCGCGGTCTGGCCGGGTGCTTCTGCCTCGGCGCCGATTTCTCCGAATTTCTCGACGCCACCAAACATCGGCGACTGATCGACGCCGTTACCGATATGTTTCGCACGCTGGCGACATTCCCGAAACCGGTCCTTGCCTGTGTCGACGGCGACGCCGTCGGCGTCGGCTGCACCATCCTGTTCCACTGCGACATGGTGATCGCCTCGAGCAAGAGCACGTTTCGGGTGCCGTTCGTCGATTTCGGCCTGGTGCCGGACGCGGCGACCAGTATCCTGGCGCCGCAGAAGCTCGGCTATGCCGGGGCGTTCCGCTTCTTCTGCCTGGGCGACACGCTCGCCGCCGAAGATGCCAGGGCACTGGGCCTTGTCGGCGAGATCGTGACGGACGCCAGCGTCGAGGAAGCCACGTTGGCAAGAGCCAGGCAACTCGCCAAGAAGCCTGTCGCGGCGCTGCAGCAGACGCGCGACCTGCTTAGGGGCGACACCGGCGCGCTCTGCGACCGCATCGACCAGGAGATCTCGCTTTTCCAGCAGGCGCTGCAGGACGACACTACGCTGAAGCGACTGCAGCGGATTGCCCGGCTGGCGGCATGACAGCCGCGTATCGATGAGGTGAGCTTATTTTTCGAGGAAAGTCGGCCCTTCGCCGATGATCTTCTTGTCCACCTTACCGATGACGTCGAGATCGCGGCCGTCATAGGGAAGCGACAGGAGAATGCGCTGCATGACGGCCAGCCGCGCGCGCCGCTTGTCGTTCGCCCGCACAATGATCCAGGGCGCGAACTCCTTGTGCGTGCGTTCCACCATCAGGTCGCGCGCCTTGGTGTAGTCGTCCCATTTGGTGATGCCGGCGATGTCGATCGGCGAAAACTTCCAGCTCTTCAGCGGGCTCCAGCGACGGTCGTGGAACCGCTCGAGCTGTGTTTCCCGGCCGATGTTCAGCCAGAATTTGAAGAAATAGATGCCTTCGTTGCGGATCATCCGCTCGAAATGCGGAACCTCGTCCAGAAATTGCTCGTGCTGCTCGGGCGTGCAGAATCCCATCACCGGTTCAACACCGGCGCGGTTGTACCAGGAGCGGTCGAAGGTGACGAATTCGCCCGACGTCGGGAAGTGGTCGACGTAACGCTGGAAGTACCATTGTCCAAGCTCGGTGGGTGTTGGCTTGGTCAGCGCCACGTTGCGCGCCGTGCGAGGGTTCAGATACTGGCGCAAAACGAAGATCGTGCCGCCCTTGCCGGCAGCGTCGCGCCCCTCAAACAGCGACATTACCCGCTTGCCTGTCGACTGCAGCCACGCCTGCGCCTTGACCAGCTCGATCTGCAGCTTCTCTAACCTCTCGTCATACTCCTCGCTCTTCATTTTCTTGTCGTAAGGGTAGCCGCCGGCGGTGAGCTTGCGGTCCTCGATCCAGTCGGGAAGCGTCGGGGCCTCGATGTCGAACTCCCGCTCCTTGCCGTCGATCATGATCTTCAGCGGCCCCGATGAAGCTGCAGCGGGGCTTTCCTTGGCGTTTTTCATCGAGACGAACCTTTCCAGCCTCCGGACTCATGCTATTGGAAGCCTTACTGCATCGGCCCGAATATCGGAATCGATTTTCGGAAAGAACGATGCAGCAGATAAACCGGTAGAGCGTCCTTTGTGCGCCCAATTGGACGCACGGCGCTCTAGCGTCGGTCCAGCAGGAAGTTATTGAGCGTTGGCCGCACACGGAGCGCAGGCGACGGAGCGCAAATGGCCGATATCGGCACAGAGCGGAAAGGCAGGGCGCAAGCCATCGCCATGCGGCTGTGGAACAGCCGCTGGCTGCTCGCGGCCGGCTTCGTTGCCGTTCTGATCGTCTATGGTTTTGCCGGCATGTCTAGCTATGTGGTGCTGCTGGCAGGCGCCGTGCTGGTTGCCGCGGCGATACTGCCGGCCGGCGTCGCCCGTCAATCGACCGAAAATGCCGCGGCCGTCGAGGCGAGCGGCTTGCAACAACTTTCCGGCGAATATCTCGCGGCAGCGGTTGCCGATCCGCTGATCATTTTCGATCGTTCCGCCGCCATCGTCCATGCCAACGCCGCCGCCTTTGCAGCCTTTGGCGGGATTGCCCCCGGCATGTCGCTGTCGCTGAAATTCCGCGCGCCGGAAATGCAGTCCTTGCTGGATAATATCTTGGCAGGCAACGTCGCGTCGGACAGCGTTGACTACATAGAAAGGCTGCCGGTCGAACGAGCCTATCGGGTGAGCGCGTCTTCTGTCGGTCACGCCACGGATCTCTACGTGCTGGTGTTCAAGGACCAGAGCGAGGCGCGCCGGATCGACAGAATGCGCGCCGACTTCATTGCCAATGCCAGCCACGAGCTACGCACGCCTCTCGCCTCGATTGCCGGCTTCATCGAGACGCTGCGCGGGCCGGCCCGCAACGACCCTGCGGCACGCGAGCAGTTCCTGCAGATCATGCAGAACCAGACCAGCCGTATGGCGCGCCTCATCGACGACCTTCTGTCGCTGTCACGGCTGGAGATGAAGCCCTATCTCAAGCTGGGAACCGAGGTCGATCTGCGCCAGGCCATCGACAGCGTCATCGATTCGCTTGGGCCGCTCGCCAAAGAAAACGGCGTCGTGATCGAGCGTGATTTCGCGGAAGGGCCGCTCGCCGTGCCCGGCGATCGGGACGAGCTTTTCCAAGTCTTCGAAAACCTGCTGGAAAACGCCTGCAAATATGGCCAGTCGGGCGGACGCGTCGTGGTGTCGATCACGCGCAGCGACGGCGATACCGAACCGGGGATCGACGTCACTATCAGGGATTTCGGCCCCGGCATTCCCGAAGAACACATCCCGCGCATCACCGAGCGCTTCTACCGCGTCGACGTCGAGAACAGCCGGACCCAGAAGGGCACCGGCCTTGGCCTGTCCATCGTCAAGCATATCCTGACCCGGCACAACGCCAGGCTCTCCATCTGGTCGGAAGTCGGCAAGGGTGCGGCGTTCACCGTCCATTTGCCGGCTCGCTGACGCAGTACTATCTCTAGCCCATGATGGGCCGTTTCTTTTTTCTGTCATCCGGCTAGCGTATCAGCGGGGATTCGAGGGAGCGACTCAACCACAAGATCCCGGGAAGGCATTTGGTCCATGCAGTCCGTGCACATCGTCAGCGCCTATGACGAGGAGCTGAAATATCTGTCGAAGCGCATCGCGGCGATGGGCGGGCATGCCGAGCGCATGGTCGAGCAGGCCGTCGCGGCACTGGTCAATGCGGATCCGGGACTTGCCCAGAAAGTCATTCGAGACGACCTGGTTCTGGATGAGGGGCAGCGCGAGATCGACGATAAGGCGATCATCATCATCGCCAAGCGCCAGCCGATGGCGACGGATCTGCGCGAGATCGTCGGTGCGATCCGCATCTCGGCGGACCTCGAACGGGTAGGCGACCTCGGCAAGAACGTCGCCAAGCGAGTGGTTGCTGTCGCTGATGGGCGCCAGCCGAGCAGCCTGTTCCGCGGCCTCGAGGCTTTGGCTAATCTGGCGCTGACACAGCTCAAGGAAGTACTCGACGTCTACGCATCGCGGTCAGTGGAAAAAATCGGTTTCGTGCGCGACCGCGACGACCAGATCGATGCCATGTACACCTCGCTGTTTCGCGAGTTGCTGACTTACATGATGGAAGACCCACGCAACATCACGCCCTGCACGCATCTCCTGTTTTGCGCCAAGAACATCGAGCGCATCGGCGACCACGCCACCAACATCGCCGAGACGATCTACTATATTGTCACCGGCGACCAGATGCCGGCCGATCGTCCGAAGGGCGACAAGACGGACAAGATTATTCTTCCCGCAACGCAACCAGCGAAATGAGTGTCTCTCGATACCAATGCGAATTTCGGATTCGCCACCTGACCGAAAATTGCGCTAAGCTTTCGACGCGCTGACTTCTCGGTTCCGCGATGAAGGCCCCGCCTTCAGGAGGCTGCGATGGAATATGTCCGCGAGTTTGCTCCTGCGCCGCCGATGTCGGGTATAATCGCTTGCGGCGTCTATACGGCTGGGCGGCGCATCGCCGACATTCCGATCGAGGAAGCCGGCGAATGGGCCGGGAAGCCGGGCCATGTCGTCTGGATCGGACTGCTGGAGCCCGACCGCAATTTGTTACTGCGCGTCCAGGCGCAATTTCATCTGCATGAGCTGGCGATCGAGGACGCCGAGCATCCGCACCAACGGCCGAAGATCGAGCAATATGGCGATGCCCTGTTCATCGTTGCCCGCACGGCGCAGTTGATCGACAGCCGTGTCACCTTCGGCGAGACGCATCTGTTCGTCGGCGCCGGCTATATCGTCAGCGTCAGGCATGGCCCGTCGACCTCCTACGCCGCCGTTCGCCAGCACTGGGAAAGCTGTCCGCATTCCCTCGCCAAGGGCGAGGATTTCGTCCTCTACGCCATTCTCGATTTCATCGTCGACAACTACATGCCCGTGCTCGAGCAGATCGAAAACGAGGTCGAGGCGATCGAGGACAAGGTTCTGCTGAAACCGATGACCGGCTCCGATATCGAGCGGCTTTACATGCTGCGCCGCGATCTCTTGCGCCTGCGCAACGCTGCTCTGCCGCTGGTGGAGGTCTGCCGGCGGCTGACCAGCGCCGATCTGCCGCAAATCCACACAGCCATGCATCCGCTGTTTCGCGACGTCACCGACCATATCCGCACTGTCCAGGAAAAGATCGACAGCCTGCGTGAGGTTCTCGCTTTCGCCTTCGAGGCGAGCCTTCTGGTCGGTCAAAGCCAGGAGACGGCGATTTCCAAGAAGCTTGCCTCATGGGCGGCCATCTTGGCCGTGCCCACGGCATTCGCCGGCATTTACGGCATGAATTTCAGCGACATGCCGGAACTGAGGATGGAATATGGCTACCCGGCCGTCCTGGCGGCAATTGCCCTGATCTGCACGTTTCTTTACTGGCGGTTTCGCAAGAATGGGTGGCTGTAAGGGTAAGGGAATAGGCAGTAGCCAGTAGGGAATAGGCAATACGGAAGTGGGTTGTTGGCGAAACGATCCTTGTGAAGCGCTATCTTCCCCTACTGCCTACTGCCTACTCCCCACTGCCTATCGCCTATCTATGCCGCCGCCGCTCCGATGCTGGCTGAAACGCCACGCGGGCGTGGTACTTGCAGTAAGGGCCGGTTTCGGCGGCGTCGTTGCCGCAGAAATGGAAATCTTCCGAGAGCGGATCGCCATTCGGCCATTTGCAGGTGCGCTCGTTCAGCTCGACGAGTTGCAGATGCCGCGAGATTGGCACGACGACGTTCTCGACCGGGCGGATATAGTGGCGCGCTACCGGTTCGGCATCGAACTGCGCCTTGAGCGCGGTCGCACCGATCGACATCGACGTGGTGGCATGGCGCGTGGCGCTTGCTGCCCGGGACACCGATTTCTGGATCGTCGATCCCTGTACCGTCTTCTTCTGGCGTGCCGGTGAGGCGGTCGTGCGTCCGCGACCGGACAGTTTCAGCCGGTGCACTTTGCCGATGACGGCATTGCGGCTGACCCCGCCAAGCTGTGCGGCGATCTGGCTGGCGCTGAGGCCCTCCGACCACAATTTTCTGAGAAGTTCGACTCGCTCGTCAGTCCAGTTCATGAGACCGCGCTCCTGCTGAAACGTGCGGCAATCGGAATCCATTCCCGACCCGGCTTCTGCCGGGCAGACACCACATATATCGGGTGATTAGGTCCGCCGCACGAAATCTAGTTATTTCTCTACTACAATTACCTTATGCGCTGACTCGGTGACAAGAGTCCCAAGGCCAACACGAATCGGTTTTTTCGGTTTTCCCCAACTTGCCCGGTCGCTTATGAGCCGGCGTTATGCTGGAGGGCTTGCCGCACGTCCTTGCGCGACCTTTTCGTTGACTTCACGGCCGAAAAACACGATAAGCCACAAGGGCCGCCGCTTTGGCGGCTTTTTGATTTTTCCGGTTCCGGAGACGCATATAATGAGCGGTTCGGCGCTTTTCGAGACCTTTGTTCGCGCACCCCTGGCTTTCGACCACGGTGAAGGCACCTGGCTGGTCACCGATAAGGGCGAGCGATATCTCGATTTCGCCGGCGGGATCGCCGTCAATTCATTGGGCTACAGCCATCCGCATCTGGTCGCGGCCCTCACCGAGCAGGCCGCCAAGCTCTGGCACGTCTCCAATCTGTACGAGATTCCGGGACAGAGCCGGCTCGGCGAGCGGCTGGCCGACGCCAGCTTCGCCGACAAGGTGTTCTTCACCAATTCCGGCGCAGAGGCGCTCGAATGCGCCATCAAGACGGCACGGCGCTACCACTTCGTCAAGGGCCATCCCGAGCGATACCGCACAATCACCTTCGAAGGCGCCTTCCACGGCCGTACCCTGGCGACCATCGCCGCCGGGGGCCAGTACAAATACCTGGAAGGTTTCGGCCCCAAGGTCGACGGCTTCGACCAGGTCGGCTTCGACGATGTGGATGCCGCCAAAAAGGCGATCACACCTGAAACCGCGGCGATCCTGATCGAGCCGGTGCAAGGCGAGGGCGGCATCAGGCAAGTGCCGACGCAATCGCTGAAGCGGCTCAGGCAGCTCTGCGATCAGCACGGACTGCTTCTGATTTTCGACGAGGTCCAATGCGGCGTCGGCCGCACCGGAAAGCTGTTCGCGCATGAATGGGCGGGCGTCACCCCCGACCTGATGGCGGTGGCCAAGGGCATCGGCGGCGGCTTCCCGATGGGTGCCTGCCTCGCCACCGACGAGGCGGCGGTCGGCATGACCGCCGGCGTGCACGGCACCACCTTCGGCGGCAATCCGCTGGCGATGGCGGTCGGCAACGCCGTGCTCGACGTGGTGCTGGAAGACGGCTTTCTCGAGGACGTCCGGCGCAAGGCGCTGCTGTTGAAGCAGGGGCTTGCCGGTGTCGCCGACGAATTTCCGGATGTTATCGAAAGCATCAGGGGCACCGGCCTGATGCTTGGGCTTAAATGCGCGATGCCCAACACCAAGGTCACGGTGGCACTGCGTGACCAGCATCTCTTGACGGTTCCGGCCGGCGACAACGTTATCCGCCTGCTGCCGCCTCTCACCGTCACCGACGCCGAGATCCACGAGGCGCTCGAGCGCATTCGTGCCGGCGCCAAGAGCCTGGCGGATGCCATCGTCGCTGCCGCTGCGAAGTAATCCTGGAATTCCTGATGTCCCTTCGCCATTTTACCGATCTTTCTGCCGTTTCCGAAGGCGATCTGCGCTTCATGCTCGACGACGCAGCTGTGCGAAAGGCAAGGCTCAAGGCCGGAGAACGCAGCAAGCCGCTCGAAGGCAAGGTGCTGGCGATGATCTTCGACAAGCCGTCGACGCGCACGCGCGTATCGTTCGACGTCGGCATGCGGCAGTTGGGTGGCGAGACGATCATGCTGACCGGCACCGAGATGCAGCTTGGCCGCTCGGAGACCATTGCCGACACGGCCAAGGTGCTGTCGCGCTATGTCGATGCCATCATGATCCGCACCACCTCGCATGACCGGCTGCTGGAACTGACGGAAAACGCTACGGTCCCCGTCATCAACGGGCTGACCGACGAGACCCATCCCTGCCAGCTGATGGCCGACATCATGACCTTCGAAGAGCACCGCGGTCCGGTGGCCGGCAAGACGATCGCCTGGACCGGCGACGGCAACAACGTGCTGCATTCGCTCCTGGAGGCATCTGCGCGGTTCCATTTCAAGCTGAACGTCGCCGTGCCCGAGGGCAGCGAACCGGCTCAGAAGCATGTCGACTGGTCGAAAGCCAATGGCGGCAAGCTGAAATTCACCCGCTCGCCCGAGGAGGCCGTTCACGAGGCCGACTGCATCGTCACCGACTGCTGGGTGTCAATGGGCCAGGAGCACCGTGCCCGCGGCCACAATGTCTTCCTGCCCTATCAGGTCAATGCGGCACTGATGGCGAAAGCCAAGCCGGACGCGCTGTTCATGCACTGTCTGCCGGCACATCGCGGTGAGGAGGTTACCGACGAGGTCATCGACGGACCGCATTCTGTGGTGTTCGATGAGGCCGAGAACCGGCTCCATGCCCAGAAGGCGGTCCTGGCCTGGTGCCTGGGCGCTTGATACGGGCCGCGATGATCCGGGCCGGCCTGATCTGCGCCGCCTTGATCCGGGCCGCCTTGATCCGGGAGTGGGTGGTGCCTATCTCAGGCGCATCACGCAAATCGAGCGCGTCTCGTCGCATGCGCCCCGGAGGGCGGCATCGCCGCGCCCCGGAGCTTTGTCATGTTGGAAACTCATCAATTGGCTGAACATAAACCCAAGCTCGGCGAATTCGGCTACGCCGGCGACGATCATGTCGTGCCGTTCGAGGTCGGCCCGCTCGACGTGCGCGGCCGCACCGTCCAGCTCGGGCCGATGCTCGACGCCATTCTCAGCCGCCACGACTATCCCGAGCCGGTCGCCCGGCTCCTGGCCGAAGCCTGTGTGCTGACGGTACTGCTCGGAACTTCGCTGAAATTCGAGGGCAAGTTCATTCTGCAGACCCGCACCGACGGGCCGGTGGACATGCTGGTCGCCGATTTCTCCACGCCGCACGCGCTGCGCGCTTATGCCCGCTTCGATGCCGGCCGGCTGCAGGCTTTGACTTCGGCCGGCGAGACGTCACCGCAGACGCTGCTCGGCAGCGGCGTC
This sequence comes from Mesorhizobium sp. M0195, assembly GCF_040322115.1. Classification (NCBI taxonomy): domain Bacteria; kingdom Pseudomonadati; phylum Pseudomonadota; class Alphaproteobacteria; order Hyphomicrobiales; family Phyllobacteriaceae; genus Mesorhizobium; species Mesorhizobium sp. M0195. The sequence goes on along the minus strand of NZ_JAMYSV010000003.1, from coordinate 152,739 downwards.
CTGGCGCTGACCATCGACCAGGGCGCTCACACGCAACGCTACCAGGGCATCGTCCAGCTCGACGGTTTCACACTTGAAGATGCCGCACGCACCTATTTCCGCCAGTCGGAGCAGATTCCGACCGACCTCCGCCTTTCGGTTGCCAAGCTTCTGACGCCCGGCGTCGGCGGTGCCCGCGAGCAATGGCGGGCCGGTGGCCTGCTGGCACAATTCCTGCCGCAGTCGGCGGAGCGTATGCGCGTACCCGACCTTCCCGGTGGCGACGGCGATCCGCGTGAGGAAATCCATGACCCGACCGACAATTCCTGGCAGGAGCTGCTGGCGCTGCTTGGTACTATTGAACCGACCGAGCTGATCGATCCGACGATCGGCGCCGAACGGCTGCTTTACCGGCTTTTCCACGAGCATGGCGTCCGCGTGTTCGGCGGCGTGCCGGTCGCCGACCAGTGCTCATGCTCGAGGGAGAAGATCCGCGGCATTCTCGAAGGCTTTTCCGCCGAGGAGATCAGGGACAGCACCGAGGATGGCAGCATTCACGTCGCCTGCGAATTCTGCTCGAAGCAATATGACTTCGACCCGGCGGAGTTTGCAGCGGCTGGATGACGGCCCTCAATTGACGGTGCGCCGCGTGCCCGGCAAATCGAGCGAGAAGGCGGGGATGGCGACGTCGAACGTCTCGCCCCGCTTGTTGCGCATTGTGTAGTGCCCGACCATGATGCCGGACGGGGTCGAGAGCGGGCATCCGGACGTATACTGATAGCTGTCGCCGGGGTTGAGTCCGGGTTGCTCGCCGACGACCCCGGGGCCGCGCACTTCCTCGACTTTGCCGGTACCGTCGGTAATGTGCCAGTAGCGTGACAGAAGCTGCACGAACTCATCCGACTGATTGTCGATGGTCACCTGGTAGCCCCAGACATAGCGGTTTTGCGGCGGATCGGAGTGATCCTCCAGATAGAACGGCCTGACCTGCACTTCGATGTTGCGGGTGACGGCGCTGTACATAAACTGCTCCAAAGCAATGTAGATGGAACTTTCGATGCTCAGCGCAGTTTGGTCAACGATGCGCAGCATCTTCTTGCCCGATCTCAAGCGCAGGTGCCGAAAAACAATGTCATTTGAGTGACACATGACAATGATGGTGTGCAGGCTTGTGCCGGACGACTCAGCGTTCTGTCGAATTGTTGAAAACGGCTGTCATGCGGCCGGCATTTCTGGAGCGACCAGATCTCGATGGAACCGACATTCGCAGCCGCCCTCCTTTCCATAGCCCTCCTTCTTTCAAATCTCGCCAGCATCCTGTTAGCTTCGCAGAAGCTGAAGCGACCAGCCAGTATTGCACCGCCCGCGGCCAACGCGCCGCCGGTATCGATCGTCATCCCGGCGCGCGGCGTCGAGCCGTTTGCCGAAGAGACGCTGGAGCGCGCCTTCTCACTCGACTGGCCGCGCTACGAACTCATCTTCTGTGTCGCCCATGCCGACGACCCGGTGGTCAAGCCGATCACCGCCGCAATGGCGCGCTTTCCAGCTATTCGCGCCCGCCTTCTGGTCGGTGACGACCGCATCAGCGGCAATCCAAAACTCAACAATTGCGTGAAGGGTTGGGAGGCGGCGCGTTATCGCTGGGTCATCCTTGCCGATTCCAATGTGCTTATGCCGAGCGACTACGTCCAGCACCTGATGGCGGCGTGGCGGCATGACACCGGCCTCGTCTGCTCGACGCCAATCGGCTCGCGGCCGGACGGCTTCTGGGGGGAGGTCGAATGCGCCTTTCTCAACACGCTGCAGGCACGCTGGCAGTACGCTGGAGAGGCGCTCGGCCTCGGCTTCGCCCAGGGTAAGAGCATGTTGTGGAACAAGCCAATGCTCGATGCCAATGGCGGCATCCGCGCGCTTGCCGCCGAGATCGCCGAGGACGCCGCCGCGACCAAGCTGGTCAATGGGCTCGGACTACGGGTCAATCTTGTCGCCTCTCCCTTCGAACAGCCGCTCGGCCGGCGCACGCTTGGCGAGATCTGGTCGCGGCAGGCGCGCTGGGCGCGGCTGCGCCGCGTCACCTTTGCACTGTTCTTTGCCCCCGAAATCCTGATCGGAGCGGCACCGCCGCTGGTGCTTGCACTGATCGCCGCGGCTGACGCCGGCGTCAGCCTGCCGGCAACCGCCGTCGCCGTGCTGGTCGCGGCCTACCTGCCGGAATGCGCCTTGGCCTCGGCCAAGGGATGGCACCTGTCGCCGCGCACGATCCCGGCGATGATGGCACGAGACCTGATGCTTCCCGTCATTTGGGCGCGCGGATGGCTGAGCGGCGCCATCGACTGGCGCGGCAACGTGATGACTATCCAGACGAAGACTGTCGCGGAGCTGGAAGAGACCCCGTCCGGCGCCTGATCGGCACGTCCCCGCTGCCTCTGTTCGGCCAGCCCTTATCCGGCAACTCTCAGTGCCTGCTCGATGTCTTCGAGCAGGTCGTCGGCGTCCTCAAGGCCGACTGACAGCCTGAGCGTTCCCGGTCCGATGCCGAGCTCGGCGCGGGCTTCATCAGTCAAGTTCTTGTGTGTGGTCGTCGCCGGATGGGTGATCAGGCTCTTGGCGTCGCCGAGATTGTTGGAAATCAGCACGACGTCGAGTGTGTTCTGGAAGGCAAAGGCCGCCTGCTTGCCGCCCTTCACATCAAAGCAAATCAGCGTCGAGCCGCCCGACATCTGCTTCTTGACCACGGCCGCTTGCGGGTGGTCGGCGCGGCCGGGATAGATGACGCGGGCGATTTGCGGGCGCTCGGCCAGGAAATCCGCGATGCGGCCGGCACTTTCCGTCTGCTGGCGTACGCGTAGCGGCAGCGTCTCCAGGCCTTTCAGCAGCGTCCAGGCATTGAAGGGCGAGAGGCTGGGGCCGGTGTGGCGGAAATAGTCATGCAGATTCTCGTCGATCCATTTCTTGTCCGACAGAACGATGCCGCCAAGACAACGCCCCTGGCCGTCAATATGCTTCGTGGCCGAATAGACGACGATGTGGGCGCCGAGCTGCAGGGGTTTCTGCTGCAAGGGCGTAGCGAAGACATTATCGACGATCAGCCTGGCGCCGATCGAATTGGCAAGTGCCGCCACGGCGGCAATGTCGACTACCTCCAGCGTTGGATTGGTAGGGCTTTCCAGGAAAAACAGTTTGGTGTTTGGCTTGACCGCCTTTTCCCAATTGGCGATGTCGGTGCCGTCGACCAGCGTTGCCTCAATGCCGTATTTCGGCGCCAGCGTCTCGATCACCCAGCGGCAGGAGCCGAACAGCGCGCGGGCCGCTACGATATGGTCGCCCGCCTTGGCGCTACACAGCAGTGCTGCCGTCACCGCCGCCATGCCGGATGCCGTGGCGCGCGCGTCCTCGGCTCCTTCCAGCGCGCACATGCGTTTCTCAAACATGTCGACCGTCGGATTGGCATAGCGCGAATAGATGAAGCCCGGCTCCTCGCCCTTGAAGCGGGCCTCCGCCGCTTGCGCCGTCTCGTAGATATAGCCTTGGGTGAGATACATCGCCTCGGAGGTCTCGCCGAAGCCGGAACGCAGCGTCCCGGCATGCACGAGTGCGGTCTGAGGCTTCCAGTCGCGCTTCTTGGTCATCATTCCATCCAAACACCAAAATTGGTCCAAACAACAAAAAACCGGCCGCGAAAGTCGCAACCGGTCCATATGGCCTTGCGGCCGACGGTCCTTTAGCGACTTGTTTAACGTGGCTGCAAGCCGACCGGCCAAATCACCACGGGATAACGAGCTTTAGACCCGCGCCACGCTTGCGTCAATTGCCGGCATGATTAAGAGGATTGTACCAAGCAGGTGCCAAAGGCGTCCACGGTCGGACCTGCGACAGAACAAGACCTCGCCCGGCGTTCGAACGGAGCCAGACCCTTGCGGCAGACAGGCATTCTTCCCGATCAGGATATTTCCGCGCTGTTCCAGACGGGCGCGCTGAAGTCGCCGCGCATGCTCGATGCCGATCAGATCCAGCCGGCCAGCCTTGACCTCAGGCTCGGCGACAAGGCATGGCGAGTGCGTGCTTCCTTCTTGCCCGGCCCGGACCACAGGGTTGTCGACAAGCTCAACCGGCTGAAGCTGCACGAGATCAACCTCGCCGAAGGTGCGGTGCTGGAAACCGGCTGCGTCTACATCGTGCCGCTGCTCGAAAGCCTGGCGCTGCCCGCCCATATTTCCGCCTCCGCCAACCCGAAAAGCTCGACTGGACGGCTCGATATCTTCACCCGGGTAATGACCGACCGTGGCCACGAGTTCGACAAGATCGCCGCCGGCTATGAAGGCCCGCTCTATCTGGAGGTCAGCCCGCGCACTTTCCCGATCATCGTGCGGACCGGCTCGCGGCTGTCGCAGATCAGGTTCCGCACCGGCAATGCGCTCTTGTCGGAAAGCGAGCTGCACGAGTTGCACCGCGCCGAAATGTTGGTCGCCACCGAACCACCCAACATCTCAGGCGGGGGAATCGCGCTGTCGATCGATCTCGACGGCGACAAGGACGGGCTGGTCGGCTATCGCGGCAAGCACCACACCGGCCTGGTCGACGTCGACAAGCGCGCCGCGCAGGATGTCGTCGATTTCTGGGAGCCGCTCTACAAGAGCGGTGCCGGCGAGCTGGTGCTCGATCCGGACGAATTCTATATTCTGGTGTCGCGCGAGGCGGTGCATGTGCCGCCACTCTACGCCGCCGAAATGACGCCTTTCGACCCGCTGGTCGGCGAGTTCCGCGTCCATTATGCCGGTTTCTTCGACCCGGGTTTCGGCCATTCGGCGTCGGGCGGCACCGGCAGCCGGGCGGTGCTCGAGGTGCGTAGCCACGAAGTGCCGTTCATCCTCGACCACGGCCAGATCGTCGGACGGTTGGTCTACGAGCATATGCTGAAACGGCCGCAGGCACTCTACGGCACAGATCTCGGCTCGAACTATCAGGCGCAGGGCCTGAAACTGTCCAAGCATTTCCGCGCCGCGCGATGAGTTTGGAACTGCCAATCTCCCCCACGAGGGGGGAGATCACGCTGTCATCGACGCCTCAAAGCGCCTTCACCGCCACCTTCACCGGCTGCTCGATTTCAAGCGGGTTGCGCAGCGGCAGGCCGAAATCCTGCGCCTCGATTTCGAATACGTCACCGGCCTCGGTCCTGATGCCGTCGGCGAAGGACAGCGTCGCCGTGCCGAACATGTGCACATGCACGTCGCCCGGCTGGCGGAAGGCCGAGTATTTGAAGTGGTGATGCTCGAGATTGCCAATGGTGTGCGACATGTTCGCCTCGCCCGACAGGAACGGCTTTTCCCAAAGCAGCTTGCCGTGGCGCAGGATGCGTGAAGCGCCGCGAATGTCGGACGGCAGGTCGCCGATCAGGATCTCCGGCCCGAACGAGGCGTTGCGCAGTTTCGAATGGGCGAGGAAGAGATAATTCACGCGCTCGGTGACGTGGTCGGAAAACTCGTTCGACAGCGTGAAGCCGACGCGGAACGGGGCGCCGTCGTCGCCGATCACATAGATTCCGGCGATTTCCGGCTCCTCGCCGGCATCCTGGGCGAAGGCGGGCGACATGAGCGCCGCGCCGGGCGCCACTGCCATGGTACCGTTGCCCTTGTAGAACCATTCGGGCTGCACGCCGATCTGGCCCTTCGCCGGCTTGCCGCCCTCCAGCCCCATGCGGAACATCTTCATGGAATCGGTCAGCTGTTCCTCGCCGCCATCGCTGAGCTTCTTGTGCATGGAATCGCGGGTCGCGGCGGAGCCGAGATGCGTCAGCCCGGTGCCGGTGAGATGGAGATGCGCCGGATCGGGATGGTTGATCGGCGACAGCAGCCGTCCCTTCTTGTAGGCTGCATCGAGATCGACGGTTTCGCCGAAGCCCTTGCGCTCGATCAGGGCGACAAGCCCGGTGCCGGTGCGCGCGGCTTCCATCGCCAGCGAATAGACGCTGCGGGCCCCGTTGATGACGCGGGTCTTGCCGCCGTTGCGGGCAACGACGCGGATCGTCTCGGCGTCGTCGAGGATCTGGGAGATCAGCATGGTAACCCTCTCTGAATTGCGGCCTGCCTTCTTGGCAAACCCTGCCCGGCGCGGCTCAGACCCTGTCCACGCCGCGGTTGAAATTCTTCGTCCGGATTGCGCTCGCGGGTCAGGTCCCTCGGGGGACTTCTTCGCGCCGCCCGGCAGCGCCGCGATGTGACCCGTATGCCTCCTGGTTGCCTCTCAAGCCTTGTTCTTGTTGTAGACGTCGAAGACGACGGCGCCGAGCAGCACCAGGCCTTTGACCACCTGCTGCCAGTCGACATTGACGCCCATGATCGACATGCCGTTGTTCATGACGCCCATAATGAAACCGCCGACCACCGCGCCGATGACCTGGCCGACGCCGCCCATCGCCGAAGCGCCACCGATGAACACTGCAGCGATGACGTCGAGCTCGCTGCCGAGGCCGGCCGCCGGCACAGCTTGCCCCAAGCGCGCTGCGATAATCAGGCCGCCGAGTGCCGACAGCACGCCCATATTGATGAACACCATCAACGTCAGCCGTTCGGTCTTGATGCCCGATAGCTGGGCTGCCTTGGCATTGCCGCCCATCGCATAGATGCGGCGGCCGATCGTCATGCGTTTGGTAACGAAGACGAACAACGCGATCAGCACGCCCATCACCATGAGAACGATGGGGAGGCCCCTATAGGTGGCGAATTGGTAAACGAGAAACAGCGCCAGCGCGCTGATCACCAGGGTCTTGACGACGAACAGCGAGAAGGGCTCGGCTTCGTAGCCATGCTTCTCGCGGGTGCGCCGTGCCCTGAGCCCGAAATAGGCATAGGCGAGCACGGCGACGAGGCCGATCACGATCGTCGTCAGGTGCAGCGTGAGGCCGCTGCCGACAATGGTTTTGCCGGCGGCGTTCACGGTTGGCGGTATCAGCGTCAATGGGCCGATCAGGTCCGGAATGAAGCCGGAACTGAGCGCCTTGAAGCCGACTGGAAGCGGCCCCACGGAAGACCCGCCACCAAGCAGCGCCTGGCAGATGCCGCGGAAGATCAGCATGCCCGCCAGCGTGACGATAAAGCTCGGTATTCGGTGATAGGCAATCCAGTAGCCTTGTGCCGCGCCGATCGCACCACCGACGATCAGGCAGATGATCGACACCACCAGCGGATTGCTCAATGGGCCAAGCGGCCAGATGACCATCATCATCGCCGCCAATGCGCCGATGAAGCCGGCGACGGAGCCGACGCTGAGATCGATGTGACCCGAAACGATCACCAGAAGCATGCCCAGCGCCATCACGATGATGAAGCTGTTCTGCTGCACGAGATTGCTGAGGTTCACCGGCTTGAACAGCGTTCCGGACGTGGTGAACTGGAAGAACACCATGATTGCGATCAACGCCAGCACCAACCCGTATTCGCGCAGATTGGTGACCAGCGCCGAGACGGCAATGCGAGGTCCCTGTTGTAGATCCTGGGCAACGCCGGTCTGCGGCCCGGGAGCGCTTTCGGTGCTCATGATGCTTTTCCTTCTCCGCGGACGATGGCGCGCATTATCTTTTCCTGGCTGGCGTCGCTTGCCGCCATTTCGCCGACGATGCGTCCTTCGTTCATGACGTAGATGCGGTCGGTGATGCCGAGCAGTTCGGGCATTTCCGACGAGATGACGATGATTGCCTTACCCTCGGAGGCGAGACGCGCGATGATCGTATAGATTTCATATTTGGCGCCGACGTCGATACCACGTGTCGGCTCGTCGAGGATCAGCACTTCCGGATTGGCGAACAGCCATTTCGACAGCACCACCTTCTGCTGATTGCCGCCAGAAAGGTTGCCGGTCATCTGGTAGACGCTCGAGGCGCGGATGTTGGTCCTGCCGCGATAATCGTTGGCGACCGAAAGCTCGCGCAAATCGTCGATCACGCCGTGGCGCGACACGCCGGGCAGGTTGGCCAGCGTGATGTTGTGCTTGATGTGGTCGATCAGGTTGAGACCGTAGGTCTTGCGGTCCTCGGTAACGTAGGCGATGCCGTGTTCCACCGCCTTGCTCACCGAAGAGACGTCGATCGGCTTGCCGTTTAGGAACACCTCGCCGGTTATGCGGCGGCCGTAGGACCGGCCGAACAGGCTCATGGCAAACTCGGTCCGGCCGGCGCCCATGAGCCCGGCAATGCCGACCACTTCGCCCTTGCGGGCGTTGAGGTTGATGCCCTTGATGACCTGCCGCTCGGCATGGATGGGATGGTAGACCGACCAGTTTTTCACTTCGAGAACGGTCTCACCGATCTTCGGCTCTCGCGGCGGGTAGCGGTCGTCGAGCGAACGGCCGACCATCGACGTGATGATGCGGTCCTCCGAGATGTCCTTCTTGGCCAACGTCTCGATGGTCCGGCCGTCACGGATGATCGTGACCTTGTCGGCGACCCGGTTCACCTCGTTGAGCTTGTGGGAGATCAGGATCGAAGTGATGCCCTGCCGCTTGAATTCGAGCAGCAGATCGAGCAGCGCCTGGCTGTCCTTTTCGGACAGGCTCGCCGTCGGCTCGTCCAGAATGAGCAGCTTCACTTCCTTGCTGAGCGCCTTGGCGATCTCGACCAGCTGCTGCTTGCCGACGCCGATATTGGTGATCAGCGTGTTGGGGTCTTCCTTGAGGCCGACCTTCTTGAGCAGGGCGCTGGTGCGCGTCTCGTTGGCATTCCAGTCGATGACGCCGTATTTGGCCTGCTCGTTGCCGAGAAATATGTTTTCGGCGATAGACAGCATCGGCACCAGCGCAAGCTCCTGGTGGATGATGACGATGCCCTTGCGCTCGCTGTCATGGATGCCTTTAAAATGGCACTCATCGCCGCGATAGATGATCTGGCCGTCATAGGTGCCGGACGGATACACACCCGACAGCACCTTCATCAGCGTCGACTTGCCGGCGCCGTTCTCGCCGACCACGGCATGGATCTCGCCTTCCTCGACCATGAGCTTGACGTTCGACAGCGCCTTGACGCCTGGAAACGTCTTGGTGATGTCGCGCATCTCCAAAATCGTCGATGCCATTGAGAATACCACTCCTGCGAGGTCCGCAAACAATACCGGGCTGGCTCGCCAACGAAAAGGGGCCCTGCCTGCGCAGGACCCCAGGCTTTGTAACCGCGATTACTTCAGTTCTTCGGCCTTGATGTAGCCGGAGTCGACCACCAGCGCCTGGTAGTTCGACTTGTCGACGTCATGCGGCGTCAACAGGATCGAGGGAACGACCTTGACGTCGTTGTTGTAGGTCGTGGTGTCGAGGCCTTCCGGCTTGCCGCCCGAGAGCACCTTGTCGACGAGTTCGACCGTCGCCTTGGCGAGTTCGCGGGTGTCCTTGAACACGGTCGAATACTGTTCGCCGGCAATGATCGCCTTGACCGAAGCGGTCTCGGCGTCCTGTCCGGTGACGATCGGCCATGGCTGATCGGCAGTGCCGTAGCCTACGGCACGCAGCGAAGCGATGATGCCGCGCGACAGGCCGTCATAGGGCGAGAGCACGCCATCGACGCGGCTGCCGTCCGAGTAGTTGGCGGAGAGCAGATTGTCCATGCGGGCCTGGGCGGTTGCCGCCAGCCAGCGCAGCGTGCCGACCTTGTCCATGCCCATCTGGCCGGACTTCACGACGAGGGTCTTGTCGTCGATCAGCGGCTGAAGAACCGACATGGCGCCGTTATAGAAGAAGAACGCATTGTTGTCGTCCGGCGAACCGCCGAACAGCTCGATGTTGAACGGACCCTTCTTCTCGGGATAGCCGAGGCCCTTGAGCAGCGATTTTGCCTGGATGACGCCGACGCCGAAATTGTCGAAGGTGGTGTAGTAATCGACATTTGGCGTCTTCTTGATCAGGCGGTCGTAAGCGACGACGACAACGCCGGCGTCATTGGCCTTCTGCAGCGCATCGCCCATCGTGGTGCCGTCGATCGAAGCGATGATCAGCGCCTTCGGTCCCTTGGTGATTTCGTTTTCCAGCTGGCTGAGCTGGTTCGGAATGTCGTCCTGCGCATATTGCAGGTCGACAGTGTAGCCCAAAGCCTCGAGCTGGGACTTGACGGCGTCGCCGTCGTTGATCCAGCGCTGCGAGGTCTTGGTGGGCATCAGCACGCCGACCAGGCCTTCGCCCGCCTGCGCCGGCAGCGTCATAGCGGCGATGCCTAGGGCCGCGACGGCGGCCAGTGTCTTGATAATCTTCACATTAACTCTCCCTGGTTGATGGACGCGTACCCTTGGGTTTCGTGGGCCGCGCAATCGTGCAGGAGCGCCAAAGGCGCCGCTGCCGTCATCGATCTCCGGTATCCTCCCAATCGGCCCCGAAACTCTGGGTTCAATCGATACGAGTTTTCTCTCGTCACCGATCGTCAAGTCTCAGGACGCGCGAAGGGTGTGTCGCTTTGCCATAACTGTCAAATGCGATCTTTGATGGTTGCTATATCGCGACTGATATGGCTTAGGCTAGTGACGACGCTGCCGGATCCAGCTGGGGCGCCGGGCGTAGGAGTAGGGAAAAATCATGGCGGCGCTGCGAAATCCTGGTGGAATATCAGCCGGTTACGATGAGATTCCGCGCGATGGCGGAACCCTGCTGCGCAGCGGCTTGAGCCTGCGTCACATGCGTATGATCGCAGCCCTCGACGAGCACGGCCGGGTGAGTGCCGCGGCCCAGGTCATGAACATCTCGCAGCCGGCGGCTTCGCGCATGATCGCCGAGATGGAGGCGGTGCTCGACGTCAAGCTCTGCGAAAGGCTGCCGCGTGGCATCACGCTGACGCCCTATGGCAAGGCGTTGGCACGGCGCGCGCGGTCGATCCTGCTCGAGATGCGCGAGGTCGACCGCGAGATCTTCGAGCTCAAGGCGGGCAAGGGCGGCTCGGTGTTCCTGGGCGCGGTCACGGCACCGGCGATCGAGCTGGCGGTGCCGGCGATCCGCGAGATCCGGCGCCTCTATCCGCGCATCGAAATCACCATGCAGGTCGAGACCTCGAACGTGCTGGCGCGCGAGCTGATCGCCTCTCGGCACGATTTCATCATCGCCCGCATCCCCGACGACCTCAATCCGCGGCTGTTCGAGGCCCGCGTCATCGGCGTCGAGAAGGCCTGCCTGATCGTGCGCCGCGGCCACCCGCTGACCAAGGGCAAGGCAGTGCGGTTGGAAGACACCGCCGCCTATGACTGGGTTTTCCAGTCGGGCGGCTCGCCGCTGCGCCAAGCCATGGAAAGCAACTTTTTGAACCGCAACATCGCGCTGCCGGATCGCATCCTCAACACCAGCTCGCTGTTACTGACTCTGGTCATGGTCGCGCAATCCGACGCGATCGCGCCGGTGTCGATCCAGGTCGCGAAGTTCATTCAGAACCCCGAAGGGCTCGACGGCGCCATCGACGTCGTCCAGACCGAGTTCGACATCGAGGTCAGGCCCTACAGCCTGATCACGGTAAAGAACCGCGCGCTGTCGCCGGCGGCCAAGATGCTGCACGATTTTATTTTGCGGGAGGTGGGCTGAGGATTGGAGCGGGTAGCGGGGCGCATCCCGTGGCCGGCCAGACGACCAGACAGGCCCACCAGCAGCGGCGCCGATGCAAGTCGGCTACAACTGCTGCGTGATGCTCAAAAAAAGCCCGCCAGCAGAAGCCAGCGGGCCAAGGGTAGACATTCCGGTTGGGGTCATTCGAGGCCCCGCCGACCCTCAATGTGAGATATTCGACGAACTGGCACATCGGCCAAACAGATGAAGGACGGCCAGCCGAGCTGTAAAACTGTCTGTAAAGCCGCAAGTTTTCAACATCGCCAACTCAGGCGCAACCCGTGTGGCAAAAGCTGGAGCGGGTAGCGGGAATCGAACCCGCGCGTTCAGCTTGGGAAGCTGACAAGCTACCATTACATCATACCCGCGCTGGTTCCTCCGATATCATGGCCCGGCGCCGATGCGCAATCCGGTTTGAGGGCTCGGCTTGATGCCGGGCGGTCAACTGCGTATTTCTGGGCATGTGCCCGAATCGCGGCACCCGACTGTGGAGACAGGCCTTGTCCGCACTGAACCGCTTTCTCGGCGATACGCCGCTCCGGGTGATCTTGAAGCTGCTTGTGGTGTCGTTCCTCGTCGGCCTGGTCATGAACGCCTTCGGCTGGTCGCCGATGGACGTGCTCTACGGCATCCGCAAATTCTTCATCGACCTGTGGAATTTGGGCTTCCACGCCATCGACCGCTTCCTCGGCTACATCCTGCTCGGTGCCGCGATCGTCGTGCCGGCCTTCATCCTGCTCAGGATCGCCAATTTCAGGAAGTAGAGCATGATCCCAAAAAGTGGGAACCGGCTTTCGGAAAAGATCATGCTCAAACAAACAGCCTTTCACGCGTAGCCCGCAGCCACCTCGAACAGGATGGCGTGGCGTGCGGCAAGTGCTGCGACATCCGTCGAATAGCCGCCGCCGATAACGCCGCACACCGGGACGCCTAGCGTGCGGAAATGGCGGATCACCATATCGTCGCGGGCGCGCAGCCCGTCATTCGACAGCGGCAGCCTGCCGAGCCGGTCCTCGGCATGGACATCGACGCCGGCATTGTAGAAGACGAGATCCCAGCGCTTTCGCGCCGACAGCTCCGGCAGGATGGCGCCCAGCCGCTCCAGATAGGCTGCATCGCCGGTGCCGTCGGGCAGGGCGACGTCGAGGTTGGAGGCGATCTTGCGCGCGGGGTAGTTGCGGTCGCCATGCATGGAGAAGGTAAACACGCGCGGCTCGTCGTTCAGGATATCCGCCGTGCCGTCGCCCTGATGCACGTCGAGGTCGACGACCAGGATGTTTTGGGCGGCACCTTCGGCGAGCAGCACCAGCGCGGCAACCGCCACGTCGTTGAAGGTGCAGAAGCCGGCGCCTTGCGCGCGCCGCGCGTGATGACTGCCGCCGGCCGTGTTGCAAGCGATTCCGTTCAGCAAAGCCAGCCGCGCCGCCATCACCGTGCCGGCCGTTGCGAGCTGCGCCCTCAGCGAAACCCGCGGTCCCACGGGAAAGCCGATCTCGCGCTCGATCCTCACCGGCACGTCGCAGGCAAGCACCTGGTCGACATAGTCTGCCGCGTGGGCAAGCTTCAGCCATGATGGCCGCGCCACCGCTGGTATGTTGAGCGCTTCGGGCCGCGCCAGGCCGCGTGCCCGCAAGGCGTCCATCAGCAGCGGATATTTGCTCATCGGGAAGCGGTGGTTGACGGCGAAACCGGCGTCGTAATCGGGATGATGAACGATCTGCAAGGACATGGGACGGCCGGTGCGCCAGAGGCGGGTTTCGGTTGACCATGCCGGGATGGATGGTTGCGCGAGGTCCGCAAACTGGGGCACATCGGCTAGCCGATCAAGCCGCAACAGGAAGCGACACGCGTTTGGAGCAGGCTTTACCCACCGAAGCCCACGTCACCGAAGCCAGGGCTTTCGTCGTCACCAACCGTTCGGTGCTCGCCATCGCCGTGCCGATGACGCTTGCCTATCTGACGACGCCGTTGCTCGGAATTGTCGACACGGCGGTGGTCGGACAGTTCGGCGACGCCGCCCTTCTCGGCGGCCTGGCGGCCGGCGCCCTGATCTTCGACGTCGTTTTCACCACCTTCAACTTCCTGCGCTCCGGCACCACCGGCCTCGTCGCCCAGGCCTTCGGGCGCGGCGATGCACTGGAGGAGCAGGCGGTGTTCTGGCGCGCCGTGCTGATCGCGGTCGTCGCCGGCATCGTGTTTACCGCACTTGCGCCCCTGGTTTCGGCTGCCGGGCAATGGTTCATCGGCGCCGAGCCGCGCGTCGGCGCGGCGATGGACGTCTATATCCGCATCAGGATGCTCGCAGCACCGTTCTCGCTTATCAATTACGCCATCCTTGGTTATGTGCTGGGGCGCGGCGAGGGCGGGCTCGGGCTGATGCTGCAGCTGGTGCTGAACGGCATCAATATCGCGCTCTGCTTCCTGCTCGCCCTGGAGCTTGGCTGGGGCGTTGCCGGCGTCGCCTGGGCGACGCTCACCGGCGAGTTCGTCGCCATGCTGCTTGGTCTCGCCATCGTCGGCCGGCGCTTCTGGGCCGCACCCAGGCTGCCGCGCCATAGCGTCCTCGATTTGCCGGCATTCCTGCGCATGATGTCGCTCAATCGCGATATCATGATCCGCTCCTTCTCACTGCTCGCCGCCTTCGCGCTGTTCACGCGCCAAGGCGCGCAATTCGGCACGCTGACGCTGGCCGCCAACGCCGTGCTGATGAACCTCTTCCTGGTTGCCGGCTATTTCCTCGACGGTTTCGCCACCGCCGCCGAACAACTGGCCGGGCGCGCCATCGGCGCCCGTGCCGCCACGGCGTTTGACCAGGCGGTGCGGCTGACGCTGCTTTGGGGGCTCGGCCTGGCAGGCGTGGCGACGCTCGTGCTCCTGCTGGAAGGCACCGGTCTGGTCGCCCTGATCACGACCTCGACAGACGTCCGCGCCGTCGCCGACATCTACTTGCCATGGGCGGCATTCACCGCACTCAGCGGCGTGCTGGCTTTCGAGATGGACGGTGTTTTCATCGGCGCGACATGGTCGCGCGACATGCGCAACATGATGCTGGTGTCGTTCCTGGCTTTCAGCGCCGCGTTGCTGATCCTGGCGCCGGCGTTCGGCAATCACGGCCTGTGGGCGGCGCTGCACGTGTTCCTGCTGGTACGCGGCTTCAGCCTGCTCACTATATTGCGGCTGCGGGTGCGCACGGCCTTTAACTGATCGCTAAAGCGGTTTCGTCGCCCAGTGATCGAGGCGGCTGTCGCGAAGCTCGCGCAGCGACTTCAGCCCTTGACTGTCCATGAAACGGACCATGCCGGAAAGAATACGCCCCGGCAGCGCAGGCCCGGCATAGATCATGCCGGTATAGAGCTGGACGAGATCGGCGCCGGCACGGATCTTTTCCAGCGCCGTCTCGGCGGAATCGACGCCGCCGACGCCGATGATGGCGGGATCCGGGCCAAGTAGTTTTCGCATCCTTGCCAGCACGATGGTCGAGCGCTCGAACAAGGGTTTTCCCGAAAGCCCGCCAGTCTCGCCGGCAAGGCCGGCGCTGCGCAGGCCGGCTCGCGCGATCGTGGTGTTGGAGACGATGACGCCGTCCATTTGCTTGTCGGTGATCTCGGCGGCGATGTCCTCCAGTTCGGCCTCGACCAGGTCCGGCGCGATCTTGAGAAAGACGGGCGGCTTTGCCGGTGCCGCCGCAGGCGCGGCCATGACCCGCGACAGGAGTTCACCAAGCTGTTCGCGCGCCTGCATGTTGCGCAGGCCCGGCGTGTTTGGCGAGGAGATGTTGATCGTCAGATAGCCGGCGTATCGCGCAAACCTGATCACGCCGCGCTCATAGTCGCCGACGCGGTCGGCGCTGTCCTTGTTGGCGCCGATGTTGACGCCGACGACGCCGGCGCGGCCCTTGCGGGCAGCAAGACGCTTTTCCGCGGCGGCGTGGCCTTCATTGTTGAAGCCCAGCCGGTTGATCACTGCCCCGTCCGAAGGCAGCCGGAAGATGCGCGGCTTCGGATTGCCCGTCTGCGGCAGCGGCGTGATCGTGCCGACCTCGGCGAAGCCGAAGCCGAGGCCGAGCAGCGCGTCCGGCACTTCGGCATTCTTGTCGTAACCCGCGGCCATGCCGAGCGGGTTCGGAAAATCGAGCCCGCAGATGCGTGTCTTCAACCTGTCGTCTCGCAAAGGGCGCCCGGCGACCGGCAGGCCGCATCTCAGCGCGGCAATCGACAGCCCATGCGCGGTTTCCGGATCGAGCGTGAACAGCAGTTTTTGGCCGATCCGGTCGAACGCGCTCATTCGGCCTCCAGCGCCGGGAATTCATGCCGGCCGTGGGCGCCGAGCGGCAATGCCTGCACCGAAACGACCGCATCGAGGCTGAGCGCGTCGTAAAGATGCGGGAACAAGGCGCCGCCGCGCGAGACTTCATATTTCAGCGCATCGCCAAGGTGCGCGCTGTCGACGGCGACCAGCAGCAACCCGCCCTGGCCGGCGAAATGTTTGGCCGCCGTTTCCCGAACCTGCCCGGCGGTGGAAAAATGGATGAAACCGTCGGCGACGTCGATCGGCGCGCCGGTGAAGCGGCCTTCCCTTTCGGCCTCGCGCCAAAGCGCCTCGGGAACTATCTTGTAGATGATCTCGGACATGGTTGCGCTATAGTCCGAACCGACCACGCGGGGAAGGGCAGGCCCGTGTTCTTCCCCATTTCAGGTTCGTCCCCATTTCAGGCGCAAACTGTGATAGATTGCGCTGACTGGCTCATGGAGGAAAACATGCGTCTGAAACACGTTTTGATCCCCGCAGCACTGGTCTCGCTTACAGCGGCGTCGGCCTTTTCCGAGGAAGCCGATCGCTACCGGTTGGAAAAATCGGCCAATGGCTATGTCCGCATGGATACGCAAACCGGCGCCATGTCGCTCTGCGAGGAGCGCTCCGGTCAGCTTGTCTGCCAGACGGCGGCCGACGAACGTGCAGCCTTCCAGGATGAGGTCGACCGGCTGCAAAATTCGGTGAAGGCGCTCGACGAACGCGTCGCCAAGCTCGAAAATTCGCTTGCCGCACGTCTCGAATCGACTTTGCCCAGCGAGGAGGATTTCAACAAGACGATGGGCTACATGGAGCGCTTCCTGCGTAGCTTTATGGACATCGTCAAGGACATGGACAAGGACGAAGACGGCGCCAAGCCCAATTCGCAAAAGACCTAGGCAATTCGCAACAAGACCTGGGGCGGGAATAGCAAGCCGGCCACGCCGAACAGCAGGCATGGCGTTATGATCGTTCAGATCCTGCAAGGCGGAAAATCGCCAACGGGATTCGGGGAGGGAATCACCGTTGGGCTACACATTCGTCATTGCCGACGATCATCCGCTTTTTCGCGGTGCATTGAGGGAGGCACTCGCGGGCATCGGAGACGTTGCCGCCATTCACGAGGCCGGCGATTTCGAAAGCGCCAAGGCGCTGGTCCTGGCCAATGAGGATGTCGATCTGGTGCTGCTCGATCTCTCGATGCCGGGGGCAAGCGGTCTTTCCGGCCTGATTTCGTTGCGCGGCATCCATCCGGCGGTGCCAATGATGGTCGTCTCGGCGCATGACGATCCGGTGACGATCCGGCGCGCGCTTGATCTCGGCGCCTCCGGCTTCATCTCCAAATCGGCCAGCATGGAGGAGATCCGCAATGCGGTGCAGTCGGTGCTCGCAGGTGATATCGCGGCACCCGCCGGGGTCGATCTGGGCGTCGAGCGCGATCCCGAGATTTCCGACCTGATCAAGCGGCTGCAGGCGCTGACCCCACAGCAGACGCGCGTGCTCGGCATGCTGGCTGAGGGACTGCTCAACAAGCAGATCGCCTATGAGCTCGGGGTCTCCGAAGCGACGATCAAAGCGCATGTCTCGGCTATCCTGCAGAAGCTCGGCGTCGACAGCCGCACCCAAGCGGTCATCCTTTTGTCCAAAATCGGCAGCGACCCGCTGCAGACGGCCGGCTGACTCCTATTCGGCCGCCGGCGCCAGCGGCCTGACCCTGGCCATCATCGAGCGCAGCATCGCCGGTTTCAGCGGTTTGCTGATCACCGGCACGTCGAGCCTGCCAGCAGCGGCGCGAACCTCGCTGGAGCGGTCGGCGGTGACCAGCACGGCCGGCAGGTCCTCGCCATGGATCGCACGCAGCTGGGCGATCAATTCGAGGCCGGTCCTGTTGTCGAGATGATAGTCGGCAAGCACGATGTCCGGCCGATGCATGCCGGACCTGTCGAGCTCCTCCGCGCCGGAAAGCGTGTCGACGCTGCAGCCCCAGCCCTCGAGCAGGAGCCGCATGCCGTCGAGGATGCGGCCGTCATTGTCGATGCAGAGCACATTGAGCCCGGCAAGCGAGGCCGCGGCACGGGCAGGCGGCTTCGCCTCCGCCTCGCGTCGCGGCGCCTGCACGGCCGCCACAGGCAGCAGCACGGAAAAGCGTGTGCCCTTGCCGGGGTTGGAAAAGATCCGGACTTCGAGGCGCAGGACGCGGGCGATGCGGTCGACAATGGAGAGCCCAAGGCCAAGGCCTTCCGCCTCGCGTGCGCCTTCGTCCAGCCGGGTGAATTCGCGAAACACGGTGTTCAGCTTGTCGCCGGCAATGCCGATGCCGGTGTCGATCACCTGGATCTCGGCCAGTTCGCCGCGCCGCCGCACGCCGACCAGGATACGGCCACGGCGCGTATACTTGATGGCGTTGGAGACCAGGTTCTGGATCAGGCGGCGCAGCAGATTGCGGTCCGTCATCACGCTGAGCGACGACGGCATGATCGAGAGCTCGAGCTTCTTTTCGGCGGCAAGCGGCCGGAAGTCGTTGCCGATCTGGCGCAGCAGCCCGTCGAGGCCGAAGGTCGTATCGTCCGGCTTCATCGCGCCGGCATCGAGGCGCGAAATGTCGAGCACCGCGCCGAGGATGGTCTCGACCGATTCCAGCGACGATTCGATGTTCATCGCCGCCTTGCCGGCGGGCCCCTTGCCGGTCTTCTCGATCAGCGACGAGCAATAGAGGCGGGCGGCGTTCAGCGGCTGCAAGATGTCATGGCCGGCGGCAGCGAGGAAGCGGGTCTTGCCGAGATTGGCCTCCTCGGCCAGCATCTGCGCCTGCGCCAGCTCCTCGTTGACGCGGGTGAGCTCGGCGGTGCGGCTCTTCACCCGCTGTTCCAGGGATTCGTTGGCGCGCTTGAGCGCCAGATCCTGCTCGACGCGTCCGGAAATGTCAGCGTAGGTGGCGACGATGCCGCCGTCCGGCATCGGGTTGGAGCGCAATTCGAGAATGCGCCCGCTGGTCTTCAGCTCCATCTGCCAGGGGCTGACGAAGCTGGTCAGGCGGTTCAGCATGGTAACGCGTTGATCTGCCGGTATATCGCCGCGCTCGGCAAGGTGGCGCAGGATACGATCGAGTGAGACGCCGACCTGGCCCATCTCGTCGGGCAGGTCGAACAGCGCCCGGTACTGGCGGTTCCAGCAGATCAACCGAAAATCCCGGTCGAAGACAGTGATGCCCTGTTCCATCTGGTCGAGCGCGATCTGCAGCAGGTCCCGATTGTGCTGCAGCGCCTCTGTGGCGTCGTCGAGCAGGCGGAAGGCGTCCTTGGATTCGCGGTCGTTGCGGCGCAGCAGCAACGACAGGATCAGCCGCGCCGAGGACGAGCCGACGGCGCTGGCCAGAAGCTGCTCGGAGAAACGGATGACATCCATGCTGGCCTGCTCGTTGCCGTGCAGTGAAGTGCCGCTGCTCTTTTCGAATGACTGGAATGACCGCTCGGTGCGTTCGACACCGAGATAGCGCGCGATCGTGTCCTTGAGGTCGTTGACGGTGATGGTGGTGCGGAAGCGGCGCAGGCTCGGCAGCGGCCCCGCCTCGCGCGGCACGAAGATCGACGCCTGGATGCGCTCCAGCGGCACCGACGCCCGCGACAGCGAGCCGAACACAAAAAACAGCGTGTTGATCGACAGGCTCCACAGCACGCCATGGTTCAGCGGCTCGGCGACGGTGCCGAAAAGAGCTTGCGGCCGCAACGCATCTAAGCCGAACAGGCCGTGGACGAGGATGCCGGTATCGGGCGCGACGAGCGAGGGAAGCAGCAGCGTGTAGCTCCAGACGACGATGCCGGCGACCATGCCGAGTGCGGCACCCCGGCCGTTGGCGCCGCGCCAGACCAGGCCGCCGATCATTGCCGGCGCGAACTGCGCGATCGCGGCGAACGACATCAGGCCGATCGAGGACAGACGCGCGTTGTTGGTGCTCTCGCGGTAGTAGAGGAAGGCGATAAACAGCATGATGAAGATCGCCGCCCGCCGCACATTCAAGATGAGCGTCGACCAGTCCTCGTTCTCGGAGGTCGTGGTCCGCAGCAATCGCCTCACGAACAGAGGAATGACCAGATCGTTGGAGATCATGATCGACAGCGCGACGCTCTCGACGATCACCATTGCGGTCGCCGCCGACAGGCCGCCGATGAAGGCGGCCATGGCCAGCACGTCGTGGCCGCTGAACAGCGGCAGTGACAGCACATAGAGGTCGCTGCTGGTTCTCGTGCCGACCAGTTCCAGGCCGGCTAGCGCGATCGGCAGCACGAACAGGTTGATCGCCACCAGATAGAGCGGAAACACCCATGTCGCGGTGCGCAGCTCGGCCTCGCTGCGGTTTTCGACGATGGTGACGTAGAACTGGCGCGGCAACATGAGGATGGCAAAGCCGCTCAGGCATGTCAGCACCAGCCAGGTAGCGAGGGAGGTGTTGTAGCCCATCGCCTGGCGCACCTGCGTGTTTTCGGCGAGCCGGTCGAACATGTCGCCCGGCCCGCCGAAGATCAAGAACGTGACCATCAGGCCGATCGCCAGGAAGGCGGCGAGCTTGACCACCGTTTCGACTGCCACAGCCAGCACCAGCCCGTCCTGGTGTTCGGTGGCGTCGGCATGGCGCGTGCCGAACAGCACCGCGAACAGCGCCAGCAGCATGGCCACGACCAGTGAGATGTCGCTGACGAACGGATCGAAGGAGGGCGGCGCGCCGGTATAGTATTCGACCATCAGGCTGACCGAGCCGGAGATTGCCTTCAATTGCAGCGCCATATAGGGCACCGCCCCGATGGTCGCGATCAGTGTGGCGATCGCCGCGACAGCAAAACTCTTGCCGTAGCGGGCGCCGAGAAAGTCGGCGATCGAGGTGATCTTCTCGGTCTTGGCCAGCCTGATGATGCGCTGGAGCAGCGGAAAGCCGAACACAAACACCAGCACCGGTCCGATATAGATGCCGAGGAACTCGAGGCCGCGCTCGGAGGACAGCCCGACCGAGCCGAAGAAGGTCCAGGAGGTGCAGTAGATGGCAAGGCTGAGCGCATAGATGAAGGGCCGGGCGCGGCCGGGGCCGGATGAAGTCGAGCGCCGGTCGCCCAGGCTGGCGATGGCAAACAGCAACGTCACATAGGCAATCGCGATGATGACGATGAACCAGCCCTGCACGCCTCGAACTTCCTCCCTGCGCCGGCTTTTCATCCGGCCTTGCTGACGCAATCACAGCTTGGCGATCGAGTCCATCGCGGCTTTCGGCGTATTATAGCGGCTGCGTCAGGCAATCGTGACCGGCTGAAACCAGCTTTTGCTCCTGTTGCAACCGCAGGTTTTTGCTATTCTGCTGGCCGGTCAATGCCGAGGAGCGGACGGCAGAACGGCCGGTCAGGACAAGGAGGAGTCGAATGCTGAAAGAGTTTCAGGAATTCATTTCCAGGGGCAATGTGATGGACCTGGCCGTCGCCGTCATCATTGGCGCTGCCTTCGGCAAGATCGTCACCTCGCTGGTCGACGACATCATCATGCCTATTGTTGGCGCGATCTTCGGAGGACTGGACTTCAACAACTACTTCATACCCCTGTCTTCCGCGGTGAATGCAACCTCACTGGCCGATGCGAAGAAACAGGGCGCTGTCTTCGCCTATGGCAGCTTCATCACCGTGGCGCTGAACTTCCTTATCCTCGCTTTCATCATCTTCCTGATGATCAAAGCGGTGAACAATCTGCGCCAGCGGCTGGAGCGCGAAAAACCGGCTGCCCCGGCCGCTCCGCCGCCAGCCGACGTCGCGCTGCTCACCGAAATTCGCGATCTCCTCGCCAGAAAATAGCACTTGCGAGAACCTCTCTGGACCAAAACCCTGGTCGCTTGCGGCCGGGGTTTTCTGTTTTCGCCCGCCCTGAAACACGCTAGCAGTCGAGCAAACGAAAACGGACCTATCCATGACCTTGATCGATACCTTGCGCGCCGAGGCTCGGGCGGCGCCTGAAAGCGGCATTGTCGCCGTCATGAACCGTGGCCGCGGCCGCGACGGCATGATCCCGCTCTGGGCCGGCGAGGGTGACCTGCCGACGCCCGCCTTCATCACCGATGCCGCCGCCAAGGCACTCGCCGGCGGCGAAACCTTCTATACCTGGCAGAGAGGCATTCCCGAACTCAGGCAGGCGCTCGCCCGCTACTACACCAGGCATTTCGGCAAGACTTTCGCCAACGAAGAATTCATCGTCACCGGCTCCGGCATGCATGCCATCCAGCTGGCCATCGACGCGGTGGCCGGCAAGGGCGACGAACTCGTCTACCTGTCGCCGGCATGGCCGAACTTCGCCGCCGCCGCCGGGGTAGCCGGCGCCGTGCCAGTCGCGGTGACGCTCGATCAGTCGGGCAATGGCTGGTCCTGCGATGTCGACAAGATCGCAGCGGCGATCACGCCACGGACCAAGGCGCTGTTCGTCAACACGCCGTCCAACCCGACCGGCTGGACTGCCGACAAGGAAACGTTGCAGGCGATCCTCGATCTTGCCCGCCAAAGGGGTCTGTGGATTATCGCCGACGAGATCTACTCGCTGTTTCATTACGGCCACGGCCGCGCGCCGTCGTTCATCGACATCATGGCCGATGAGGACCGCATTCTGTTCGTCAATTCTTTTTCCAAGAACTGGGCGATGACCGGCTGGCGCATCGGCTGGATCAAGATCCATCCCACCTTGCAGCAGGTGTTCGAAAACCTGGTCCAGTATTCGACTTCCGGCGTTGCCCAGTTCATGCAGCGCGGGGCCGTCGTTGCGCTGGATGAGGGCGATGCCTTCATCGTCGAGCAGGTGGAGCGGGCGAGGGCGGCGCGCGACCTGGTCTGCGGTATTCTTGCCGAAACCGGCCGGGCGCGCTTCACCGTGCCGCAGGGCGCATTCTATCTGTTCTTCGCGGTCGACGGCGTCACCGATTCCCGCGCCGCCGCCTTCGACATGGTCGACCGCGCCAATGTCGGCCTGGCCCCCGGCACCGCCTTCGGCCCCGGCGGCGAA
The DNA here is from genome assembly GCF_040322115.1 of Mesorhizobium sp. M0195. Taxonomy (NCBI): domain Bacteria; kingdom Pseudomonadati; phylum Pseudomonadota; class Alphaproteobacteria; order Hyphomicrobiales; family Phyllobacteriaceae; genus Mesorhizobium; species Mesorhizobium sp. M0195. The sequence goes on along the minus strand of NZ_JAMYSV010000003.1, from coordinate 129,897 downwards.
GCCTTCCTCAGGCTGTGCTTCCACCGCCGCCTCGACCAGCTCGAAGAAGCCGCGCACCGGCTGGCGAAATGGATGACGAGTGTGTGAGCTGCCTCAAAGCCTGAGTAGAGTTTCAAACGGGCTTCACCCGCCCGACTTCGGCACCAGCAACGGAATGACGCGGTCGCTCTTGGCTACTGAAGGCCGGCCGGCCGAACCGTAGGGAATCCCCAACGCGTCCCATGTCTCGACCAGCGCGTCCTGCAGGGAGGCAATCAGCGCGTCCGAATGGAACGGTGTAGGCGTGATGCGCAGCCGCTCGGTGCCGCGCGGCACTGTCGGGTAGTTGATCGGCTGGATATAGATGCCGTGCACACCGAGCAGGCGGTCGCTGGCCATCTTGCAGAGCTCGGGATCGCCGACCAGAAGCGGCACGATGTGGGTAGGCGATTCCATCACCGGCAGGCCGGCTGCGGCCAGCACTTGCTTGGTCCGTGTCGCCTGACGCAGCTGTGCGTCGCGCTCGGCCTGCGAACGCTTGAGATGGCGGATCGAGGTGGTTGCCGCTGCAGCGATCGCTGGCGGCAACGCCGTGGTGAAGATGAAGCCCGGCGCATAGGAGCGCACCGCGTCGATCACCGCAGTGTTGCCGGCGATGTAGCCGCCAAGCGTGCCGAACGCCTTGGCCAGCGTGCCCTCGATGATGTCGATGCGGTCGGCCAGCCCTTCGCGCTCGGTGATGCCGCCGCCGCGCGGCCCGTACATGCCGACGGCGTGGACCTCGTCGATGTAGGTCATGGCGTTGTAACGCTCGGCGAGTTCGACGATCTGCTTGATCGGCGCGATGTCGCCGTCCATCGAATAGACGCTCTCGAAGACGATCAGCTTGGCGCGCTCGCGGCCGGCCGTCTGCAGCAGGGTTTCGAGATGTGCCACGTCATTATGGCGGAAGATCTTCTTCTCGGCGCCCGAGCGCCGCACGCCCTCGATCATCGAAGCGTGGTTGAGTTCGTCCGAGATGATCAAGCAATTGGGAAGCAGCTTTGCAATGGTCGAGATCGACGCCTCGTTTGAAACGAAGCCGGAGGTGAAAACCAGTGCCGCTTCCTTGTCGTGCAGGTCGGCAAGCTCCAGTTCGAGCTCGACCAGCGGGTTGCTGGTGCCGGAGATGTTGCGGGTGCCGCCGGCGCCCGACCCCATCTTGCCTGCCGCCTTCTGGAACGCGGCAATGACGTCGGGATGCTGGCCCATGCCGAGATAATCGTTGGAGCACCAGACGGTGATTTCCTCGGCGCGGCCATTGGCGCGCCAGATGGCGCGCGGGAATTTCCCGACGATACGCTCAAGGTCGGCGAAGACGCGGTAGCGACGCTCTGCATGGAGCTGGTCGATCGCTTCCTCGAAAAACCGCTGGTAGTTCATGTCGCCTTCCCAATTTTGCGCGCGATCATAGTCATTGGCCCATTCATCGTCCACTTGGCCTTTTTGGTCAAAATGCCACGCCCCGAGCCTGTTCCTAACGACCACGGAACGTGGCCTATTCCCTTGATGTGGATCAATCTTGTTTCAGGACAATGCCACGCGCCGATGAGACCGGTTACCGCAGGTTCTAATGGCTCGGCGGCAGGTTTTCCAGTAAGGCGACGATTGAGACAGTTCCGACAAATCATGAATAGCGAGGATGCGGATGACGGTTTTGGTGACAGGCGGGGCCGGCTATATCGGTAGCCATATGGTCTGGGAATTGCTGGACACGGGTGACAGCGTCGTCGTCCTCGACCGGCTTTCCACCGGCTTTGAATGGGCAGTGGCTCCGGAAGCAAAGCTCGTTGTCGGCGATGTCGCCGACAGGGAACTGGTTGCCTCGATCATCCGCGACAATAAGGTCGACGCGATCATCCATTTCGCCGGCTCGATCGTGGTCCCCGAATCGGTCGCCGACCCGCTTGCCTATTACGAGAACAACACCTGCAAGACGCGCACCTTGATCGAGACCGCGGTGCGCGAAGGCGTGCCCAATTTCATCTTTTCCTCGACCGCCGCCGTCTATGGCGGCGCCGGCCTGGAACCGGTACGCGAGGATGCCCGGCTTGCGCCGGAATCGCCCTATGGCCTGTCCAAGCTGATGAGCGAATGGATGCTGCGCGATGCGGCGATTGCCCACGGGTTGCGCTATACGGCGCTGCGCTATTTCAACGTCGCCGGCGCCGATCCGAAGGGCCGCACCGGCCAGTCGACGCCCGGTGCCACGCATCTGATCAAGGTCGCCTGCGAGACGGCGCTCGGCAAGCGCTCCTTCATGCAGGTGTTCGGCAGCGACTATCCGACGCCGGACGGCACCTGCATGCGCGACTATATCCACGTCAGCGACCTGGCGGCGGCGCATCGGCTGGCGCTTCAGCGGCTGCGTGCCGGCGGATCGAGCCTGGTCGCCAATTGCGGCTACAGCCATGGCTATTCGGTGCTCGAGGTCATCGACAGCGTCCGCCGCGTCTTCGGCCATGATTTCGACGTACGGATGGGCGATCGCCGCGCCGGCGACGCCGCCGCGGTCGTCGCCAATTCGGAGCTGGCGCGCGGTGAGCTCGGCTGGACCCCGCAGCGCGACAACCTCGACCAGATCGTTGCCGATGCGCTTGCCTGGGAGCGCATCCTGACCAGCAAGAATTCGGCTCTGGGGTGAAGCGGGCTCTCCGCAAAGGTTGGTTCGGCGCGCTGGGGGCGGAATGAAAATCCTGGTACTTGGGGCCGGCGTCGTCGGTACGGCGGCGGCCTATTATCTGGCCAGCGACGGCCATGAGGTGACGGTGATCGAGCGCCATCCGGCGGCAGCACGCGGCACCAGCCGGTCGAATGCCGGCCTGGTGTCGCCCGGAGACGCCATCGCCTGGGCCTCGCCAGCCGCGCTGAAGACGTTCCTGCGCGGCCTCTACAACCACGATCTCGGCATCAAGGTGCGGCTGCGCTTCGATCCGTATTTTTTCGCCTGGAGCCTGCGCTTCCTGCGCCAGTGCACGCATAAGCGCATGCGCGCCAACACCGATGTCAAGCTGCGTCTGGCGCTTTATTCGCGCGACTGCATCAACGCCGTCTGCGCCGAGACCGGCATCCGCTATGACGAGCGCAAGAAGGGCATTCTGTATTTCTTCCGCTCGCAGCAGAGCTTTGATACCGGCACCGACAATTACCGCTATCTCGGCGAACACGGCCTGCCGATCGAGATCGTCGGCCGCGACCGGCTGGTCGAGCTCGAGCCCGGCCTTGCCGCCGCCAAGGACAAGATAGCCGGCGGCGTCTATTCGCCGATGGACCAGACCGGCGACTCCAGCCAATTCACGCAGCGCCTCGCTGCCTATGCCGCCGAAAAACTCGGCGTCCAGTTCCTCTACGGCACGACGGTCGAAGGCCTCGACATCGACGGCGGCCGCGTGCTCGCGGTGATGACCTCGGCCGGCCCGGTGGCCGGCGATGCGGTGGTCATCTCGATGGGGCCGGAGAGCGGTCTGCTCGGCCGCCGCTACGGCATCGATCTGCCCGTCTATCCGGTGAAGGGCTATACCGTGACTGTTCCGCTGGAAGATGAAAGCAAGGGGCCGATCATGGGCGGCGCCGACGAGGACCGGCTAATCGGCTATTCCAGGCTGGGAAACCGGCTGCGGATGTCCTCGACGGCGGAGTTCACCGGTTTCGACCGCACGTTCAAGCCACGCGATTTCAACTCGATCCTGAACACCGGCAAAGACCTGTTCCCCGGGGCTTTCGACGAGAGCAAGGCCGAGCTCTGGGCTGGACTTCGCCCGATGATGCCGAACTCCGTGCCGGTCATCGGCCGGGCGCGGTACGACAATCTCTACCTCGACACCGGCCACGGCCATCTCGGCTGGACCATGGCCTGCGGTTCGGGAAAGTTCCTCGCCGACCTCGTTGCCGGCCGCAAGCCGGAGATCGATCCACAAGGATTGCTCTACGTGGGCTAGGCATCTCCGAACATCAGGACGCCATGAGCTCGGCGGTCAGGCTCGTTCGTCGAACGCCGAACGCCAGGAGCGCACGTAACTTGTCCAGACCGGATCGGCCGAGGGTTCGGTCCTTTCGCCTCTGCCTTGCGGTGTCCCCCGGTCCGACGCCAGCAGCGCGGCGCCGATGCTGGTGCCTGTCGCAGCCTCGGAGGCAATGGCGGCGCGCGCAGTCGCCGCAGCCAGCATGCGGGTGAACAGCCGGTTGCGGGCGAAGGGTCCTTCGACTACGGTGGGACCGTCCGCGCCGATCAGATCGAGGCAGGTCGCGGTCATCAGCGCCAGGTAGAACGAGATGGCGACAAAGCGCTGGCCGGCGCTCATACCGTCCGCGTTAAACCATGATGCGGTACGATGCGGAAACGGCCCCGAACCTTGTTGCGTGGAAGGCAATAGGGACGTCTTGCGCGCCAGCACGGTAGCAACATCGTCTTCCGTCCAGTTCTCCGATTGGCCCTCGGTCAGCACGGAAAACTCGCGGCCGCCCATGAAGCGCGCCGACGGCACGGGATCGCCGAGTGCGTTGACATTGACCAGCGTGTCGCGTGCCGGATCGAGCGTGACCTTGCTGCCGCCGACCGCCATCGACACCACCCAGGTGCCGGTCGAGACGACGGAGAAAGGCGGCTTGCTGGATAGGAGATGCGGCAGCAGCGAGGCGTTGGAATCGTGCAGGCCGCAAAACACCGGCGTTTGCGGGTCGAGGCCGGTTTGCCGCGCCAGAGCGGGCAGGATCGGGCCCAGGCGGTCCTTGGCCTGCCGCACCGGCGCCATTAGCCGTCGCCATTGCAGCCGGTCGACCAGCGAGGAAAAATCCGCTTTCCACGGGTTCCATAGATCAGTGTGGCAGCCGAGCGACGTCACTTCGCTGGCGGCGACGCCGGTCAGGCGCAAGGCCCAGTATTGCGGGTACATCAGCATCGCGGCGGTTTTGGCGAAATCCGCCGGAAAGCGCTTCTGCTGCCAAAACAGCTGCGCACCGAGATTGAGGCCGGCCGGCAGGCGCGGCGTGCCGGTCTCGGAGAACGCGGGACGGATCGTGTCATAGTCCCTGGCAAGGGCATCCGGCCCGTCGAATTCGTAGTCGAGCACCGGCAGCGCCAGTTCGCCTGATGCGTCGACCAGCACGCCCGTTGCGCCATGGGTGGTGATCGATATCGCATCGATGCGCTGCTCGCGATCGATCTCGGCCAGGCTGCCGAGGATAAACGCCCATAACCGCTCGACGTCATGGTGGGGGTACTGGCCTTGCCGAACCGGCTCGTTCGCCACCGTGCGCAGGGCCACTTCGCTCGATGTGGCGAGATCGACCAGCGCCACCTTGGCGTTGGTCTTGCCGATATCGATGACGGCGACGTTGCTGGTCATTCCATATGGAACATTGTTTCCAGCGGCACCGCCACCGGCTCGTTGTTCGGCCTGGTCTCCATGATGTCCGCCATCTCGGCCCACCAACGCTGCATCACCGGATGCTTCGGCAATTCGTCCATCCCGTGGTCATCGCGTCGCCACAGCACGCCGAACAGGGTGTTGGTCTCCTCGTCGAGATGGATCGAATAATCGGAGATACCGGCCTGTTTCAGCAACGCTACGAGTGACGGCCAGATGTCGTCGTGGCGCCTCTTGTATTCGGCCTTCATGCCCGGATTGAGCTTCATCTTGAACGCATATTTTTCGGGCATCAGGCAAAGCGCTCCCGCCGTACGCGCCGCCACAGGATCGGCAGTGCGATGACGATGATCAGCAGCAGGCCGATGAAGATCGACATGACGATCCCCGGCACGTTGAGCAGGCCGAGGCCGAAGGTCACCAGTCCCATGATGAACGCCGCCAGCACCACACCCAGAATGCTGCCGGCGCCGCCTAGGATGCTGACGCCGCCGAGCACCACCATGGTGATGACTTCCAGCTCGTAGCCCTGCGCGATGGACGGCCGGGTCGAGCCGAGCCGCGATGTGATCAGCACCGAGGCGATGCCCGCCATCAGGCCGGTCAGGCAAAACAGGATGAATTTGATGCGGCCGACACGGACGCCGGAAAACTGCGCCGCGACCGGGTTGTTGCCGATGGCAAAGACCCGGCGGCCGAAGCTCGTGCGGTGCAGAAGGAACCAGTAGACGACTGCCGCGATCAGGAAAAGCGTCAGTTCGAACGACACCACCCACCAGACATAGCCCTGGCCGAAGAAGGCGAAGTTCGCGGGATAGCCCTTGTAGGCCTGGTCGCCCAGGATGATGAAGGCAATGCCGCGAAACAGGCTCATCGTGCCGATGGTGACGACGATCGACGGCAAGCCGAGCCTGGTGACGAGCACGCCGTTGAAGGCGCCGCAGCCGAGCCCGACGACGAGGCCGATTGCCACCAGCGCCGGAGTGCCGGCGCCGGCCTGCACTGCCATGCCCATCATCGTTGACGCCAGCGCAATGATGGCGGCGACCGACAGGTCGATTTCGCCGGAGATGATCAGCAGCGCCATGGCCAGCGCGATCAGCGCCTTTTCCGTGAAGTTGAAGGTCAGGTCCGAGAGCGACCAAGCGTCGAGGAAATAGGGCGAGGCAAAACTGTTGACGGCAAAGATGGCGACCGCCACCGCGACGAGCAGCGCCTCCCAGGAGAAGACCGCCGCGGTGAAAGGGTTGTCGAGCCGATCCGGAATGTGGCGTGCGGCAGGGGCGTTGGCGATATCGGTCATGTGACAACACCATCCGAAACTTGGCGCTGCCCCTTGTATCTGCACGGGGAGAGGGCAAGGGTGAGGGGCAGCGTCCACTTTGAAAACGGGACTGTTGCGGACGGCAACATTCCAATCGTCCCAGAGAAATGAAGCGAGGCGTCCATCATGCCGCTTCCGCCTTTTTGAGAATGATGCGGCCTTGCCGGCGTTCGCCGCGTGCGTTGAGCACCACGGCCAGGATGATGGCGCTGCCTGAAATCGCCATCTGCCAGAAGGGTGAAATGTTGATCACCGGCAGCGCGTTCGAGATGATGCCGAGGAACAGCGCGCCGAGCACCGCGCCGCCGACCGAACCGATGCCGCCGGCAATCGAAATGCCGCCGATGACGCAGGCGGCGATGATATTGAGCTCATAACCATTCGCGACCTCGACCGAGGCGATGACGTAGCGCGAGATCCACAGATAGCCACAGAGGCCGCCGATCATCCCCGAGATGCAGAAGACGATGAATTTCGTCCGGCCGACATCGATGCCGGCATAGACCGATGCGGTCGGGTTGACGCCGATGGCATAGATCGAGCGGCCGAGCGCGGTGCGCGTCATCACCAGGAAAAACAATGCAATGACCAATATGGCGATCCAGGACAGAACCGGAATGCCGAGGAAAGCCGCGCGCTGCAGGCCGATGAACTCAGCGCTCATCTGGTCGGCGTTGACCCAGGCGCCGCCTGATATGACGAAGGTAGCGCCGCGGTAGATGGTGAGGGTGCCGAGCGTTACCACGATCGAGGGAATGTTCAACCGCCATACCAGCAGGCCGTTGATGGCGCCGAGCACCAGGCCGACCAGCAGTGCGATGACGATCAGCAGCGGGATCGGGATCGCCGGATGCGCGGCGTTCAGCATCGCCACCACCATGCCGGTGAAGCAGAGGTTGGAAGCCATCGACAGGTCGATCGAGCGGGTCAGGATGACGACCATCTGGCCGAGCGCCAGGATCATCAGGATCGACGTGTCGTTGAACACCTGGCGCAGATTGGCCGGATCGGCAAAACCTGGAAACCGCGTTGAGATCAGCCCGATCAGCACGACGATTGCCGCCAGCAGCAAGACCTCGCGATATCTGAGAAAAGCCTTCATGACGCGATCCCCGCTGCCGTCCTGACCAAGGTTTCGGCGTCGAGCCCCTTATTGTCGTAGACCGCGGCAATACGGCCCTCGCGCATGACAACGACGCGGTCGGACATGCCGAGGATTTCCGGCAGTTCGGACGACACCATGATCACCGACAGGCCTTGCGCGACGAGCTCGGCCATGAAGCCGTGCACGGCCGCCTTGGAGCCGATGTCGATGCCCTTCGTCGGCTCGTCCAGGATGATCACCCTGGGCGCGGTCGCCAGCCATTTGGCGATGACGATCTTCTGCTGGTTGCCGCCCGACAGCGTGCCGACGTCCTGGCTGAGAGAAGAGGCGCGCAGATCGAGCCGCTCGGTGTAGGAGCGGGCCAGCGCGAACTCTTCGGCCAGCCGCAATATGCCGGATTTGGATGTCCGTTTGAGCGAAGGCAGCGAAACGTTCTGGAAGATCGGCAGGCCGATCACCACACCTTGTTTGCCGCGTTCCTCCGGCACATAGACGATGCCGGCATCGATCGAATCCGCCGCCGATTTCGGCGCGATCGCCTTGCCTTCCAGCGTGATCGTGCCGCGGCTGGTGCGGGTGATGCCCGATATCGCCTGCATCACCTCGCTGCGCCCGGCGCCGACAAGGCCGTAGAAGCCAAGGATTTCGCCCCTGTGCAGCTCGAAGCCTATGTCGTCGAACTCGGTCGGGTGCGACAGGCCGGAGACGGCCAGCACCGGCGCGCCGATCTCGGCCTTGCGCTGCGGAAAGATGTGATCGACCGAGCGGCCGACCATCATGCGCACGATCTGGCTCTGGCCGGCGTCCTTGATCAGCCCTTCGCCGACCATCTCGCCGTCGCGGAACACGGTATAGCGGTCGGCGATGCGGTAGATCTCATCGAATTTGTGGCTGATGAACAGGATCGCCTTGCCGTCGCTCTTGAGGAATTCGATCAGCAGGAAAAGCTCTTCGATCTCCTTCATCGAAAGCGCTGCCGTCGGCTCGTCCATGATGACGATCCGGGCGTCGATCGACATGGCGCGGGCAACCGCCACGAGGTGCTTGTTGGCGATGCCGAGATCCTTCAGCCTGGCGTCGGCTTCGATATGGCCGGCGCCCATCGTGTCGAGCACCTCGCGGGCATTCTTGCGCATGGTGCGCCAGTCGATGGTTTTGAAACGCGTGCGCGGCGCATGGCCGAGGAAGATGTTTTCGGCCACCGTCAGATCGTCGAACAGCACTGTTTCCTGGTGGATGGCGGTGATGCCGTGCCCGAACGCGGCGTGCGCGCTGGGCAGTGTGACCGGCTGGCCGTCGATGCTGATGGTGCCAGCATCCGGTTGGTAGATGCCGGTCATTATTTTGACCAGCGTCGACTTGCCGGCGCCGTTTTCGCCGATCAGCGCGGTCACCTGGCCGGGATAGAGCGACAGGCGGACGTCGTGCAGCGCGCGCACGCCGGGAAAGCTTTTCGAGATGCCGGACAGCGTCAGGCGCGGTCCGGAAGACAAAGGCGCTTCCTTTGCCATTTCGTGTTGGGCTGTCGTGTCCATAATCGTATCAAGCCCTGAAACAAGGTTCGTTTGAAAGCGCGGCGGGACCTGAGCCCCGCCGCACCGTTTCGAAGGCTCCAGGATCAATAGATCTTGGAGAACTTTTCGATGTTCGACTTGTCGAACTGGAAGGGCGGAGCCATGGCAGCCGAATTGGTGTCGTCGAGCGTGACCTTGCCGACGCGGCCGATCGACAGCGTAGCACCGGGCTTGGCTTCTTCCTTCTTCACCGCCAGGTCGTGGGCGAGGTAGACGGCGGAGTAGCCGAGATCGATCGGGTTCCACAACGCAACCGCCTGGCTGGCGCCATTGTCGATGAACTTCTTGAACTCCGACGGCAGCGCCAGGCCGGTGACGTTGACCTTGCCGATCAGGCCTTCATCGGTCACCACCTGCGCGGCGGCAACGACGCCGACCGTGGTCGGTGCGATGATCGCCTTGAGGTTCGGATAGGACTTCAAAAGACCCTTGGCTTCATCCGTGCTCTTGGCCGAGTCGTCGTCGCCATAGACGGTGGCGACGAGCTTGATCTTGGGGAACTTCTCCGGCAGCACCTTCTTGGCCGCGTCGATCCAGGCATTCTGGTTGGTCGCGGTCGACGAAGCCGACAGGATGGCGAGGTCGCCGCCTTCAGGCAGGTAGTCGGCGGCAAGCTTGATGATGGTCTCGCCGATCAGGTTGGTGTCGGAGGGGTTGAGGTGAAGCTGGCGTCCTTCCGGCGCGACGCCCGAATCCCACGAGATGACGGTGATGCCGCGCTCCATCGCCTTCTTGAGCACCGGCACCAGCGCGTCGGCGTCGTTCGCCGAAATGGCGATGGCGTTGACCTTCTGTGCGATAAGCGAATTGACCACTTCGATCTGCGCTTCGGCGGTCGCCTTGGTCGGGCCGGTGTAGATGATGTCGACATCGCCTAGTTCCTTGGCCGCCTCTTCGGCGCCTTTGTTGGCGGCGTCGAAGAAGCCGTTGCCGAGCGACTTCACCACCAGCGCGATTTTGACGTTCTCAGCATAGGCGGCATTCACGAACATGGCGGCGGAGAACGCCGCCGTAACCATCAATTTCCTAAAGAAGCTCATCGAATATCCTCCCTTGAGCGTTGCATTCCATCGCCGCTGCGGGCGTGAGTTTTCTCAGGCCTGCAGCGAAGATTCTTCTTTATTGCTTGCCGTTGTGCGGGCGATGATCAGCGTCACGCCGGCGGTCTCCAGCATCTTGGCTTCGCGATCCTCGATGCCGTCGTCGGTGATCACCGTGGCGATGCGCGACAGGCCGCACAGGATCAGGCTCGAGCGTCTGCGGAACTTCGAGGAATCGACCAGCACCACCAACTCGTCTGCCTGGTCGATCAGCTTCTGCTCGGCCTGGATCAGCAGCGGGTCGCCTTCCATCAGACCGAGCGGTCCCAGTCCCTGCGCGCCCATGAACATGCGGCGCGCGTAAAAATTGCGCGTCACGTCATTGTCGAAGGGCGACAGGATGATGTTCTGCTCGCGGTAGATGGTGCCGCCCGACAGCATTACCGTGTTCTTGGAATGTCTGAGCAGGTGCTCGGCGATCGGAAAGGAATTGGTGAAGATCGGCATGCGCCGGCCGGTCAGGAAATGCACCATCTGGAAGGTGGTGGTGCCGCCATTGATGATGATCGGCTCGCCATCCTTGCAGAGTTCCACGGCTTCCCGCGCGATTGCCCGTTTCTGCGCAGCGTTGATGGTCTCGTTGACGGAAAAGGGCCGGCCGGCAAGGCCGATGAACTGCGGCGGCGAAAGCGCCTCTGCACCGCCGCGCACCCGGCGCAGGCGTTTTTGCACGTGCAATGCCGCGATGTCGCGCCGAATCGTCGCCTCGGACGACTCCGTCAGGTCGACCATCTCCTGCACCGTCACCACAGGTTTTTCCTGGACGGCGGACAAAATGATCCTGTGGCGCTCTTTCTCGTGCATGGTTCCTCCCTGCTTGAGCATCTAGGCACCCAAAGCGCGCAGTGTCAATCATTTCCGATCAGATAATTTCATTGTGCAATGCAATATGACTGATATTGATCGTTTGTGATTGACAAGACAGCCGCTTGCGTAGAAATTCGTACAAAAGGGACCGGCGCCGTTTGCGTGTCCCAAAGGGAGGATACCTATGCTCGACAAGCGCTCCGGCACGCGCCTCGCCAATCTTTGGGATAACGCAAAAGCGCAAGCAATGAGCGAACCGGAACGTCTGGTCTATCGCTCGAACGTCCTTGGCTCCGACAAGCGCGTCACCAATTATGGCGGCGGCAACACCTCCTCCAAGATCTGGCAAAACGATCCGCTCACCGGCGAAAGCGTGGAAGTGCTGTGGGTCAAGGGCTCGGGCGGCGACAGCGCCTCGATCAAGCTCGACGGCTTCGCCACACTGTACATGGATAAACTGCGGGCGCTGAAGGGTCTCTATCGCGGCCTCGAACATGAAGACGAGATGGTCGGCTATCTGCCTCACTGCACCTTCAATCTCAACCCGCGCGCGGCCTCGATCGACACGCCGCTGCATGCCTTCGTGCCGAAGCCTTATGTCGATCATATGCATCCCGACGCCATCATCGCCATTGCCGCCGCCAAGGATTCGCAGGCGCTGACCAAGGAGATCTTCGGCGACACGATCGGCTGGCTGCCATGGAAACGTCCGGGCTTCGAACTCGGCCTGTGGCTGGAGAAATTCTGCCTCGAGAACCCCGACGCCAAGGGCGTCGTGCTGGCCAGCCATGGTCTGTTCAGCTGGGGCGACACGCCGAAGGAATGCTACGAGACCACGATCTCGGTTATCAATCAGGCAATCGACTGGTTCGAGCGCAAGAGCCAGGGCAAGCCGATCTTCGGCGGCGAAGTCGTCAAATCCCTCGATGCGCCGGCGCGTCGCGCCGTGGCCGCAAAACTGATGCCGAGGATCCGCGGCCTGATCTCCGAGAACAGCCACAAGCTCGGCCATTTCGATGATTCGCCTGCCGTGCTCGAATTCGTCAATTCCAGGGATTTGCGGCCGCTGGCGGCACTCGGCACGTCCTGCCCGGACCATTTCCTGCGCACCAAGATCCGGCCGCTGGTCATCGAGTTCGACCCTCAAAATCCCGACGTCGATGCCATCATTGCCCGTCTTGCCGATGACGTGGCGGAGTATCGCGTCGGCTATCAGGCTTATTATGACCGCTGCAAGCACCCGGATTCGCCGCCGGCGCGCGATCCCAACGCCGTGGTCTATCTGGTGCCCGGCGTCGGCATGTTCACCTTCGCCGGCGACAAGGCGACGGCGCGCATTTCAGGCGAATTCTACGTCAACGCCATCAACGTCATTCGCGGCGCCTCGACGGTGTCGGCCTATGTCGGCCTGCCCGACCAGGAAGCCTTCGACATCGAATACTGGCTGCTCGAAGAGGCAAAGCTGCAGCGCCTGCCGAAACCAAAGGCCCTTGCCGGCCAGATCGCGCTGGTCACCGGCGGCGCCGGCGGCATCGGCCGGGCCACCGCCAACCGGCTGCTGCGCGAAGGCGCGTGCGTCGTGCTGGCCGACATCGACGAAGCAGCCCTTGCCAGCGCCAATGAGGAGCTTGCCAAGGCTTATGGCAAGGATTTCGTGCGGCCCGTCGTCATCAACGTCACGTCCGAGGACCAGGTGATCTCCGGTTTTGCCGAGACGGCGGTCGAATTCGGCGGCATCGATATCCTCGTGTCGAATGCCGGCCTGGCAACCTCGGCGCCGATCGAGGACACCACGCTGGCGCTGTGGAACAAGAACATGGACATCCTGTCGACCGGCTATTTCCTGGTTTCGCGCGAAGCGTTCCGGCTGTTCCGGGCGCAAAACATCGGCGGCAACATCGTCTTCGTCGCTTCCAAGAACGGGCTTGCCGCATCGCCCAACGCCGCCGCCTATTGCACGGCCAAGGCCGCCGAGATCCATCTGGCACGCTGCCTGGCGCTGGAAGGGGCGGAAGCACAGATCAGGGTCAATGTCGTCAATCCCGACGCCGTGCTGCGCGGCTCGAAGATCTGGAGCGGCGAGTGGAAGGAACAGCGCGCCGCCGCCTACAAGATGTCGACCGACGATCTCGAGGAGCATTACCGCTCGCGTTCGATGCTGAAGCGCTCTGTATTCCCAGAGGACATCGCCGAAGCGATCTATTTCTTCGCCTCCGATATGTCGGCAAAATCGACCGGCAACATCATCAACGTCGACGCCGGCAACGCACAGAGTTTTACGCGATAAGCGACCGTCTTTGAGGGGTTGGCGCCGAGGCCGGAACTTTACCCTTCTCCCCGGGGGAGAAGGTGCCGGCAGGCGGGTAAGGGGCAGCGCCAACCGAACGCATTTGGGAGGAACCATGTCCGAAACCATCATCTCCGTCGACCTCGTCGACAAGCATAATGCCGCGCGCAACGCCGACCTCAAGCGCGATTACGACTCTCTCGGCGAGCGCCTCGACCGCCGCGGCATCGCCATCGACGCTGTCAGAGACAAGGTCGAGAAATTCGCGGTCGCCATTCCGTCCTGGGGCGTCGGCACCGGCGGCACCCGCTTTGCCCGTTTTCCAGGCGCTGGCGAGCCGCGCGACATTTTCGACAAGATCGAGGACTGTGCCGTCATCCGGCAACTGACGCAGGCGACGCCGACCGTCTCGCTGCATATTCCCTGGGACAAGGCCGATCCGAACCGGCTGAAGCAGGCGGCATCCCGCTTCGGTCTCGGCTTCGACGCCATCAACTCGAACACCTTCTCCGACGCCAGCGACCAGAAGCTTTCCTATAAATTCGGCTCGCTGTCGCATGCCGATGCAGCAACACGCCGGCAGGCGGTCGAGCACAACCTCGAATGCATCGAGATCGGCAGGACGCTGGGCTCGAAAGCGCTGACGGTGTGGATCGGCGACGGCTCGAACTTCCCCGGCCAGGTCAACTTCGCCAAGGCATTCGAGCGCTATCTCGACGCGATGAAGGAGATCTACGCCGGGCTGCCGGACGACTGGAAGCTGTTCACCGAGCACAAGATGTACGAGCCGGCCTTCTATTCGACCGTCGTGCAGGATTGGGGCACCAACTACATCATCGCCAAAGAGCTTGGCGACAAGGCGTTCTGCCTGGTCGACCTCGGCCATCACGCCCCCAACGTCAATATCGAGATGATCGTGTCGCGGCTGATCCAGTTCAAAAAACTCGGAGGCTTCCACTTCAACGATTCGAAATATGGCGACGACGACCTCGACGCCGGCTCGATCGATCCCTACCGCCTCTTTCTGGTCTTCAACGAACTGGTCGATGCCGAGCTTTCAGGCGCCGAAGGCTTCGATCCGGCCCACATGCTCGACCAGAGCCACAACATCACCGATCCGATCGAAAGCCTGATGCTGTCGGCGATAGAAGTGCAGCGCGCCTATGCGCAGGCGCTGCTGGTCGACCGCAGGGCGCTCGAAGGCTTCCAGGATACCAACGACGCGCTGATGGCGACGCAGACGTTGAAGATAGCCTATCGCACCGATGTCGAGCCGATACTTGCCACGGCACGGCTGAAGACAGGCGGCGCCATCGATCCAGTCGCCGCCTACCGCGCCGCCGGCTACCGGGCGAAGGTTGCAGCGGAACGGCCGGCGGTGGCGAGCGTCGGCGGCGGGATTGTTTGATGCTGGTGAAAATGAAAAACCCGCCTGAGGCGGGTCGTTGGAGCCAAATAGCACCATACCCAAATTAGTAGCATAGCTGCCGGCACAAAGCAAGAACAAAATTGCTTGTCAGCGTTGGATCGTGGCTTCATTTCAGCTTGGGTTCCTCTCCGCCATGAATGGGTGCCATGAATGGTGTCGATAGAAGGCGCAAGCCTCGCCATATCTTCCCATTAATGTCAGTAGACTCAACCTCTCCAAGCGCGTTTCCTAGGCCTACCCACGCCTCGGAGAACGGCCATGCACAACACCCGCCGAACCCTAATCGCCGTCACCCTTTCCCTCACCCTGACCTTCGTGCCGTTCCTCGCCTTTGCCGCCTCGCCGCAGCCGGCGAAGGGCGAGCACGGCATGGTGGTGACCGCCCAGCATCTGGCGTCGGAAGTCGGCGTCGAGGTGCTGAAGAAGGGCGGCAACGCGGTCGATGCAGCGGTCGCTGTCGGCTACGCTCTGGCTGTCGTCTACCCGACCGCCGGCAACATCGGCGGCGGCGGCTTCATGACCATCCGCTTCAAGGACGGCCGTTCGACCTTCGTCGATTTCCGCGAGCGCGCGCCGCTCGCCGCGACCAAAACCATGTATCTCGACAAGGACGGCAAGCCGGTAAAGGGCGCCAGTCTCGACGGCTATCTGGCGGTCGGCGTGCCCGGTTCGGTGGCCGGCTTCGAGATGGCGCGGGAGAAATACGGCACGCTGACGCGGCAGGATTTGCTGGCGCCGGCTATCCGCTATGCCAAGGACGGTTTCGTGCTGGAGCAGGGCGATGTGGCCTCGCTCCTGGGCGGCGCCGAGCGGCTGGCCAGGGACCCAGCGGCGGCCGTCATTTTCCTCAAGCCGGACGGCAAGCCCTATGCCGTCGGCGAGCGCCTTATCCAGGCCGATCTCGCGGCCTCGCTTGCCGCGATTTCGGAACGCGGCGTGGATCCCTTCTACAAAGGTGCGATCGCCGACGCCATCGTCAAGGCGAGCGGCGAGAAGGGCGGCATTCTGGCCAAGGCGGATTTCGAAAATTATGCCGTGCGCGAGCTCAAGCCGGTGACCTGCAATTATCGCGGCTACGAGATCATTTCCTCGCCGCCGCCAAGCTCCGGCGGCGTCATCATCTGCGAGATCCTCAACGTGCTTGAGTTCTACCCGCTGTCCTATCTCGGCGCCGGTTCGGCCGAGACGGTTCACGTCATGGTCGAGGCGATGCGCCACGCCTATGTCGACCGCAATTCGGCGCTCGGCGATCCCGGCTTCGTCGACAATCCGGTCGCAAAACTGCTCGACAAGAATTACGCCAGGGAAATTCGCGAAAAGATCGATCCGTTCCGGGCCGGCGTCTCGCAGGAATTGATGCCGAAGGGCTTTGGCGAGAGCAGCGAGACGACGCATTTTTCGATCATCGACAATGATGGCAATGCCGTCGCGGTAACCTACACGCTGAACGGCTCGTTCGGCGCCGGCGTCGTCGCCGCCGGCACCGGCATCCTGCTCAACAACGAGATGGACGATTTCACCCAGAAACCCGGCGTGCCCAATCTCTATGGCCTGGTCCAGGGCGAGGCGAATGCGATCGCGCCGAAAAAGACGCCGCTGTCGTCGATGAGCCCCACCATCCTCGCCAAAGACGGCAAGCCGTTCATGGTCATCGGCAGCCCCGGCGGTTCCCGCATCATCACCATCACGCTGGAGGCGATCGTCAACGTCGTCGACCACGGCATGAACATCCAGGAGGCCATCGACGCACCGCGCATCCATCACCAATGGTTGCCCGACACGGTCTATATCGAACCTTTCGGCCTGTCGCCCGATACCGAAAAGCTGCTTACCGGCATGGGCTACCGTCTCGATCTTGCCGACACGACCTGGGGCCAGGCGGCCGGCATCCTGGTCGGCGGCAAGAGCCTGGCGGAAATCGAGAAGGGTGGCGGCGCCCGCTACAATGGCGCCATCGACAGCCGCGCCGCAGCCGGCAAGGCTATCGGGTATTAAACCCCAAAAAGTGGGAACCGGTTTTCGGATAAGATCATGGTCAACAAGAAGATTGCGCCTTGCTTCAGGTGACCAGCGCGATTGTCGACGCAATCAGCATCAGCGCCGCGATGCCGACGAACAGCGCGTAGATGCGCGGCCGGTCGAGCAGAAGCGCATTGCCGGATATCCATGCTGCAGTGGCGCCGCCAAGCGCGAAAAAGAAGGTGCTGCGGCGCCCGAAGCTCAAGCCGGCAGCCATCAGGCCGCCGATGATCAGGGCGCCGAACACGATGATCACGGCGACTGCGTATTTTTCGAAATCGTTGCCGCCGGCGCTCGGGCCGATTGCGTTCAACCTCGACAGATCGTCCGGATCGAACGGGCTGGTCGACCCATATTCGTCTTGACCGACAGGCTCATGCATCATTCGTTCTCCGCAAACCGACAGCAAATCATCAAGCCTCGCCGAGCGCAACCGCTCGCCGAATGTGATTGGCACGGTGTTCAACACTTTCTGGCGGCGGCTTGCCAGAGATTTTTGGGTGCGTGCCTTGATCGCCCCGCTGTGCGGTCTGGTCAAGCGCTTTGCAGGAGTTGAATCTTCAGGCCGCTCTGGCCAAAGACTGCGTTGCCTGAACGGAAGCTCCAAGCACCGCCTGTGCGGTGTCGGCCTGCCTTTCATCGACGTGCGCCAGCACCAGGATCACACCCTGTTCGGCATCCCGCCGGCCTGGCTGCTTGCCGCTATCGGACAATGTGTCGAAAAGCCTGCCGGCAATGCAGCCCAAGGCTGCACCGACGAGGGTAGATGCCAGCCATCCCGCGCCGACGGGATCGACGCCTGGGATATCAAAGGCGCCGAGGCCGGCCAACAAACCCGCCGCCGCGCCAAGGGCGGCACCGCTGCCTGGACCGCGCAAGACGGCGCCGATTTCATCATCGTAGGGTCCGATGACGCTGATCTGGTGGCGCGCAATTCCTGCTGCCTGAAGCGTTTCGACGGCACGCGCCGCCTGGTCATGGGAATCGAAAAGTCTGCTGATTGTTCGCATTGAAACTGCCTGTGAGGCCCCCCGGCCGTCCATGTACGGCGGGTTCCTGCCGAGCGACGACGCCGCGGAGCCGCCTAACGCAAACGTCACCCGCCGCTCATTCTGAGGGGGGGGTGACGGCTGCCTGAATTTTCACGTCACTCGATGATCTTGACGATCTTGCGCGTGCCGGGATCGACGACGACGGTGCGGTTGTCGACGACGACATAGCGGTATTTGACGTTGGGGACTTCATGAAGCTCGACTGTATCGGGAAGCGTTGAGCCGATATTGAGCTCCACCCCAGGGATTTTCACCGAGGCCAGCGGCTGCTTCTTCACATACTCCTTGATGACCGTTTCCTGCTCCGGCTCGATGACGACGTCTTGCGCCGCAACGGCTCCGACGCCTGCCAGCAGCAGAAATCCCGCCACTGCGGTGGAAAAATGCATTCTCATGGATCGTCTCCTTTGCGAACTCGGTCCGCTCTTCACGCCAAGGCTCACTCGAACGGAAGGCAGCTGAAAACGTTCCGTCGACGGGGCTTCGGTCCTGCCCGGCAGGGACCAACCGACGTGTTACCGCAGGACCTAAGTCTGATCCGTGCGCGCAAAGGGTGGGTTTGCCGCGTGACCCGGAACCGTGGCGGCGCGTGGCCGTTTCGGGCTGCACGTGCCGGGAGGATTCCATGGAAAAGTCGACGGTTGCTCGCACCGATCTTGGCTGTTCCACTCCGATCGAACCCGACAGCTGCGCAGCCTGTCCCTTCCTGCGCCGATAGGTTCGCCCGTCAGTTTGTGGCGAGCGAAACCTCAAATTGCTGCGTGCGTCAAAGCTGACCCCCGGAAGCGAAGAGAAGGGGCGAGGAGAACAGAAATGGCCGACGACAAGAGCAAGCGAGACTTCAGCGACCGCAAGCGTGTTTCGGTGGATGAGTATTACGAGGTCGAATATTTCGCGCGGGAAAATGGTGTTTCGCCCAGCCAGGTGAGCAAGCTGATCAAAAGGACCGGCGGCGACCGGATGATCCTCTCGCAGGCGGTGAAGGCATTGCGCGAGCGCAAGTGAGATGGCGGCGAAGCCAACGGTGGAGAGGCACTGATCGCGATTGGCCGAGATCGCGGCCATCTGCCGACAACGTGCCCGGATGCCGAGCTTCGGCCAAGCGCAATGCCCCACTACTTCTTTGATTCCGATGAAGACGGAATCGTCTATTCCGACGATCAGGGAACCTTATATGACGATTTCCCGCTGGTCAGGAAAGAAGCCCTTCGCACATTGGCCGAGATGGCCAGGGATGGCCTTCCTCACCGCAGGATTGCAGTCAAGGTCCGGGACGACCGTGGCGGTATGGTCCTCGAAGTGGCTTTGACCTTTGCCGTCGAAACGCAGCATTTCGACGAGCGTATTTTCCAGATCGACTTGCGCACGAACTGACGCCTCGATCGTCATCGCGCCGACCATGAGTTTCTGGTGCAGCCGCATCTTCCCTAGACTGGAACATTAGAAGTCTCTAATTGTTATCCTAAGCAGCGGGAACCTCCCGGGTTTCTGCTGCAGATCGGGGTGCAAACCCGGTCGGCCCGCGCCCTCCGCCAGAGGCGCGGGCTTCGTTTGTTTAGCCGATGCGCAACGCCGTTCGGCAGCAGCATATTGGAGACCTGCGGGAGCATTCGTAGCATCAGTCGCTACCGCGGCGCCCTGGCGCCCAGGCAACGGAGCCCGTCGTCCGACAGGGCGGCGGGCTTTTGACCCCTTTGCGCAATCGGTGGAATTCTGGCCGGCGCCGATTCGTGTGGCATGGGTAAGGTGCCCCGACGCAGCGCCGGCCAAGCGGAAAATCAGGTCCGCCGCAGCCAGATAGTAGCCGGGTCAGCGCGGCAGGGAATTGCGTGATCGCGGAAGCTACCGCTGGCCTATTGCACTCGCCACGGGCCCGGCCTGTGCAGCGGCTGACCCGAGGCATTCATTCATTCTGACGATGCACCGGACGCCCCGACGGCGGAAATTGGACGCCGCGCTCGCTCTGGCCGGTGGTGTTCCCCCGCAGATTTCGGACGAAAGGCCATTTTATCCTTGTTGCGCCTGGATTCCTATCAGATCGTGGCAAGGATTGCCTTTCCGGCCGCGTTTGCCGGCGTTCTGCTGTTCGCCCTTTTGCCGGAGCAGCTCCTGCTGGGTCTTGGCCTGGCTTTCACGTTTGATCACGACAAGCTCAATCACGCCGCCGCCTTCGTCGTCCTGGCGGCTCTCGGAAGTCTCGGCTGGCCGGAACGCAAGGCGAAGCTGATCGTACTGCTCGTTCTCACGGGCGCAGCGATCGAGGGGCTTCAGGCCGTGCAACTGATAGGGCGCGACCCGGATCTGTTCGACTGGGTTGCCGACTGCGTGGGAATTGCGTGCGGACTGATGGTTGCAGGCTGGACAAAGCGGCTCGCTGGCGGATTGCCATAGGTGCTGAGAGCCTAACGTCGCCGGCGCACCCGCGCTCCAGGGTTGTGAAAATGGCCGGCGCCACTTGGGGGGCGCGTTGGGGTAAGTTGCCTGATCGGGCGCCGGCCAGGCGGAAAAATCAGATCCGCCGCAAAGTAACGTAGCAGGAATGGCAATGCGCGGCAGTAGCGTGATCGCGGAATGTCCGCGCTCGCGCCTCCGGTGCGGTGACCCGTTTTGGGTCAACAATTCTGGCACCTGAATTGCACTGTAAGCAATGCCGGGGAACACTCCGGCGATCGTCCCCGAATATGGGGCCTCGCCGCTTCGCAAATGGAGCGGCGGGCCTTTTTTTGAAAGTTCGGTGGCGTCGAAGGTTTCCGACGCGTGGGCGTCGAAAAGCGGCCGATCAGCGGCTTAGCTGACCACGGTGCGCTTGCCCGATTTCCCCGATCAAGTGCTTATTCTCACAAGAGAAATTCTAACGCGCGCAAGCTTCTGTGCTTGACACAGGTCTCGACAATTGGATAAGTGGATACACAGATACGCTTTTGACCGGACCAAGGACGTGGCAGCAGACGCAATCGAGCCGTTGGGTATCACGACCGCCGAGGAGGAGGCTTATCGCCACATTCAGCGGGCTCTGAGGATGGGGCGTTACCGGGCCGGGGACCGGCTGATCCCGGAAGAGATCGCGACGGAAATCGGCATGAGCCGCATGCCGGTTCGCGAAGCATTCCGCCAACTGGCTGCGGAAGGTCTTGTGGTCATTCGCCCGAACCGTGGCTGCATCGTCGCCGGGCTTACCCTCGATGAGATCTACGAAACCTTTGAAATACGCTCCGTGCTCGAAGGGTTGGCGGTGAGGCTTGCCATGCCGCACATCGATGTCGAAGTGCTTGAAGAACTGGAACGCCAGCTCGACCGGATGGAGCGCGCCAGCCAGACCGGCAGCAGCGACTGGGTCGTGCGCCATCAGGCCTTCCATCTGCAGATTTGCCAATTGAGCAACAGAGCCAAGCTGGTCCGGCAGATTGCCAGCCTGCACGTCGTGATCGAGCCCTACCTGCGCATCTGGTTCGACTATGTCGACAAACCCGCCAGCGCGCGCGCCGAGCACGAGATCCTGATCGAGGTGTTGCGGTCAGGTGATGCCGGCAAGGCAGAGATCGTCATGCGGGATCATATCGTCGAGACAGCGCCGCTTCTGGCTAGCTTTGCAAGTCCCGGCCGCCGCTAGGAATACCATCTAAATCGTTGAAGCCGGAAGATAATCCGGCACGACGAAAGGGAACTGCCACACCGGCAAAAGAGGAGATTGACATGAAAATTAGCCGCATCGCAGCCATTGCGTCGGTCCTGTTCGGCCCGGTCCACGCCGCTGTCGCACAAGAAACGCCAAAGGCAATTACCATTGCCACCGAAGGAGCCTACGCGCCTTGGAACTTCACAACGGCCGACGGCAAACTGGACGGCTTCGAGGTCGATCTCGCCAATGATCTGTGCGGGCGAATGAAGATCGAGTGCAAGATAGTCGCACAGGACTGGGACGGCATGATCCCCGCGCTGACCGTCGGCAAGTTCGACGTGATCATGGCGAGCATGTTCATCACCGAAAAACGTCTGAAGGTCATCGATTTTACCCAGCCATATGCGGTGGATCCCTCAGGTTTCGCGGTCGCCAAGGATAGCGAACTGGGCAAGCTCGGCATTTCCAACGAGCGGTTCAAGCTGGACAATGAAGCCTCTGCGCAAGCGGCAATCGACAGGCTCAAGCCATTGCTGAAGGGAAAGATCATTGGAGTTCAGGCTGCGACGGCAAACCTGGAATTTGTAAGAAAATACTTCTCGGACGTCGCCGAGATTCGCGAATACAAGACCACCGAGCAACACGATCTCGATCTCGCCGCGGGTCGCATCGACGCGCTCTTCGCACAGCAGACAGCGCTGGCTGCCACGCTGAGCAAACCGGAGTTCAGCGACTATACGCTTGCAGGACCAGGATTTGTCGGGGGTCTCTTCGGTCTTGGCTCCGGGGCCGGTATCCGCAAAGAGGACACCAAGCTGAAAGACATGCTCAACGGCGCCATCGACGCCGCGACCGCCGACGGCACGATCAAAACCCTGTCGCTTAAATGGCTCAAGAGCGACGTCACTCCAGTCAAGTAGGCGCTTGCCGGCGAACGGCCATTCCTGACCCGTTTCGGAGCTGAGCCGTTCGTCCTGCCGGGGATATCAATGGTTGACGCATTCCGGCTGCTTGGTTTCCAGAACGGAGGTTGGGGGGCTGCTCTTCTCATGGCGGCCTCGATCACAGTGCTCCTGTCTGTGCTGGGCTTTGCGCTTGGCGCTGTATTTGGCGGGCTGGCAGCGGCCGGGCGTCTCCACAACTCCCAACTGCTAAGGTTCTTGGCCCTTGGCTATTGCACGGTTTTCAGGGGCGTGCCCGACCTTCTGACCATTTATCTGCTTTACTATGGAGGTAGTGTCGCCCTGACCTCGCTTGGTCATAGCCTGGGCGGGTCCGGATTCGTTGGCGTTCCGGCCTTTGCCACTGGAACCTTGGCTATCGCAATCATCTCGGGCGCCTATCAAGCCGAGGTCTATCGAGGGGCTTACGTCGCCATCGACCAGGGACAGCACGATGCCGCTTGCGCGCTTGGTCTCAACCGGCTGCAGCGGCTGCGCCAGATTATTTTTCCCCAGCTCCTGAGATACGCGCTGCCAGGCCTCGGCAATGTGTGGCAATTGGTTCTGAAGGACTCGTCGCTGATATCGGTAATCGGCCTCGTTGAACTGATGCGCCAGGCACAGATCGCCGCAGGTTCGACCCGTGAACCGTTCATCTTCTACATTGCTGCAGCCTTGCTCTATCTGGCTATCGCTTCCGTCACGGGCAATGCCTTTTACCGTCTGGAACGAAAGGCGCCGTGGCGCGTCCGGTCGGCATGATAGATTTCAGGTTTTTCCTCGAAATCCTGCCGAAACTACTCGCCGGCCTGCCGCTTACGATGGAACTGGCCCTGACTTCCATCGTTGCCGGCTTCGTTCTTGCCGTCACATTGGCGCTTGCCCAGCAATCGGAATCGCCCTTCGTCGTCCTACCGATCCGTGGCTTCGTTGCCGTGTTCAGGGGGACGCCCCTGCTGGTGCAGATTTTTCTGACCTATTATGGCCTTGGTCAGTTCCGGCACCAACTGTCGGCAATTGGATTATGGGCCGTTTTCCGCGAACCCTACTGGTGCGCAATCATCGCGCTGACACTCAACACCACCGCCTATGGCAGCGAAATCCTGCGCGGCGCGATTCAATCGGTGCCACACGGCCTTGTCGAAGCGGCCCGGTCTGTCGGCCTGTCCACCTGTTTGACCTATCGGCACGTTATCCTGCCGCTGGCCTTTCGCCAGGCGCTGCCGAGTTACGGCAATGAAATCATCCTGATGATCAAGGGCACGTCTCTGGCTTCCATCGTAACCTTGATGGAGGTGACTGGAATTGCCCAGGGATTGATCTCCCAGACCTACCGCGCCTTTGAAGTCTTCATCTGCGCGGGCGCCATTTATCTCACTTTGAACTTCGCGATCATCCGTGCCTTGGCGGCACTCGAATACTGGATGTCGCGGCATCTGCGGCACCGCCCCTCGACGATGAGCGACGCCGCCTCTTGAGCACGACCAGAAGGGCATAGCATGCGAAATTTTGAGAAACCAACGCGCTCGGTTGTCGTTTCACGCGAGGCCATGGCCGCCACCTCTCATCCGTCGGCGACCCTGACGGCGGTGGAGATCATGGCGGCCGGCGGCAACGCCATGGATGCCGCCATCGCAGCCTGCGCGGTGCAATGTGTCGTCGAGCCAGCCTCGACCGGCATTGGAGGCGACTGCTTCGCTCTTCTGTCGCGAAACGGATCCGGCGAGGTCATCGCCTACAACGGATCGGGCAGGACACCCGCCGCCCTGACAATTGACTGGTTCCTTGAACGTGGCATGGCGGAGGTGGCCCGTAATTCTCCTGGCTCCGTCACCATCCCGGGGGCGATCGATGCCTGGACCAGATTGCACGCTGATCACGGGCATATGCCCTTCGATCAAATCCTGGCCCCCGCTATACGTTTCGCCGAGGAAGGCTACGCCATTTCACCGCGGGTCCATCGTGATTGGGCGTTGGAAGAAGAACTTCTGGCCTCTGATGTTACGGCGAAACGGATTTTCCTGCCAAACGGCCGCGCGCCAGACGTTGGCGAAGTGCATCGCCAGCCTGAGTTGGCTGCAACGCTGCGGCTGATCGCCAAGAAGGGACGAGAGGCCTTCTACACTGGCCCTGTGGCCGAAGACATGGTCGCCTATCTTCGTGGGCTCGGCGGATTGCACACACTCGAAGATTTCGCCGCGGCAACAGGCGAGTACGTGACCCCGATCAGCGCGGCGTTTCGAGGCTGCGATGTGTTCGAATGTCCGCCGAATGGCCAGGGTGTGATCGCCCTGCTGATTCTAAACATCCTCTCGCGCTTCGAAGCCCACGGCGACCCGCAATCCGCGGACCGGCTTCACCTGGAAATCGAAGCAACACGCCTCGCTTACGCCGCGCGTGACCTGCTCGTCGCCGATCCCGACACTTCCGAGGTCCCGGTGGCCGAGATGTTGTCGAATGCCTGGGCCGATCGTCTGGCCGGCATGATTGACCTAAAGCGCGCCCGCGCGGACCTGCCGGCGTTCGATATGCCGCTGCACAGCGACACGGTCTATATTTCCGTTGTCGATAAGGACCGCAATGCGGTCAGTTTCATCAACTCGGTCTTCGACAGCTTTGGCTCGGGCCTGGTCTCGCCACGCTCCGGTGTCGTCTTGCACAATCGCGGGCAAAGCTTTTCGCTTGACCCCAGGCACCCCAATGCAGTGGCGCCGAACAAGCGACCTTTGCATACCATCATACCCGGGATGCTTGCGAGAGACGGCCGGGCAGAAATGCCTTTCGGCGTTATGGGCGGCTACTACCAGGCAATGGGCCACGCGCACCTGCTGACGAAGGTGCTCGATTTCGGGATGGATCTGCAGGAGGCGATTGATCTGCCGCGGGTCGCCCCCGTCAGCGGCACCATGAACGTCCAGGCCGAACACGGGCTCGCTGGCGAAACCGTAGCTGAACTTAGCCGACGCGGTTTCGAAATCATTCCCGCCACGGACCCGATCGGCGGTGCGCAGGCCATTCGCATTGATTGGGCAAACGGGACCCTGCTGGGCGGTTCTGAACCGCGCAAGGACGGCTGCGCCCTCGGTCTGTAGAGCGGTTATGGCCAGAGCGGGATCCGAGATGCCGAAGACGTTTTCATCGACATTTGACCGGCGTCGCTGGCGCCATGGTCCAGATAATTCTCGCACGCCATCGACAACGGCAGGCAGCTGGATGTAGCGACAAATCATAAGTCGCGACTTGGGCTAATCTGGTGAATTGAGCGTGGCAAAATCGATCTGACTCAGGCGAGCGGGATCGCCGATCACTTCAATGGCTCGGATTTTCTCCCCTGCCGCGTCTATCGTCAGTGCATATCGCGCACGTCCGGTCGGCGCCACAACAATCCCTGGCGCCCCGTTCAGAAGCATTGGCGTCGCGAATTGCGTACGTGCCGCGAAGGCAAGAGCCCCCCTCGCAACTGTTGTGGACCCATGTGCTTCCACCGCTCTTCCGTCAGGAGCCGCAGACGAATCAACACGGATAACGACGTCCGGGTCGAGGAGGGCCACGATCGCATCAATGTTGCCGGAACGAACTGCGTTAAGAAACTCATCCACAAGCCGCCGCCGCCCGTTCAATTCAGCAGCGGAAACAGTGGGCTGACCCCGTATGCGACGACGAGCTCGGCTTGCCAGTTGCCGCGCCATGACCGGGGTGCGGCCGACGATAGGGGCAATCTCTTCGAAGGGCACATCAAAGACGTCGTGCAGCACGAAGGCGACACGTTCGGCAGGAGCAAGCTTTTCGAGTACGACACTCAACGCAAGGCCGACCGAATCGGCAATCGCTAATTCCTTGTCGAGGTCCGCGGCGTCTCCCGAATCCGCGCCCCACGCGGAGAGCGCCTGCAGAGTCTCCGCGCGTGATTTGCGCGCCCGCAGCATGTCGAGGCAGACGCGCGCAACGACAGTAGTGAGCCAAGCGGTAAGATTGTCGACGCTCCGGGCATCTGAGCGGCTGAGGCGCAGCCACGCTTCTTGCACTGCATCGTCGGCCTCTGTCGATGAACCGAGCAGGCGGTATGCAACCTTCCGCAGACGCGTGCGGTCAGCTTCGAAGCGCTCTGCCAGCCATTCATCAGGTTCCATCTGTCACATTTTCCCATCGCTGTCCGTCACAGTGATGACGGAGGAGGCTCATCCGATGTGACAACTCCATTTCAACGGCCTGGGATGAGACAAAGGAGATATCATCATGGAACTGACCAACCCACTGATTCCGATCTTTGTTGCCTTGCTCGGGACTTGGTTCGGCGCAGCCGTGTTTTATGTGGTGGTCATAGCCCCCGCCGTCGTTCAAGCGGGGCCGTCCGGCGTCGGATTCCTGCAGACGCTCGCGCGACGCTACGGCACCGGCCCCTTCTATGCCGTCTTGGCCTTTCTGACGGTTGCGACCGGCATGTGGATGTACGTGGCCGGTGCCCGCGGCGTGTGGACAACGCTGAGCGTAGGCTTGGCAATACTGGCGCTGTTTCTCGGTGCATCGGCCAATCGGATCGCCGAGAGGAAGTGGGTCCACCTGGTCGGGAACATCCGGGGCTCTGCAACAGGAGACCAGGGCAGCGACGTGGCGACAGCAATCGCCAAAGCCGAAAGGGTCAACGTCGTGACGACGGTCGTGCTCGGGCTCGCGCTCCTCTGCGTGGTTCTGAGTCGAACTATGGAGTAACAACTCGCAAACGCGCGGCAATCCACATTGATCGCGGGAATTCGTATTCCCTCAACCACCGGCTATTTGTTCAAGCTCAGTCCTTCTTGAACTCGAATAGCTCGATGACGTTGCCCGATGGATCTTCGAGCAAGATGGCGCGACCGGCACCGCCGTCGCTGATGTCGCCGCGGAATCTTGCATCAGCCCGGCGCAACCGCTCAATGAGCACATCGAGTCCCTTCGTAACGATCATAAATCGGTTCCACCCGCCCGGCTTCGGAACGCCGCCCGCCTGACCACCGCTCCCCGCACCTGGGGCGCTGAGATACAGCGTCAAGTCGTCACGCAGCAGCGCGGCGAACTTGCCCGGATTGCGCATTTCGATCTTGAAATCGAGATAGTCTCGATAGAATGCGGCCGCCTCATCGACGTCCGCAACGATGTATCGGACGGAAGCCATTCAACCTTCTCCTCTGTCTTGGAGCTACAACAGTCAATTTCGGCAAAGGTTTCCCTGTCGGTGGAGCTGAGTGCAGAAGCGGGCTTTCTGGATGCCAGCCGAAAAAGTCGGATGAGGTTTTTGGACAAAAAGATCAACCTCGGCCAGGTCTTCGCAGGCCAGACCGTCGGCATCAAACAGGCCGAGGACCATATCTGGCTGGTCAGTTTCCTGGACTATGATCTGGGCTATTTCGACGATGAGACATGTAGGCCCGAACCACTCCAAAACCCTTTCGGGCCAAAAGTGTTACCTATGTCTCCGGTATAAACCGTAACCTATGTGTCCAGAATGGACCGGAGGTGGATGGTGCCCAGAGGCGGATTCGAACCACCGACACGCGGATTTTCAGTCAAACGTTGATCGGCCAATAACAAGGGCTTGCGGCGAAACAACCGTCAAACCCACGATCGAAGATCAATCACTTAGCCGCGATCTGTCAAACCCGGCGACGTTCCCGGATGAACCGGAAAATTGGCAACTTCTAGCTGCCAAAGCAAGCGTCGTCGACGCTGCATGTCGAGTATTCGGACAGAAGGCGGCCAAGCAACTTTGGTCTGAGCTGGGCCTTCCGCCGATCGCGGGCAGGGCCCCCGGAACCCCCGATCCTATATTGCTGCAGCATGTGGTCGAATTCGTCGACGCGCGCCTGGTCGCAGATTGTCGCGTCGGCATTGCCGCGGCGCAGCTTCACAGAGCCTATGGCATTTGGTCCATCGAAACCGGCGCGCCGCCGCTATCCCTTACTCGATTTGGCTTGCTGATGCAGAAGACCGGCATTCGGCGTGTGGCTGGCCGCACAGTCACATACGAAGCGAGGTTCAAATGACCAAAACCCCGTACCCCCGTTTTGGGTTGGCGCACAGCCGAAAAGTAGTGCTTTCCTTGTTTTTATTAGCTTTTTCGGCGCGACACTCGCGACAGTTCGCGACAGTTCGCGACAGTTCATTCAGCGAAGATAACAAAACGAAATCAAAGGCTTGCGACAGTCCGCGACAGTTTTGTGGGGTGTATACGTAGAGACAAAAGGGTGCGGGATATTTTCTCCCACCTCTAATACGGCGAAAACTATCGCAACTGCCGAACCTATTGATATCTAACAACAATACTATCGCTAAACTATCGCTAAACTATCGCTAAGTGGTGCAGAGGAAAATAATGGATAAGGATTTGAAGCTGTCAGTGGCCGGCCGAGTGATCGGCACGAGGAGGTTGAGACAGAGCCTTTATCTGGAGGAGCCTGACTTCGCCAAGGAGCCGACCCGGATCATCCGATTGCGTCTAGCGTTACAGGCCGAGGCGGTTCGTCTGTTGGTGACCGAGCGCGGCTGGAGTGTAGATGATCTCGCTTCCTGCCTTGGCTTTCGAGCCAAGAAGGTTCGCGAGTTGATGAGATATTTTCCGCCCGCCATTCGCGAGGCAATGAAGGGTCGCGCCCCACCCCCCGGTGTAGGGACCGTATCAGCGTTTCCGCCCCATACGGGCCCGGGGGAGCCCGGGATTTTTCTAGTAGGCGACTTCGCAAGCGGTACACGCAACACGCGTTCCCCACGCGTGCAGCACACATCATGCAACCTGAAGGAGAATACGAATGATTGAGAAGACCGTCACCCTGTCCCGCCGCTATGAAGCGCATGGCGCTGTTTTCGAAACGGTGAAGGTGCGCGAGCCGCGGTTCAACGACTTGATGCAGCTGGGCGAGCCCTACGAGATGCAGCGCGCCGCCGGCAACAACGTCGTCATCGAGAACGTCGAAACGGTCGCCGCCTATGTCCGGCGTTGCGTCGTCGAGCCAGGCGTCGACATGCTTGGCGAGCTCGGCATCAAAGACGCCAGGGCGGTTCGGGTCGCTGTGCTCGATTTTTTTACGTATGGCGAGCCAGCAATCGCCTCGCCTGCCTCGAAGTCGGAACCCGCGCCGACGAGCTGATTTTCCGGTTTGGCATGCGGGCGGCGGATGTCGCCTGCATGCCCATGTCGGAAATCCTCGCCTGGTTCGCGCGCGCCGTCGCATATCACAATCGTAGGAGCCAAAAATGAGCAATCGTACCGTCGAAGCCGTGATGCGGCTTTCTGCCAAGCTGGGCCCGATGGGCGCCTTCGATAAGATGGGCGCCAAGCTGAACCAGGTCAATCAGAAGTCGATCGCGTTCAACAGGACGCAAGGCCTGCTCAATCGCACGATGTCGGCCATGCCGATCGGGCGCTTCATTGGCCCGGCCATCGCGGGATACGCCCTCACGCAATCGATCAAGGAATTTGCCTCTGTCGAGCGCCAGCTCACGCGCATCGGCCTGACGCTTGGCGCGTCGCGCGACGAGATGCAGGGCCTATATCAGGACGTGAACCACTATGCCAAAGCCTACGCCCTGCAGTCCGACCAGGTCATGGAGACCGTCGGCGCCTACGCGGCCGCCGGCGCCAGCCTCACGGACATCCGCAACGATCTGGACCTGCTCACCAAGTCGCAGCAGGCGCTCGGCGCGTCGGGCGAGGATGTCGTGAACAGCTGGAACACCGCGCGCCTGTCGCTCGGCTTGACGACGAAGGACGCCGAAAAGTTCTTCTCGATCATCGCCGCCGGCAGTTCGGCCGGCAAGTTCGAAGCGCCCGACATGGCGCGCTTCCTTCCCTCGCTGCTGCCGTCGGCGGCCAAGCAGGGGTTCCAGGGGATCGAGGGCGCGCAGCGCATGGTCGGATTCCTCGAGGTGATGGCGAACTATACCGGCACTGTCGGCGAGGCCGCGACGTCGGTCGGCGATTTTCTCGAAAAGCTTTCCAGTCCGGACGTCGAGAAGCGGCTCTCAAAAATCAGCGGAAGCTTCCTGAAACGCATGTCGGCCGCTCGCGAAAATGGCGAGGACATGCTCAAGGTGACGCATGATATTTTGATGGAAGCCACCGGCGGCAAGGCGGACCGGCTTGGCCAGATTTTCGGCGACAAGGAGGCCCGCCAGGCCGCAACCGTGATCCTCACCAAATATGACGAGATCGTCGCCGCCCAAAAGGAGATCGCGGCGAATGCGCCTGGCGTCCTCGATCGCAACAACGCGCAGCTGCTGAAGAACACGCAAGCCGGTCTTGACCGGATCAAGGAAACGCTTAGCGAGCTGCAGATTCAGGCCGGCGATTTCGCCGCATCGCTCGGCGTCGTCGACGGGCTGAAATACATTGTCGACACACTCGGTTATGCCAACTCGGTCAATGCCGGTCTCGAAAAAATCGGCGTCCATGGGTTCGCCGCGCGCACGGCGTGGGGCATCACCCACGGCGACGAGGACAAGGACCAGATGGCCCGGATCGGCGGCTATCGATCGGATGAAGAACGCCGCGCCGCTGCCGCCTACAAGCAATATGGCGATTCGCGACGTGCCGGCATGCCTCGCGATCCCAGTTTCGGCGCCGGCACCGACGCCAATGGCGTGCCCATTCCGCTGCCCTACGGCGCGCCGACGCCGCTCGGTCCGGTGGTGCGCAGCAACCTTTACCCGGCACAGCACGGCCGAGGATCTTCGTACCGGCCGGATAGCGACTGGTCGCTGCCGCCAGGTGCGGGCGGCGGGTCGCAGCCGGCCGGCGACTGGTTCGCCCCCGTAGGCGCCGAGATCGAGGATAAGATCGCCAGCGGCGGCCAGCAGGCCGGCCAATCGATCACCGACGGCGCCAAACAGGCCGGAGGAATATTTGCAGCGATGGTCGCCGGCATTGGCAAGCAGCTCGGCACCGAGGCCGGTGCAGCGTTCAACGCGACAGCAAGGGCGCCGACGCCGGCAGTGCGTGCGGATACTGGACGCTCGAGCGCTGGCCGTCTGATGGGGCCGAGGTGATGGCGGTCGATATCGACTATCTCACCGAACGCGTTCGCCTCATCGCCGACGAGCAGGCTGACATGATCCGGATGGCTTGCGCCATGGGCGCAATCGACGATCGGGACGATCGATTGTTTCGTGGGAGGGTGATCGTCGAGGCAGGTTCACGCATCGCCGACCTCTGGAAGGAGATCGCAGCGCACATAGCGGGTGGGGGCGCGGGGGTCGATGCGTAAGAGAGCGGTCTCATTGGCTGGAGGCACTATCTCACCGTCGTTTCAGTGCTCTTCCCGTGAAACATTGCCGACGTTTCACGCTCGCGCCGTACCCTCGCTGCCGGCTTTGAGCATCGCCACAGCGCAAACCGCTTCTACGCGGCGAGCCACCGCACGCGGCCATGCCATGGGTGCCTGGCGCGGTGAGAAGGGCGCATGGTGCTCGTCGTGCGACCGCTGCGGAGAATCGCTAGACCTAGCCATAGGTGCGCTCAGCGCGGCCGGCGTGGCTGCCGTGAAGGCGCATGGTGGCATTGCTGGCGAGATGGAAAGCGGCGTGGTTTACGTGCTTGGCGGTGCCTTGGAGCCCTGTCCTGTCGATGTCTAAGGGCGATAGTTTGCGGGCGGGGCTCAAAAGCTCATGGGGGCCGGGGGTAAACGATCCCCGACACAAGGGTTTGAGCGAAGCGGCCGAAAGGCTTCGCCGTCTCGCTGACTTCATTGTGGCCGACAGGCCGGTCGACCGGGGCGACGCGCTCTGGTTAATGCTGATGCTTCGCGACATCGTCGAATTGGACGATGACCGGCCGCCAGACCCGCGTCTTATTCGCAGAAAGGCGCTGAGGCGCATCTGGCACAACTTCTATCCGACCACACCGCGCACGACGGCGGCGCGCATCATGGCGGTCGAATGGCGTAATGCCGCAGCCAAGGATAATGCGCTGGCTGGGACCATCGCAGATTATTTCCAGCGGCTCAGCCGCTCTAGCATCCGGCCTGTTTCCGAGCGCCAGATCATGGACGATCTCGACTACGACCTGTGACTGCATTTTTCTGCATTTCGGATGCGCCGCGCGGTCAAATCGCCGAAGCTTTAGCTATCTTTTCAAATCAAAAATGGCAGTTCGTCAGATGCAGAAATTCACGATCGATCCGCAAAGGCTTGCCGCGATCAGCGCGGCGGCCGATGGCGCGCGCGCGGTGCTCCTGAATGCCGGCGAAGCGGAGAGGGAAGCCAGGCAAAAGCTGTTCGAGCTCAAGCAGAGAGTCGCCCGGTACGATGACAGACGGTTTGCCAAGGCGTTTGCCGAGGAACAACAGCCTGAGATCGAAAAGCTCGAGGCCGAAGTTGCGCGCCTGGTGGAGAAAAAGAACCAGCTATCTGAAAAGTGGGACCATCTCGGGCGCATCAAGGCGAGTTGCGAAGAGTATGCAGAACCCCGCCGACCCCAGCTATTTATTCCGCGACCGGGCGAGCCAGGTGGCATTCCGATGCCGAAGGGGAGCCTTTGATCATCATGAAAGGAATTCTGAAAAGCGCGATGTCGACGCTCGATCGCACGGTCCGCACCGCTCGCTCCGACATCGACACGCTTCGCAACCGGATCGTCGACCTGCAATCCGAGCGCCATTCTGTCGAGATGAAGCCGAATGACCGCGCCACGATGGAAAGGGAAATCGACAAGGAAATCGCCGCATCGCTGGATCGCAATCCGTTGCATTTTCCAGCACTCGTTCGCTCCGAATTTTTCCTCTATCGGGGAAACCTGAGCGCCGACTTGCAGCATGCCCTCGTCGCGGATCCCTTCGCCGTGTTCGCTGCTTTCGATGGTCCTCGCCTGAAGGCGGCGATCCTCGCCACCATGCCTAGCGACGGCATATCGCCGGAAGCCCGTTCGGCCAGGCTGGCTAAAATCGACGCCGATATCCTGTCTGCTGAGATCGCAGAGGAGGTCGCCTGCCGCGAGCTGGAGCAAGCCTTAGGCGCCGACGTGTCACGCCGCGAGGACGCCAATGCCGCCATTCTGCTGGCCCCCGACCAGGAACTTGGCGTGGAGCCGGCGGAAGCCTGAACTTTCAAAAAGAGGAGCGTGACGATCGATGGCAAAAAGCATGTTGGCCGCAATTCGCGAGGCTGTGGTGACACCGCCTGAAGGCCTCACGGCCGGAAGCGGCTCCATTTCTCCGGAGGCGGCGTACGACCGGGCTTACCAAGCCTCGTACAAAGAGGGCACCAAGCTGGCAGGGGACCGATGGAAGGCGATTATGGGCGCGCCTGGCATCGCGGGTAACGGCGAGCGGATGGCCAAGGTTCTCGATGTCGGTATGCAGTTCCCGGACATGGCGGCAGCTGACGTTGCTTCCTTCGTGGTCGGTCATCTGGTCGGGACCGCCGTGAACGCAGAGGCATATGAGGCCATGCGTCTATCAACCGGCGGGATCTATAGGGCCGTTGCCGGCCTTGCACGCCCGTCGGCAGCTCGCGGGGAGGCTTCTTGGAAGGCCTTCACAGAGGCTCGGAATGCCCGGTTCGAAGCGGAAAACTCCTCCTCAACGGCAAAGTTTGACAGGGATACCTCGCCGCCGTCCGCCGGCAACGGCTCCGTCCGATAGCGACGGCGCGCAGCCAGCTGCTAACTCGGGTGCGGTCGCGGGTAAACCTTGGAAGGGCTGTATCTGATCGCCTGAACGCGAATTTCGACAGAGAAAAGGCGGTCAGGATTATAGACCCCTGACAGGGGACGCCAAGTTCGAGGCGCAAGAGACCCTTCCCCAACAAGAGCAATGGAGTGAACCAAATGGCAGCACCTGACCTATTCGGCGTTCTCGATGTCGTCAAGAAACTGACGCCGCCGGCCGGCATGGGCACCGCCCATGTCGATGGGTTCTCCTGGGCGCGCAACGGCCTGTCCTATGGCGATTCGACCAAGCTGACCGCCGACGACTGGAACCGCATCATCGCCAATCTTCGCGTCGTGCTGATCGCCTCCGGCGTCGATCTGTCAAGCCTCGACCCGGCCGACCCGGCGCTGCTGAAGACCGTGCTGGAGCTCTATCTCGGTGCGGCGGTCACCGACATCCTGTCCGGCGTCGATGTCGGCGGCTACGGCATGATGGCCAAGGCCATCTATGACGCCAACAATGACGGGCTGATCGATATCGACCATGGCGGTACCGGCGCGTCGAGCCTGATCGACGCCGCCGACAATCTGTCGGCCATGTCGACCGACATCGCCAGTGGGGTGACCACCGATCTCGGCGACGCCACCGGCATCAATGTCCGCATCATTGGCACGGACGCTATCTCTTCCTTCGGCTCGGCGCCGAACGGCGCCATCCGCCGGCTGACCTTCGCCGCGGCGCTGACGCTGACCCATAACGCCACCAGCATGATCCTGATCGGCGGCGCCGACCTTGCGACCGAGGCCGGCGATACCGCGTGGATGCAGTCGCTCGGCTCCGGCAACTGGCGGATGCTCGGCTTTTTCAGGGCAAGCGGCGCTCCGCTGAGCAGCATTCTGCGGCAAGGCTCAAACCCGCTGCCGACCGCCGAAGGCGACGCGCGCTGGGATACCGACGACAACATCCTGGTCATCGGCGACGGCGCCGGACAAAGACTGTTCCTGGCGGCGCCGGCAGGCCTGGTGGCGGGTGACCTGCTTTATGCGACGGCGCCGAAGGTTCTGGCGCGCCTGCCCAAGGGCGCGGCCCGACGCACGCTGCGCATGAATGCCGCCGCGACCGCACTGGAATATGGCGGCGGCAACGGCCTGCCCGATGCCATCCTCGAGGATCAGAAGCCGTCCGGAACCAACGGCGGCAGCTCGGCGCCAGGCAATGGGGCCTGGGTAACGCACATCCTGAACACCAAGGTTCGCGACCCCTACAGCCTGATGGCGCTGGCCAGCAATGTCTTCACGCCGGCGAACGATGGCTGGGTCGAATGGCAGGTCGCTGCGCAAGGCATCGATCTGCAAGCGCGGCTATTCGATGTTACTGCAGGCGTCCAGGTCGGCATTGGCCTTGGCGGGCAGGGCAACACGTCGCCCGATACCGGCTGCATGGCGGTCGGTGGCGCCCTGGTCGTCGGCGGCCACGCCTATCGCCTGGAATGGCGCACCACACACACACACGCCAACGGCCTTGGCCTCGCCTTCGGCTTCGGCTCGGCCGAGATCTTCGCCCGCCTTAAGTATTGGGCAGACGGGTGAACGCGGAATTTAAAGGTTGGACCTGGGGTAATCGGAGAGGTTCGGCTAACCTTCAGGTAGCCGGAGTATCCTCGTCCTCTTTCCAATGGTAGTCACCCGCTATTTCATGCAGAGCCCGCTTCACGTTTCGGACAGCGGTCGTTTGCTTGGCTCCCCAGGGGATGTCTGTCTCGGCGTACTTGGCGCGGACCTTCGCCTCGATCGAATCGAGATCGATGCCGTCAAGCAATCCTTTCGCCCGAACCACTTCGAGTAGAAACATCTCGCGAATGTTCGACATGTTCGTTGATGCCGGATGAAGGAACTTCGCCAGCGTCTCAGTTTGGCTCTTCATCACTGGCAAATCGGCCCGTCGAATATCTGATTCTAGGTTTGACACGCGCTTTTCTAAGCCCGTCAAAAAACGCTGAAGATCGAGGTCTACCATGATTCTCTCCTGCCAAGCGGGCTGCATAAAAGCACTGTTAAAACGGCCCCCAAGAATCGGGGCTAAATGAGAATGTGATCAACCCGTCGTTTCGAGTTGTAAGGACATTCCTCGTCTCGTTCCGGAAGGGCCCGCTTTTTGTGAATCGTCGATAGAACGGGATGGTCTTTTGTGTGTCGTACATGTAGCCCTTGTCGGAAATGACGACGTAGAAGGGCTTGCAGTATTCGAAGATCTCTTCGCAGCAGCCGCTTTCCCGGCCATGATGGGAGGCAACCAACACGGTTGTATCTCGAAGAGCCTGGCGGAAATTTTCTCCCTCCAGAAGCTTCAACCATCCGGCGCGCTCGATATCGCCTGGAAACATTATACCTTTGCCGTTGCAGTTGAGATGCACGACCATGCTTAGGTTGTTTTCGTCTTCAAACGTTGGGTAGGAATTGTAAAATACTTGTTTCTTCATGCCGGCGAATGTCGGCTGCGGCGTGACCGAAGCGTCTCCAGTGAACACGTTGTCGATCGCGTCGACCAGCTTGGCAATTCCGGCTCCCATGCCGTCCTCGCTTTTCAGTTCGTGGATCGTATGCGAGGTGACGGATTTGTTTCTCAGAAGCCATTTTATGTTGATGTTCCGATCGTACAGGTTTGGCAGGCCTGCAACGTGATCTTCATCGTAGTTTGTGACGGCCAGCATATCGAGGGTAGTGATATCTCGATCATAGAGGTAGTTGCCCGGGCGCCAACCGGTGAGCCCGTTCTGGCCGCAGTCCAGCATCAGCCTGGTCTGGTCATCGCAAGTGGCAAGCGCGCAGGCGCCGTGTTCAACGTCGAATATTTCTACTAACATTTTGATTGAAAAACCGCCATTTTGTTCCACTTCAGTTGCTGCCGGAGCGCTAAAAAAAGCAAGAGGCGACCTGTCACCGTCAGGGTTTTCCCACCGAGTTATTTTAGACCGCGCCTGCCTCCACAGTCGCAAATGTGACGAAGACTTCGATGCTGAACAGCCGATAGAATTTTAGATACCGCTTGAAGAGTTGAAACGAAATAATGGCAAAGCCTACCGCCGCCATGACTTCGTGAGCAGCGCTGCCGAACGTGTCCAGCCGGGGCGCGACCCAGGCTTGAACTAGCAGCAGCTCAGCGGTGACAGCCGCGATGAACGACAAGTTGCGGCAAAAGCCATAGACATTCAGAAAATTCTCAAGCCTTGGCTTAGCATGGTCGTCTCGCTTTGCCACGGTGTAAGCTACCCAATAGGCGTCGTCGCCATAAAGACCCGTTCCAGCTTTCTCCAGCGCGGTTTGGACACGCGCTCGGGTGGGCCGTGACAAAGGGGTGAAATAGGACGGCAGCAGAGACCGCAACAGACGAGAGGCCTTCGGCTCAGCCAACAGGAGATGAACGGATGGCGGCTTAAGCATGTCGTGAACAACGCCGGCCTCGAGGATCCGGGACGCAGGACCAGCCACCAGATGTCCCGCCGCGTACGAAAGAAACAGGACAAACACGCCCGTAGGAATATCCCAGCTGGCATGGATGACGAAGGTGGTTCCGAAGAAATAATCGAAAGCCGCCAGCACGAAAAAGCCCTGCGGCAGGTACGCGAACACATCGTAGTCGCTAAGGCGACCAAAAATATCCATTCTTCCCCCCCGGAACCGCCCGGCCAATCCCCCCAAGGAGGTCGCGCAATTGCGTAGTGTATGCAAGGTCTTGTCGGCGGGGAAGGGGAAGAGCATGGGGCAACGCCCCCGAGTGTTATTTAAGAGCTTATTCCCACGAAACACGATGGAAGGTGGTCTCGTTTACGTGCTTTGGCAGCGGCCTCGAACCTGTTTCTGCGAGGGTTTGCGGGCAGGGGCCAAACATCAAGGGGAAGGGAGGCCTCAAGGATGTTTATTCTTCGCCGCCAAGTGTTGTTTTACCTCCGTGGATCACACCGCCGCGTGCTTCATGCGGTCGAGCGCGGCGGTAGAGGGCCGATTCCAAGACCATCGTCCTAACCAGGTTGTCGTCTGCTTGCTTTTGCATTGCGTCAATTGCGCCCTGAAGGACGGCCTCGATATTTCCAGACAGCCTTTCGCTCATCATCTGTTTCCCGTCTTTTTCAGCCGAACGCCCGGCCCTTCGCCGTTCTCGTCGACGAAGATCACCCCGGCCACCTCGAGGGCTGCTCTGACATCCTCCAACGTGCGATCGTAGGGGGTGCGTTTCCCGCGTTCGAAATCCGCAAGGGTTTTAGTTGCGACCTTCGCGGCATCCGCGAGCTGCGCTTGCGACCAGTCTACTAGACCTCTCGCCGCGCGGCATTGCGCCGGAGTAAGTGACATGTTTTGGGAAACCTTACATAAAATAGGTTGACTTTAAACCGGTAACATTACATGAAATGGGTTATCGCACAATGCGAACCTAGGAGCAAATGCAATGCCGAACGCACTCGTTGCGGCAGCCGCCGAAGGCTTGCCGTCAATCAACCGCCGCCAGGTCCTCCATAGCCTGGCTGCATCGTCAGCCGCCGCCGCTGCCTTGGTAGCGGCTATTCCGGCCGCGCCTGCCGCCGAGCATCCTGACGCCGATCTGTTCTGGCTTGATCAAGAAATGGCAGAGGCCCAGGGTCAAATGAATCTGGCTAACAAGGCCTGCTGCCGAATCGGCAGGAAGGCCGATAAGCTCTATCCGCCGCAGCCTGCGGCATGGGAGGAACGGCGCATGCCGGACGACCTTCATGAGATGACGGGCGGCATGCTTGTGCGCGACCTTGCGTTTCCGGAGAAACAGCCGGCGCCTTTGCGGGATTTTCACAGGGCGCGTGAAGAGCAGCGGGCCGCGCACAGGGCTTTGCAGGATGCCTTCGTCGACAAAGTGGCTGAGATAAATCGCCAGGCCGGCGTTGATGCCGCAGAGGCCGCCTACAGCGCGCGCTCCGCCGAGTTTTACCAGGTCGGCGATCGCATCTTGGCAACGCCTGCCCACACGTTGGAAGGGATCCTGGTCAAGCTTCGGGCGGCCGACAGGATGGGTTGCAACTCCGCCGACGAAAACTATGCATTGTTGTCGATCGCCCCTGATATCAGGCGCCTCGCAGGGGAGGCGGCGTGATGGGCAGAACCGACGCAAAGCTTTTGCGGCTCGAGGCAAAGTTCAACGCCGCGGACGATCGACGGAAACAGGCTACCGCCACAACAGCGGAACTTGAGGAGGAGCTTGATCGTCTCATGTCACTTGTTCGCAAGGCGGAAGAGAAAGAAGCCAAAAAGGCCGCGGCGACTGCTCGCGCGTTCGATCGCGTCATGGAGGCTCGAGCAAGGAGTTTGGCGGGTCTGCTTGTCAAGGTGAGGGTTAGAAAGCGGTGGAACACCGATGACGAGGAAAGCGAGATAACGATCCTCAAAAGCCTCGTCGCGGACATAGAGGCGATGACGACGACTGCCTTGTGATAGCTCAGCGTGAGCACACGTCGCGCGATAAGTCTTGATTATTCCCGGGCGGCCCTTTCGGTCGCCCGTTTCGCGATAGTTGTGCGGTTGAGCCGTTGAACACAAGAAGGGGAGCGGGGAAATCCCCTCGTCTTATTCTTTTTTCTCAGACCTGTTCTTGCGCAGCTCGTCGAACTTTATCTTGATGACTGAGAGCATCGACAGCATGTCGCGCCGGATCAGATCGTCGGCATCTTTTTTGTACATGTTGATCAGGAAATCGACCTGTTCGAAAATCTCTTCGAGCGAAGGCGCCACAGGAAACTCGCGGTCCAAAACCTCTATGATCTCGGCATTCATTGATCGCCCGTTTCGGTGAGCCTCGATCGCAATGCGCTCCCGCATGCCGTCGGGCATGCGCAACACGAATTTGTCGACGAGATCGGAAGGGGAGATTTTCGCTGCCATTTGCCAAGCCTATTTGGTCTAGTGGCGGTCCGCTAGTAAAAAAACATTGCCCGATCGTTGACAATGATAGCGCTCCGCCATGATAGTTGCGGCTCGGAATGATTTGCCCAAAGGAGGCCCCAGCCGTGGCACAGCAGAAGCAGCCCTCGGATTTGCTGGAGAAGTTCGTTGTTCGCATGCCCGACGGGATGCGAAACCGCATCGCGGAAGTTGCGCGCGACAACATGCGGACAATGAACGGTCAGATCAATTTCATGCTGCAGAAGGCGCTCGACGCTCGAGGCGATGAACATGACAATCGCAACACTTAATCTGCGCGTTGCACCGCGCCGTATGCTTTCAGAGCGCGAGGCGGCGGCATATTGCGGTATTCCCGCCAAGCGCATTGCGGCTGCCGTGCCGCCCATCGTGATGCCGGGCGGTGCCAAGCTCTACGATATGCACGACTGCGATGCATGGCTCGACGGACTGAAAGGCGGCGACGTCGCCGCCGATGACGACATTCTCGGCAAGCTCGACTGATGGCCATTGTGCGCGCCAAGGGCTTCGCCATCTGGCAGGACCGGAAGCCGCCCTACAAGTGGCGCTGTCGGCACCGCAAGACCGGAACCATGATCGACCTTGCAAAGTTTCCCCTCGGCGGCCTGACCTTCCTTGCCGAGTGTGGGCGCATCGTGGCGCTCAACGACAAGGCGGATGATCCGAAGCCCGGCACACTCGGCCAGCTCATCGCCCGCTATCGCGCCAGTGTGTTTTTCACCGACCTGGCCGCGCGCACGCGCGCCGATTACCAGCGCTGCTTTGATTATCTACAGCCGATAGCCGGCACGATGCTGGAGCGCTTCACGCCGCCGCTGGTCGTCAAGATCCGCGATAAGGCGGCAGCAAAGCACGGCCGGCGATTTGGCAACTACGTCAAGACCGTTCTCGCCCTGACATTCGCGTGGGGCGTGGAGCGCGGCTATTTGAAAATCAACCCGGCGATGAAGATTAAGGGCATCCGTCGGCCGCGCGGATTGGCTGATGCGAATCGGCCATGGTCTGATAGCGAGCGCGATGCCGTCGCCGCCGCGCTGCCGGCGCATATGCGCGTGCCGATCGCTCTGATGATGTATTGCGGCCTCGATCCGCAGGACGCGCTTAAAATCCCGCCTACGGCCGTTTCCGAGGGCATGATCGACGCGAGGCGAGGCAAGACAGGCGTTCCGATGTGGTTTCCCCTGCCGGCGCCCGTCGTGGCCGAGCTGGCGGTGGCGCCGAAGCATGCCGCCATCACGCTCTGCGCCAACAGCTACGGCAAGCCCTGGACGCCATCAGGCTTTCGCGCGTCCTGGCGCCCGATTCGGCAGCAGCTCGAGCGCTCGGGCGCCGTGCAGCTGGGGCTGACGCTGAAAGGCCTCCGCCACACCGTAGCGACCATCCTTGCCGAAATGGGATACGACGAGCGGACGATTGCCGACATGCTCGGGCAGAAGACAATCGAGATGGCGAGGCACTATTCCAAGCGCGCCAACAAGAGCCAGAAAATGAGCGCTGTTGTCACCAATTTTGACGCCGAAGTGAACAGGCGGCGAACAAAAACTGTCAAACCCGCCTAAAGAAAACGTCAAACCGATGGACATCGACAGCATGAGTGGAGCCGAAAACGACAATGGAAACAAAGCGGTAGGATGGTGCCCAGAGGCGGATTCGAACCACCGACACGCGGATTTTCAGTCCGCTGCTCTACCAACTGAGCTATCTGGGCCTGCTCCGGTAGGCGGCAATCTGCACACCGGGTTCATGAAAGCGCCGTCGGCACCCCTTGAAAGCGCGTGGGTTATAGCACGGGAATTCGGCCTGTCCAGCGCTTAGAGCATGATCCCGAAAAGTGGAATCCGGTTTTCGGAAAAAGATTATGCTCAGACAAAAAGCATGATCCCGAAAAGTGGAATCCGGTTTTCGGAAAAGATCATGCTCAGACAAAACGCCAAAACCTGTTCCGTCCGACACTACCCGGATGGAACAGGTTCCGGACATTGATTTCAGTCAGAAGCGACAGGCAGTCCGCAAGGCCGATCATCGGTCACGATCGCGGCTGCGAAACCGTCCCAAGCCTGTGGAAAACCGCAGGTGGACGGTGCTATTTCTGGTCGTCGTTCTCATCCTCGTCGTCGCGGCCCGGGATGACGTAGACCCCCTTCAGCCAGCGGTTGAGGTCGATGTCCTTGCAGCGCGTCGAGCAGAACGGATAGGTTTCGCGCGCCGATGGTTTGCCGCATTCCGGGCAGGGCCGCTTGGGACGCAGCGGCGTGACCTTGTCGTCCGAGCTCATATCCGTGCACCCGACAGCCAGTTGGCGTGCACCTTGAAGCCTTCGCCGCTGAGCAGCG
This sequence comes from Mesorhizobium sp. M0195, assembly GCF_040322115.1. NCBI lineage: Bacteria > Pseudomonadati > Pseudomonadota > Alphaproteobacteria > Hyphomicrobiales > Phyllobacteriaceae > Mesorhizobium > Mesorhizobium sp. M0195. Next base: position 87,363 of record NZ_JAMYSV010000003.1, on the reverse strand, counting down.
CCACCGTCTCGTAGAGAGGCAGGCCGACGACGTTGGTGTAGGAGCCGACAAGCTTGACGACGAAGGCGCCGGCAAGCCCCTGGACGCCATAGCCGCCGGCCTTGCCGCGCCATTCTCCGGATGCGATGTAGGCCTCGATCTCCTCGCGCGGCAGCCGCTTGAAACGCACCCTGGTCTCGACCAGCCGCAAGCGCTGCTTGCCGCCCGGCGTGATCAGGCAGATGCCGGAATAGACGCGGTGCGAACGGCCGGACAAAAGCCCGAGGCAGTTGGCGGCGTCGTCGAACGTCTCGGCCTTGGGCAGGATGCGCCGCCCGACGGCGACCACGGTGTCGGCGGCCAGCACGAATGTCGGCACGTAGTCGGTCTCGGTCTTCAGCGAGGCCAGCGCCTTCTCGGCCTTCTGCGTCGCCAACCGCTTGGCCAGCGAGCGCGGATGCTCGGCACGCAGCGGCGTCTCGTCGACATCAGCCGGCAACACACGGTCCGGCTCGATGCCGGCCTGCTGCAGCAGCTCTATCCGGCGTGGCGAACCCGAGGCAAGCACGAGCTTCTGCAAAATGCCCATCGCGATCCCGGCCGGGTCCTTGAACTTACTTGAAGCGGTAGGTGATGCGGCCCTTGGTCAGGTCGTAGGGCGTCATCTCGACCAGGACCTTGTCGCCGGTCAGAACGCGGATGCGGTTCTTGCGCATGCGGCCGGCCGTATGGGCGATGATTTCATGTTCGTTTTCGAGCTTGACCCTGAACATCGCGTTGGGCAGCAGTTCCGTCACGACACCCGGAAACTCGAGGACTTCTTCCTTCGGCATTCGATACCTTTGCTTGGATGGGTACTTCCAGCGCCCCGGCCGGAAAGTTGCGCGGAACCTATATGATAAACGTCCGCTTGTGAACATGCTTAATCCGCGGCGTTTTCAGCCCCGTTGCCGAGAAAACGGCGGCCGATCCGCGCCTTCAGCCGCTCGCGCACGTCGCGATAGGCAGCCATGATCTGCTCGCGCGTGCCGCTGACGCCGGTCGGGTCGGGCATCGGCCAATATTCGACCTCGACGGCCAGCGAACGGGTGAGCTCGAGCGCGGTGTGGTGGGCTTCCGGCGCCAGCGTCACGATCAGGTCGAAATAATCGTCCTCCAGGTCGTCCATCGTTCTCGGGTGCCGTTCGCCCAGTGAAAGGCCCTCTTCGGCCAGCACGGCATCGACGAACGGATCGCGTTCCCCGCCGCGCACCCCGGCCGAGGCAACGAAGGTGGTGGGCGGGAGCACCTTGCGTGCCAGCAATTCGGCCATCGGCGAGCGCACTGCGTTCATGCCGCAGACAAACAGGATCGAGCGGGGCAGGATCGGGCGGGGCAGCGGGGCGGCCAGTTCAGCCTCGCCAGTGCAGCACGCAAACCAGCGTGAACAGCCGGCGCGCCGTGTCGAAGTCAATCTCGATCTTGCCGGCAAGCCGGTCCATCAGCGTTTGCGAGCCTTCATTGTGCAGGCCGCGCCGACCCATGTCGATCGCCTCGATATGGCTGGGCGTCGCGGTTCGGATGGCATCATAATAGCTTTCGCAGATCATGTAGTAATCCTTGACGATGCGCCTGAGCGGCGTCAGCGACAGGATGTGGGTGACCACGGCTGCGCCGTCCTCGCGCGTCACGGCGAAAACCAGCCGGGATTGGGCCAGCGACAGTTTTAGTCGGTACGGCCCGGCGCCATCGTCATTGACCGGTTGAAAACGGTTCTCCTCGATCAGGTCGAAGATCGCCACCGCCCGCTCATGCTCGACATCGGGCGTCGAGCGGCCGATCGTCTCGTCGAGCTCGACATCGATCAGCCTGGCGCGGGTTTGGTCGTAGTCGGACATGTCTACATGTTCAGCCGGATGCCGACGGAGCGTCCATGCGCATCGAGGCCTTCCGCCTTGGCGAGCGTAATCGCCGCCGGCGCCAGCGCCCGCAACTGCTCCGGCCCGAGCTTCAGGACCGAAGTGCGCTTGACGAAATCGAGCACCGAAAGTCCGGACGAGAAGCGCGCTGAGCGCGCTGTCGGCAGCACGTGGTTGGAGCCGGCGACATAGTCGCCGATGGCTTCCGGCGTATGGCGGCCGAGAAACACCGCGCCGGCATTGCGCATCCGCGCCAGGAATGCCTCGGGATCGTCGATGGCAAGCTCGACATGTTCGGCGGCGATGCGGTCGACCAGCGGCAGTGCCGCCTCGATCGTCGGCACCAGGATCACGGCGCCGAAATCGCGCCAGCTCGCCGCCGCCGTTTCTCCGCGCGGCAGGTTCTGCAACTGCCGCTCCACCGCCTGTTCGACCGCCTCGCCAAAGGCAGAATCATCGGTGATCAGGATCGACTGCGACGATACGTCGTGCTCGGCCTGGGCGAGCAGGTCGGCGGCGATCCAGTCCGGATCGTTGCTGCCGTCCGCCACAACCAGCACTTCCGAGGGCCCGGCGATCATGTCGATGCCGACCGTTCCGAACACCTGGCGCTTGGCCGCCGCGACATAGGCATTGCCGGGGCCGACGATCTTGGCGACAGGTTTTATCGTTTCGGTGCCAAAGGCAAGGGCGGCGATCGCCTGGGCGCCACCGACGCGGTAGATTTCGGAGACGCCGGCAAGGTCGGCCGCCACCAGCACCAGCGGCGGCACGTCGCCGCCAGAGGCCGGCACCACCATGGCGATGCGCTCGACGCCGGCGACCTTGGCCGGCACCGCGTTCATCAGCACCGAGCTCGGATAGCTCGCCGTGCCGCCCGGCACATAGAGCCCCACGGCCTCGATCGCCGTCCAGCGCGAGCCGAGCTCGACGCCGGCGGCATCGGTGTAGCGGTCGTCCTGCGGCAGCTGGCGCTGGTGATGGGCGCGGATGCGCTCGCGGGCGAATTTCAGCGCCTCGACCGTTTGCGGATCGGCTGCATCGTAAGCCTGGGCAATGTCGTCCCTGGAGACGGCGATGCCGAGCTCGGCCAGGTCGCCGCCGCCGAATTTCTGCGTGTACGCGACCAGCGCGGCGTCGCCCTCGGCGCGCACCTTGGCGATGATCTCGCGCACGACGGCGTCGACATCGGCCGAGACTTCCCGCTTGGTCAGCAGGAACGCGGCAAAGCGCTGCTCGAAATCGGCGTCGGACTGGCGAAGCGTGATGGCCATCGGCTCAAACCCTGTGGGCCGGGCGCGACGTCGCTTCCCAGGCGCCGCCGACATCGGCAAGCCGCGCCTCGATGCATTCGACATCGAGCATGATCGCGCCGCCGCCCGAAAAGATCAGCTCGACGATGCCGGCCGGCTTGTCGAGCGCGAGAAAGCTGATCGCCAGCAGCGACAGCACTTCGTCGGGCTTGTCGCGGGCAATGCCGCTGGTCTTGGCGCCGAGCACCCGGTCGAAATGCAGCACAGCCTGCCGCCGCTCGTTGTGGTGGCGAAAGAAGCCGGATTTGGCCTCCCAGACGAAGCGATTCATGGTCAGCACGAAGCGCTTTACCGAAGGCAGGTATTCAAGATCGCTGACCTTCATGACGGCATCCTGGACATGCGCCGAGATGATGCTCAGATCCTGATCGTCGAGCGCGACAAGCTTGAGGGCCATGCGGATTTCACACCTGAAGGTTGGACTATTCAGCCTTCTGTTAGGCGGTCTTTCCGGTCCGTGCAACCGCGCCACAAGCCCTGCGGAAAGGCTCTAGCCCGAAATGCGCTCGATCTCCGCGCCGCAGCCGGACAGCTTTTCTTCCAGCCGCTCGAAGCCGCGGTCGAGATGATAGACGCGGTTGACCGTGGTCTCGCCTTCTGCCGCAAGGCCGGCGATGACCAGCGACACCGAGGCGCGAAGGTCGGTTGCCATGACAGGCGCGCCCTTCAGCTTCGCCACGCCGTCGACGATCGCCGTCTGGCCGGACAGCGTGATGTGGGCGCCGAGCCGGGCGAGCTCCTGGACGTGCATGAAGCGGTTTTCGAAGATCGTCTCGGTGATGCGCGACTTACCCTTGGCCATCGTCATCAGGCCCATGAACTGCGCCTGCAGATCGGTCGGGAACGCCGGGAACGGCGCCGTCGTCACGTCGACCGGCGAAATGCCGGCGCCGTTGCGCCTGACGCGGATGCCGGAATTGGTCTGCGTGATCTCAGCACCGGTCTGCGAAATGATGTCCAGCGCCGTCTGCAACAAGTCGGGCCGCGCGCCTTCCAGCACGACGTCGCCGCCGGTCATCGCCACCGCCATCGCATAGGTGCCGGTCTCGATACGGTCGGGGATCACCCTGACGCGGGCGCCCGACAGCGCCTCGACGCCGTCGATGGTGATGGTCGCGGTGCCAGCGCCGGAGATCTTCGCACCCATGGCGTTGAGGCAGTCGGCAAGGTTGACGATCTCGGGCTCGCGGGCTGCGTTTTCGAGCACCGTCTCGCCCTTGGCCAGCGAGGCCGCCATCATCAGCACATGGGTGGCGCCGACCGAGACTTTCGGGAACACGTAGCGGTTGCCGACCAGCCGGCCGTTCCTGGTCTTGGCGATGACATAGCCGGTGTCGACGTCGATATCGGCGCCCAGCGCCTGCAGGCCTTCCAGGAAGAGGTCGACCGGCCGCGTGCCGATGGCGCAGCCGCCGGGCAGCGACACCTTGGCCTCGCCCATGCGGGCCAGCAGAGGGCCGATCACCCAGAACGACGCCCGCATCTTCGACACCAGCTCGTAAGGCGCCGTCGTGTCGACGATGTTGCGGGCGGAGAAATTGATGGTGCGCGAATAGCCCTCATGCTGCTTTTCGCGGCGGCCATTGACCGAATAGTCGACGCCGTGATTGCCGAGGATGCGGATCAGCTGCTCGACGTCGGCCAGATGCGGCACGTTTTCCAGCGTCAGCGTGTCGTCAGTCAAAAGCGCGGCGATCATCAGCGGCAGCGCGGCGTTTTTCGCGCCCGAGATCGGGATGCTTCCGGCAAGCTTGTTGCCGCCGACAATTCTGATGCGATCCATGAAGAGCGTCCCCTCGGCCGAAAAGCCGGTTTAAATCGGTTGAGTCAGTTGCGGCCCATCTAGACCATTGGCCGGCTTGGTTCAAGAAACAGGCTATTTCCCCGCGTTGGCCCACGATACCTTGGCCAAAATACCGGCGACCAACATAGCCGATTCGCGTTAATCCTTCTGCTTTGCCGCCTGCAGCCCGTCCGGCCGCTGGTCGGCCCCGCCGGTTCGCCGTGAGCGCGATTGCGCCTTGCGCTTCTGCAGATTGGCACGCAACTGCTCGGCCAGCCGGTCCTTCCGGCCAGCCTTTTTTGGTAGACCATCCTTGTCGGGAGAAATTGTCTTGTCGTTCATCGTCCCGTCCCCGGCCGGCGACCCGCCGGTGCGGATCAAGGGATAGCCAACATTGTGGCACGGCCATGTCCGCAACGATCGCCTGGTGCGGCCTTTCAACCCGGCCCCGTTTGTGCCCCTTGTCTTGGCCTTGCGCTTGCCGGTTCGATATGGCAGAAGCCCCGCCATCGGCGGCTGCGGTAGCTCAGTGGTAGAGCACTCCCTTGGTAAGGGAGAGGTCGAGAGTTCAATCCTCTCTCGCAGCACCAGATTCTCGGTCACTGAGGATTTGTGTTGCGCCTGAATTTCATCGCCCTTTGACTCGCCGTGTCTTTGCGGCCTTTAGGGCCCGGCCCAGCATGCTCCTGGGCCAGGCTTGCAGCGCCGTTCCCGCATCTCGCAATTTTTCGGACGCAGCGCGGCTCCCGGGTCACATGGCGTCGGGCGGTGCAAGAAAACAGTTCTCATGCTCTTCGGTCGGATGAAGGCAAATATGATAATTGCCATCCTGCGACGGAATCTCATCACCATACGGAATGAAGTATCGCTGCTGCCGCGTGATCTTCCGATGATCCCCAGGCCTCAAGATGACAACCCAGCCACTGGGACGAACATGAACCGCCCGCGCTGGGATTCGCTGACACTCACCGTGTTCCGCGTCGCCGTGACAGCAGGCCAGCGGATAGCTCCACCCTGACGGGGCATCATGCGCCCTCGAGGGAACCAAAAACCCTAACGACGAAAAGGCCGCAAGGACGACCGCGGCAGTGGCTCGGCGCCGCGCCATTCCCTTTTCCGGTTGCCGCTTCGGCCACATGTTGAAGTGACCATATGCCTGATAATTAGCACTAGCTAATAAAAAGATGCTGGCGTCCTCCTATGCAGCCGTTCTTGCGTTCCGCTCCGGCATGCTGACTACCCCGTGTCTCTCCCTCCATTTTGTTGACTTTTGAAATAGTCATAGCTAATATAGAGAAAGCTAATGTTAGGAGAGTAAGCCCCTTTATCTAAACTACTTGAGTTCCCTTCAGAATTAATAGAAGTCAGCGATCAACCGCCCCCCCAACAGTTTAATAAGCTCATGAGGATAGATGGGAGATGCAAGTCCTATCCTTTAGCGCACTGATCGCAGGATTGCTGAAAATTGTGCTGGTCTCTGTCCAGTATATTCACGCAAATCCTCACACGATCGGTCTTTCTCCTCGTGGAATTCGCGAGAAGGTTGCCCTTGAGAATCCGATCAACGAAGTCGATGTCGCAATCGTTCTCGCGGCCGACATGTCCGGCTCTATCAACCAGATAGAGGCAAACCTACAACGCGAGAGCTATGCGGCTGCTTTGGAATCAGCGACCGTGCTTAAGGTGATCAAAGAGGGTATGCACGGCAAGATCGCCGTCACCTTTGTCGAATGGTCGAGCCGCGGCTCCTCGGAAACCAGGGTGAGCTGGACCATTCTTTCTGACGCAAAGGATGCGGCCGTCATCGCTAAGGCACTCCGGAAGAAGTCTGGAAGGCTGCGTTCTGGTCCGCACGGATCGAATACGTCGATCTCATACGCCATCGACGCCTCCGTGGACGCCTTTGACAAACTGCCTGTCCCAACCTTGCGCAGGATCATCGACATTTCAGGTGACGGAGCGAACAACGACGGAACGTCTGTCGATGACAGCCGTCAGAGAGCACTTCGGAAAGCCATCGTGATCAATGGTCTTCCGATAGGCGCCGACGTTGAAAATGGTGAGACGACGACGGAATATTATTCGAGGCACGTGATCGGAGGACCCGGCTCGTTCGTCATTCCCGCCGACAGTGCCGCTTCCTTTCAATCGGCAATAATCAGGAAGTTAATTCGAGAAGTGAGTTCCGCCTCCGGCAAAGCACGTTCTTAGACGGATCCTGCGGTCTGCCCGACGAAGCTCTGAAAATAGTCCAACAGTTGACGGATTGTCGCTGATTGAACGTTACTTAAGAAAGGTTCGAGCGATTTTGGGGGGATCCAAAAATCGGCCAGGCTGATCTCGAAGCAAAACGGTAGCCGACGGCCCCGTTTAGGGTTCGAAGTAGTCTTGCGGGTGTCTGACGTGAGTCCAACGGTCCAGCCGTCCAAAATCGGCTCGCGCATGGCAGCCAGAGCCGTTCAAGCGGTCGCTCGAAAATCCCTTAGGTGCCAAGCATCTCGCCATGCTAGGAAAATGCCAAGGTCGGCGCACAGCTCCGCTCGCATGCGCCATGATGCGTGCGGGGAAAGGCTTCTGGTCTGCCCCTGCTGCAGGCGGCTTAGCAAAGCTTGCAGCCGGGAACAACCACTCAACGACTCGCGTTTCTTGCCAGGGCCCGCTTCTTTTGCAACAGGGCGGCGGGCGTCGAAGGCTCGCAAATGTCGCGCCGGCGTTTCAATAGCACTCGCCTCAGCCCTCACGATTTGGCTATTTGTGAACGCGTGTTTGATCAGGTTTGCGCAGATGAGCACATTGACCCTCTAAGCCTGGCTGCCGAAGCCTTGGCGGTGATGATTGTCGCAATCTTCCGAAACGTGACTACCAATGAGCGCGAATTGCTGGAGGAAGTTAGGTCTCTTCGTGGCTCAAAAGGCACAGAGAAGGCGCACTAGCTTGGCAACGTTCTGCGGCGAATTGGTCTAGTCCGGCTTTGGCACAGCCGTTTGGCATCTGAATTGCTCATTGAGAATCGCCAGGGTGTAGCCACCGAGCTTGCGAAGGGGATGGAAATGGGCTTAGCCGAAGACTTATCAGATGTCGCGCTCACATTCGAATGTCCGGATTGCTTGCATCCGGCGGTAAGAAAGGGCTCTGCACTAAGAACAATCGCGCACTTCAAATGCGATGGGTGCAACGCAAAGGTGCGGATAACCTATCCGCAGAAGCTAGCGATCTTCGAAAAGCACAGGCTATTGGCCGCGGGCGACCGCCGCCAGCAAGGCCAGGAACACTACGGTGCCCGCAACAACATCGATCGGGCCGCCGATGCGGCCGAAGTGGCTTCGCGACCGCTGCCGCGCGCGGCGACGCGTGCTTAAGCCTTCCTCATCCGCGCGACCTTCACGCATGTGACCACGGCAATGCCGTCCATCGGAATAATTCGGGCGAAGGGCGCGTTAGTTCATTAGACGATGCTAAAAATACGGCAACGTGTCCGAATGTCACTTCATGAAGCCCGCCAGACAGGCTGCGGCTTGCTCTGGCCTAACCTCGAAGGGAACCAGGGATGAAAATTTCGACCTCTTTGACAAGACGTAGTGTTGTCGCCGGGCTGGCGCTGGCCGCCGCATCGACGTCGGTATTGCCTGCCGACAACGCACTCGCCCAGGCTAAGAAAGCCACATCGGGGAAGACTCTATATGAGCGCCTGGGTGGTGTGTTCGCCATCGCAGCGGTGATCGATCATTTCAGCGACGCCGTCGTGATGAACCCGATTGTCGGCAAGAAGTCCAAGAACCCACAATTGCGCAAATGGCACACCAAGAACCTTGAAAGGTTGCCCGGCCTCAAGTTCATGCGGACGCTGTGGGTCTGCGACGTTTCTGGCGGGCCCTTCAAGTTCGTCGCCACCAAGCCCGGCACGACGCCGCTCGGCCTCGAGGAGGCGCATCGCGACCTGCGGATTTCCCCCGCGGAATTCGATGAGGTCGCAGCGGAACTCGGGCGGACCTTGGATCATTTCAAAATTCCGAAGCCTGAGAAAACCGAAGTCCTGGAAGCTTTCGCCGCTCACAAGGACGAGGTCACCGCCGGCTACGTCAAGCCGGGCTGAAGCGCTTATATCGCGCGGGCATTCGTTCTGAGCATGGGGCGCGGCGCCGTGGCTATGCGGCGCGGCCGCAGCTCAGCGCGCAATTTTCCGATGGTTCCTACTCCGAACCCGCCCGAGCTGTCTCCACTCTGAGCGACCCTTCCGGCAACGGGCGCAGGAGTTCAGCCTCGGACCTCGTCAGGTGGATCCAGGCCGCCCAGTCCGATGGCCGCAGCACAACCACTTGCCGGTTGTGATATGGCGCCACGTCCGGCCCCGGCTCGCTCGTCAGCATCGTGAACGTCGGCGGCTTGTTGCCGATACCCTCGCGCCACAACCCGGCAATCGCCATGAACGAATGGCCATTCAGCGTGAACCTGTGCTTGGTTTTTGGATATTTCGTTCCCGTGAATTCGAAGAATGCCGACGCCGGAACGAGACAGCGCTTGCTGTTGCCGAACTGCCGGCCCTCCGAGCGAAAGTTGAATACAGGTCCGCCTTTTGGCCCGGCCGGGGGAAAGCCGAACGTCATCGACGCCAGTTCGATTGCGTCGCCGGCGGCGCGCATTACAGGCGCGGGGTCGTTGATGTGGATGTCATCCGCCTGCGGCAGATCCAGTTCGGTTTGATGGCTGGGGATTTTGAGCGCCAGCGATTCCATCATCCGGCAGTATTCGGCCCAGGCGACGTGCTGCTCGTAGTCATTGCACATGGAAAGGCTCCGTACGCTCGACCGAGATCAGCTCAACATAGCGTTTATCGATTGGCGCCGATCGCTAGCGGATTGATATAAGCCTATTTGGGCCGGCGTGCGGCAGCGATGGTCTGCAACAGATTGATGCTGTTCACGTCAGGTTGACTGGATGCGGCGACGGCAAGTGCGGCGGCCTCGGCTATTTTCGCGACGTCGTCGCTGCTGATCAATCCGCGCTTTTCCAGCAGATTTACAAGCTCGACAACGAGAAGAAAGGCGTTCACACCATATCGTTCGGCTTTGAGCTCGAACTCGCCTCGGGCCAATTTCTCCCTGTCTCCTTCAGCCCGTTTGTCCACGTCGGCGTCCTCTCCTATGGCTACAAGCTATTAACGCTTAGCACGAATGGTTTAATCCTTCGAACTGGCCACAACCTTCGCCAATTGCCGGGCATAGTGTCGCCGGTGGCAAGGGCATGGGTTCAGCCAAGGATGAGACCAGCCAACAGAACGGTAAGAATAAAGGACAACACGACGGTAAGTAGCCCGCATGCTTCCAAAGTGTTGGTTTGCCAAGCTTTCGTCGGGCGCCTCCGGTTTGAATTCCTGTTTCGCGAACCAAACTTCATCGGGCACCAGATCGGACGCGGAGCCGGCTTGAATTTGGCGAAGCGCTCCTCTTCATCGGCCCGGAAGGCATCTCCGCGAAACTCCGGAGCACCGTATGCGCGGCGCCGGCCTGCCTTTCATCGACCCGGGCCATCACCAGTATGACACCTTCTGCGATCTTCGGCTTGCGCGGCTTCTGGGCGAAATTGGCGAAAGTTCCGAGAAGCACGCCGGCAAAGCCGCCCCACGCCGCACCGACCAGAGCCATGCCGGTCATCCCCGCAGGATCGACGTCTTGAGCTCCAAAAGCGCTGAAACCCGCTAACAGACCAGCCGTGGCGCCAAGTGCGGCACCGGCGACGGCGCTCCGCCAGACAGCGCTCATCTCATCGTCGTAATATCCAGCAACGCTGATCGGTTCATCATTGTCGTTGTAAGATCCGACGACGCTGATCTGGCGGCGGCGAATCCCGGTAGCCTGAAGCGCGGCAACGGCACGTGCTGCCTGGGCATGGGAATTGAACAGTCTGCTGATTGTTTGCATTTACGCCCAGGCCCGACGCTCGTTAGCGGCGTCGGGCCTCTCCTCCCTGGCTTTGAACTCTTCCGCCCGGACGCATCTTCGTCGCGCCAAAGCTCACCACAACGTGAGCCAGCCGGCTACGTTCCTCAGCCGAGGCTTCGGTCCAACCCCAGAGTGTCTTGCTTGGGACCTAAGTCTGACCAGCTTGGGCGTGCTGAGGCCATGCCGCGCGGGGACGGTCGCCAGCTCGAAGAGAGGGTTCAGATGCTATCGCAGACCCAAAAAACTCAAAATGGCTATTACGATCACTATCGCGCCGACCAGCCAGATAATGTTGTTCATGATTGCACTCCTTCGCCTCCGGGCGGGGCGCACGCCGGGGCGAAGCCCGCCACGCAAGTAGAACATTAGATACGGCTAAAGGTTCCTCGCGGGGCCTCGCTGTCGAAAGAGCCCACCGCACCAGTCGGCACGGCGGGCGAGGCAGAGTTTCACCCCGGTGGGGGCAGAAGACGGCGTTGCGTCCAAGGCTCAGCTGATGCTTCTGGACCAGTCATCAACCTGGCGCTCCGCCTCTTCCTTGGCGATGCCATATCGCTCCTGGATACGCCCCAAGAGCTGGTCCCGGTTGCCCTCGATCCGATCAAGATCATCGTCGGTTAAGTCACCCCACTGCTCTTTCGCCTTGCCTTTGAACTGCGTCCATTTTCCCTTGATTTGATCCCAGTTCATATGTTCCTCCTTGCTTCCTGGGCCCGCACTGAAGCGGAGCGCGGACCGATCGGCATTTCAATGTCGGTGACGAATGAAGATTAGCGGCCGCTAAAAGTTCCGGTGCCGGCGCAAAAAGCCCGCCGTGCCCGTGCCGGACTGCGAGGTGATGTTGATGATGCCTGGAGCTTGATGCTCCTTGCAGCGCCACCCTATCCCGTTGAAGTCGCTGAGCTTCTTCCTGGTTGGCTTTGGCTGGCAAGTCTCGACAGGCTGCCCAGCAGCATCGTTCTGTCCTTGCCGATCATCAGCACGCCGCTGTCGGGCGCCAACAGTGCCGAGAACGGCAGCATCGCCGCGCCGATCGGCGAAGCCTCGGGGCCGAATTGTCCCGATACGATTTCCGGCGCCACGATGCCGATGGCGCTGATCCTGTTGAACTGGGTCTGCACCTTTGCCAGCAGCTCGAGATGGATCGGCCGCGGCAGGATGCTGTCGAGAACGATCGCCTCGATGTCGATGACCGAGGTGATGGCGATGATCGCCTCGATCAGCGCATTGGCGCAATCGTCGATCCATTCGGACAGCGGCTCGCGCGCCCCCGGCGGCAAGGGGTCGAGTTCGCGCACGCGATTGATTTCGATGCCGCGCGATTTGAGATGATTGACCAGCACATAGATCGAAGCGCGATGCAGCAGGCTCTGGTAGCGCGCCGGCTTGGCCGCCACCGAATCGAGGCTTGAAGGCGAGACCGGCAAAGGACCGAGCGCGGCGCTGTTGCCGTGCGGCCCGGTGTGGACCTTGCCGCCTTGCACCAGTCCGCCGCCGACAAAGGTGTCGATCGAGATATGCATGAAGTCGCGGAACCGTGCGCCGGTCCCTTGGATGAGCTCTGCGAGTGCAGCCGATGACGCGTCGTTTTCCACGAAGACCGGGGTCTTCGGCTTTGTGGCGAAGAACGTCGTCAGATCGATTGCTTCCCAGCGGCTGCCAAGGTCGTCGGGAAAGCCGAGTTCCTCGCTCCAGCCGCCGAGGAAATACGGCGAGGCGATGCCGACGCCGACGATGCTGGCATCGTCAAGCCCCTCGATCAACTTGTCGAAATTGGCCAGCGACATGTTGCCGGCCTTTAGCACCATGTCGGGGTCCGGAAAGCGATATTCGTGCGACTCGCGCGAGCGGACCTCGCCGGCGAAGTCGACGAGCACGGCTTCCAGCGCGCGCCGGCCGATCTTGATGCCGACGCTGTAGATGCGCTCCGGTGCAAGTCGGTAGAGAGTGGACGGCGATCCGCGTTGTCCGAACCTTTTTCCCACTTGCTTTACAAATCCTGACGATTCCAGCCCGTCGACAATAGCGGCGACCGCGGCCGGCGTCAGATTTGCGGCGCGCGCCAGATCTGACTTGGATGCCTCCTTCAGGCGGCGGATGGCATCAAGCACGAAACGCTCGTTATAATGCCGCACCTTGACCGAATTGCTGCCTTTTCCGGACAAAACCGGCGCCTCCCCATTCATTCCCGCAGAGTCACTCCAGTCGTCGGCAGCTTTGGGACTGCCGTGGGAGAGAGCACTCAAATCGCACCCGTGCGCGACGCGACAGTGCCCTTCGCGGCCATGGAAGTCAATTTTCCAGTTGCGGCATTCAGCCATTTAATATAGCAAATTGAAAAAACAGGACCAGGGAGGAAAGGTGCTGCACTTGGGCGCATTAGGCGAAGCCGACGCCATGGTGAAGAACGACGCGGCTGTCCCCGTTGCCCTGGTTCAGGCGACAAAAGCCTTCGGCGGCACGATTGCCCTCAAGGACGCGTCCTTCGAATTGCGCTCAGGCGAGGTGCTGGCTCTGCTTGGCGAAAACGGCGCCGGCAAGAGCACCTGCGTAAAGCTGCTGGCCGGCGTGTATCTCCCGACCGGCGGCCATGTCGAAGTCGATGGCAAGCCTGTGGTCTTCCATTCACCGCACGACGCCCAGGCTGCCGGCATCTCGGTCATGCACCAGCACCCCGGTCTTTTCCCTGATCTTTCGGTGGCGGAGAACATCTATCTCGGCCATATGCCGCGCGACCGCTTCGGCGGCATCGACAACGCCGCCATGCTTACGGGCGCCCGCAGGGTGCTGTCGACAGTCGGCCTCGACGTGCCGGCCGAAACCCGGCTCGGAACGTTGCGCACCTCCGAACAGCAGCTGGTCGAGATCGCCCGTGCCCTGTCGCTCGACGCACGGGTGCTGATCATGGACGAGCCGACGGCCGCCCTGTCGCAACGCGAAGTCGAGCGGCTGTTCACTGTCGTCGCCGACCTGCGGCGGCACGGCGTGGCGATGATGTTCGTCGGCCACCGCATGGACGAGATCTTCCGCATCGCCGACCGCATCGCGGTGCTGCGCGACGGACGTCTCATTGGCGTCAAGCCGAAGGCCGAGCTTGGCCGCGCCGCCGCCATCGGCATGATGGTCGGCCGCGAGGTGACCGACCTCTATCCGCAACGAAGCCACGCCACCGGCGCACTGGTGCTGGAGGCGAGGGGGCTTTCGCACGCCGGTGGCTTTTCCAATATCGACCTCAAGCTCCATGCCGGCGAGGTGCTCGGGTTCGGCGGCCTGGTCGGCAGCGGTCGGACCGAGATCGCGCGCGTGCTGTTCGGCATCGACCAGCCCGATGCCGGCGAAATCCTGATCGACGGCGAAGCTGTGCGCCTCGCCTCGGCACGCGACGCCATGGATGCGCGCATCGCCTATGTCTCGGAAGACCGCATGGGCCAGAGCCTGGTGATGGATTTTTCCATCCTCGACAATGCGGTGCTGCCCGTCCTCGACAAGGCAGCCCGCTCCGGCTTCTACGGCACGAACCGCGCGATCGATCTGGTTTCGGGTTGGCTGAAACGCATGAAGCTTCGTTTTTCCGGCTACGCGCAGCCGGTGAAGGAACTGTCCGGCGGCAACCAGCAGAAGGTCGTGTTGGCCAAATGGCTGCGCACCGAACCGCGCGTCCTCATCCTCGACGAGCCGACGCAAGGCATCGATGTCGGTACCAAGGCGGAAGTGCATGCGATGATCGCCGACCTTGCCGCGCAGGGCATGGCCATCATCCTGATCTCCTCCGAAATGCCCGAACTCATCGGCATGTGCGACCGCATTATCGTCCTGCGCGAAGGCCATCGGACGGCCGAATTTGCCAGGGGCGAAGCCACCCAGGAAAAGGTGCTGGAAGCAGCGACGAAAGCCGGCGAAAGCGCCGATGCGGCGGCACAGGCCGCTGGCGAGGAGAAGAGAAAAGGGGCGCTCGACATACTGAAGCGGCGGGAGTTCGGCCTGCTCGCCGCGATGCTGGCGGTCGCGATCCCGGTCACCATCATCAACCCGCGCATGGTGAGCGCGGCAAACCTGACCGCCGTGTCGATGGATGCCGCGCTGCTCGTGGTTGCAGCACTCGCGCAGATGCTGGTGCTGATTACCCGCAACATCGACCTTTCGATCGCCGCGGTGATTGGCCTGTCGGCCTACATGGCGGCCAGCATGGTCCAGGCCTATCCAGGGCTCGACATCGGCATCGGGCTGATGACCGCATGCGCCGTCGGTGGCGTCGCCGGCCTGATCAACGGCCTCGTCGTCACCAGGGGAAAGATCCCGGCGATCGTCGTCACGCTGGCCTCGATGTCTATCTTCCGCGGCTTCAACTCGATCTGGGCAGCCGGCGACCAGATCAGCGCCGACGAAGTCACGCAAGCCTGGCTCGACATGACCGGCCTGAAGATCGCCGGCGTGCCGCTGATCGTCGTCATCGCAATCGTCATCCTGTGCCTGGGCTACGTGCTGCTCTATCGCACCGCCTTCGGGCGCGAATTGTTCGCCGCCGGCTCCAATCCCGACGGCGCGCGTCTGATCGGCATCCCTGTCGACCGGCGCATTCTGCTGGCCTTTGGCATGGCCGGCCTGCTCGGCGGCCTGTGCGGCGCGCTGTGGGCATCGCGCTATGCGACCATCGACGCCCGCGTTGCGCTCGGCTTCGAACTCACGGTGATCGCGTCAGCGGTGGTCGGCGGCGTCGCCATCCGTGGTGGTTCGGGCACGCTGCTCGGCATCATCCTCGGAGCCCTCACGCTGCTGGTCATCAAAAACGGGCTGACGCTGGTGCGCGTCGATCCGCTGTGGCTGCAGGGCGTCTACGGCCTGGTGATCCTGGTCGCCATCGGCATCGACACCTTCATCGTACGGCGCGCCGAGCAGGCAAGACAGGCGAGGGCGCGGTGAAAAAGTTCCTCCGTTCGATCGACTTCTGGGATCTGCTGCTGGCGACCTCTTGCCTGGCCATCTTCCTCTACGCGGCGATCTTCGTGCCGAATTTCGTCTCCGGCTTCAATCTCTCGCAACTGGCCGCGAGCGCCTCGGAAAAGGCATTGCTGATCCTGCCGATGACGCTGCTCATCATCACCCGCGAAATCGACCTGTCGATCGCCTCGGTGCTGGCGCTGACGTCCGTGATCTTTGGGCTGCTCCTCCAGGCCGGCGTGCCGACGCTCGCCGCAATCCCGCTGACGCTTGTCTTCGGCGGCCTGCTCGGCGCCTTCAACGGCTATCTGGTTTCAGGGCTGGGCCTGCAGTCGTTGGTGGTGACGCTCGGCACCATGGCGCTCTATCGCGGCATTGGCTACATCCTGCTCGGAACCGGCTCGGTCAACATGCTGCCCCCCGCAATCGTGGATTTCGGCATCAACAACCTGCCGGGCACCCAGATACCGTGGACCATCGTGCCCTTCCTGGTGCTGGCGCCGGTGTTTGCGGTCGTGCTGCAGAAGACGCCGACCGGCAAGCGCATCTACGCGCTCGGCGGCAGTCCCGAAGTGGCGCGCTATTCCGGCATAAACACGCGCCGGATGGTCCTGAAGTTGTTCGTTGTCTCGGGCGTCGTCGCCGCCATAGCCGGCATCGTCTATACCGCGCGCCTCTCCAACGCCCGCGCCAACAATGCGCTCGGCATGGAGCTCGACGTCATCACCATTGTTCTGCTCGGCGGCGTCAGCGTCTTTGGCGGCAAGGGCCGCCTGACCGGCGTCATGCTGGCGCTGGTCCTGATCGCCATCATCCGCAACGTGCTGGCGCTCAACCAGATCGGTGGCGACGCGCAGGGCATGATCATCGGCCTGCTTCTGATCGGCTCGCTGCTGGTCGGCAATTACTGGCGCTCCACACAGGAGCTGCTCAGCAGATCCCGCGCAATGCGCGAGACAAAGGGGTGATCTCGGGCCCCTTCCTTCAAGCCCGAATTTTGACGGAGGAGTCACAATGAAAGCGTTTAGATTAGCCCTGCTCGCGTCCGCGGTTCTGCTCGCGCCAACCTCGCTGGCGTTCAGCCAGGAATGCGCCAAGGAACCGGTAACGGTCGGTTTCCTGCCCAAGCTCGACACAGACCCCTACTTCAAGGTGGCCTTTGGCGGCGCACAGGAGGCAGCCAAGGAAATTGGCGGCACCGCCACCCAGGTCGCCCCATCGCAGGCGACTGCCGAGGCGCAGATCGAATTCATCAACAGCCTCGTGTCGCAGAAGGTCGGGGTCATCGCAATTGCCGGCAACGACGCCAATGCCGTCGCGCCGGCGCTGAAGCGCGCCGTTCAGCAGGGCGTCAGGGTGATTTCGTACGACTCCGATGTGGCTGTCGATGCCCGCGCGGTGTTTGTCAATCAGGTCAAGGGCGACAGTCTGGCAGAAATGATGCTGGAAAGTGCATTCGCCCTCAGCGGCGGTGAAGGCGAATTCGCGATCCTGTCGTCGACGCCGACGGCGACCAACCAGAATGCCTGGATCGACTTCATGAAGGCGAAGATGGCGGCCGAGCCGAAGTTCTCCAAGATGAAGCTGGTGCAGGTGGCCTATGGTGAAGAAAGCGAACAGATCAACCAGCAGCAGGCATTGGCGCTGGTCCAGGCGTTTCCCGATCTCAAGGTGATCATCGTCCCGGCAGGCATTGGCCTTCCAGCGGCCGCGCGTGCACTCGAGGAAGCGGGCATGATCGGCAAGGTCAAGCTGACCGGCCTCGCGCCGGCCACTCTGATCTCGAAATACATCAAGGACGGGGCGGCTCAGGATATCTGGTGGAACGTCACCGATCTTGGCTATCTTACCTATCAGACAGCCCAGGCGCTTGCGCAGTGCAAGATCACCGGCAAGGAGGGTGAGAAGTTCACGGCAGGCAGGCTCGGCGAATACACGATTGGCGCCGGCGGCGAACTGATCCTTGGTCCGGCCAAGATCGTGACCCCCGAAAATCTGGCCGAGTTCAAGTTCTGATTCTATGGAGCTCAAGCTCCAGAGGGGCGCCGGGTCCATCGGCGCCCTTCCTAAACCATCTCGAATGAAAACAGTGCAGGGCGGCAATGAAGATATTGCTTGCAGGCGAAACCTTTGCAGCGACGACCTCGGTTGCCATCGGCAGCGACGTGCTTACAAGTGCGGCCTCGACAAATGGCGCGACGGCCTTCAATGCCGCGCTTGCTAGTGAAGGCATCGCCGTCACGCAGATCGGCGGCGAGCGTTGCAGCGCGGAGTTTCCCTATGACCTCGATGGGCTCGCCCAATATCAGGCGGTGGTGATCTCCGACGTCGGCGCCCTGACATTGCTGGTCACGCCGGATGCCCGCGCCGGGCGTGTCGGCGTCAACCGCCTCGATGTGCTCAAGGCCTATGTCGAAGCTGGCGGCGGGCTGATGCTGGCCGGCGGTTACATGGGCTTTCAGGGCATGTTCGGGACGGCGCGTTTCCACGACACCCCGGTCGAGGACATTCTGCCGGTCCGTTGCCTACCCTACTGCGACGGCATGGAGGTGCCGCAAGGCCTGCAGGCCTCCATCCTGCAGTCGTCACATCCGATTTTTTCCGGGGTGGAGGGGCCTTTGCCGCCGATTCTCGGCATGAACAAGCTGGAATTCAGGCGCGACGGTTCGTCCCGGCTTCTGGCGACCTGCCACCACCGCGGCGCCGACTGGCCGCTCCTTGCGGTCGGCAGCTACAGCCGCGGCCGCACGATTGCATGGGCAACCGATATCGGCCCGCATTGGCTCTCGCAGGATTTCCTCGCATGGCCGTTCTACGGAAGACTGATGGCGAACATGGTCCGTTGGCTCGCCGGCGATGAATGAGGAAGCCGGACAACCAGGTTCACCCAGCGCGGTTGTCCTGGCGCGGCCGCTGCCGCGCGAGGCGCCGGTGACCAGCACCACCTTGCCGGCGAGGTGGAATTTCGGCGTAAACTCATTTGCCATGCAATTCCACCTTGTTCTTCAAATCGGTCCGGCTGCCGTGTCGGACCGAATAGGCTCGCGTGAATTCTGCGCCCAGCAGAAATATCTCCGCCGAATAATAGACCCATAACAGCACGACGAGCAGGGCGCCGGCCGCGCCGTATGACGATGAGATGGCGCTGGTTCCGATATACCAGCCAATCAGCGACTTGCCGATGGTGAACAGAAACCCGGTGACCACGGCGCCGAGGCCGACATCGCGCCATTGCAGGCTGCGGTCGGGCAGCACCTTGTAGATCGCGGCAAACAGCAGCGTGATCAGGACAAACGAGACGATCCCGTTGATGGCGCTGAGGATGATGGTGCCGAACGGCAGATAGGCGTTGATGACCTCTCCGAGCGCCGAAATTGCAGCGCTTACGACCAGCGACACCAGGAGCAGGAAACCAAGCGCGGCGACCAGGCCCAGGCTTGCAATGCGTGCCCGAACCAGCCGCGAGATCGTTGCCCCGCTCGGTTTGACTTTCCAGATTTCGTTCAGCGCCAACTGCATTTCGCCGAACACGCCGGATGCGGCGACGAACAGCGTGACCAGCCCCAGAATGCTGGCAAGGGTTCCCGCTTCCTTCTGCGAGGCGTTCTCGATCGTCGCCTGCAGCAGCTCGGCACTTTGCGGCCCCATCAGGCCGGCGATCTGTGCCGAAAGGGCGAGTTGCGCCGCCTCGTGCCCGAAGGCCATGCCGGCGATAGCGACAACGATGAGCAGGATCGGCGCAAGCGAAGTCGTGGCATAAAACGCTATCGCCGCCCCATGGCTCAGCGCATTGTCGTTGACGAAGCCGAGGATGCTTTGCCTGAGGAGTACCCAGCCCTCCGTCGCCAAGTTCCACATGTGGGCCTCGCATAATTGTCATTAAACAAGTAGCGGCGAGATAGAAGTGGGCGAGGGTAGTGGACGACCTGGCCGCCGGCTCTGAAAAAACCTCGCGGAGGCGCAGGTGTTGCTGGCCGAATTGCGGTAGCCCGCGAGAAACCGACGCAGCCGCTTTCGTTGAGCCGCTCACCCTTATTGCCTAAAGGAAATTGGACGCGCTCATGATCCAACCAATGGAACTGCGACAGTCGTCCCATAATTTATCGGATACCGATCGAAGTACGGGAACTCGATAACGAAAGCATACCTGGCCGTGAGATGTGCCATTCGAAAGCCGCCGTTGGGGGCGTCGATTGCTATTGTTACGTCTACGTCTTTCAATCCCAAAGTCAGCAATTTTGCCGTGGCTATGGCTTCTATCTCGGCCTGCGTCAGCGAGTTCTTCATCTGCAGCGCACGCGCGGACGTTTCCAGCGTATACCGAACACTGGACATGGCATTCAAGGCCCAGCCGAATGCGAAGACGCCGATCAAGACCATTATCAGAACAGGGGCGATCAGCGCGAACTCCAAAGCAGCTCCGCCTGATGCTCCCCGTATGAAGGCCCTCGCCTTAGCGAACACGGATCACCTGTTGGTGAGTGAGCTCGCGCGAGAGCGAAAACGCGCCGAAACTGAAGGGCGGTGACCAGGTGGCTGTCGCTTGGATTTCGACGAAAACCGCGGGAGCTTTCAAACTGTCGCACAGGACAGATGGATCGACCACGGTGGTCCCGCACATATATTTCCGGCTCAGCGTCACCTGCGCGTCGCCGGGATGGTTTTCCCAGCCTGAAAGAGCGACAGCTTGGATAGTCGCATCCTCGGCTGCTCCTTGCATCACGAGATTCGCCGCCGTTTTGACGCCTGCACGCATCGACAACGCGTTCGACACAAAAGACCAGCCGTCAATGATGCCAAGGAGTACCAGGCAAAGGATCGGCACAATCAGCGCAAACTCTACCGCGGCAGCACCCGAATCGCTGCGGAACATCCGGACTGCTGACCCTGTCACGAAGATTACTCGACAAGCTTAATGGATTGCGTCGCCGGAATGTCTCGCATTCCAAGGCTCGTGCAGTCCTGATTGACGTTCGCGTTGCCGGACCACTGCACGGTACTGGCGACGACCTGAGTGCAACCGCCTTTGCCCGAGAAATTGCCGAGATAATTAACGTCTTGCGTTGGAAAATACAAAGCGCCGGTCAAAAGCGAATCTGCGGTGCCATTAACCGTGTTCGATCCAGTCAGGTTGGCTTTGTCGCCGTAAAACAGCACCCCCGAATAGGTGCCCGACGTTGGTGCGCTGAGCTTGATGGTGGCCGTGCCGTTCATGCTGACGCCGGAGCTGCCGGCCAGATAAATGATGACTCCGTCGCCGGAAATATTCGCGTTCGAGTTCGCTTTGAAATCACCGCCTTGAATGACGTATATCCCGGGCGAAAGCGTTACATTGCCGCTCAAGCTGAGCCCCCTGCAGTATGTTCCAGGTTGCAACACCGACTGATTGCTGTTTCGACAGGGGTTCGTGGCCGGTGGCGCCGGCAAGTCGGCAAAAGGATCGGCAGCGGGCAACGCCTGGGTTATCGGCCTGGCGCACACGGTCGTCACGGGGTTGCTCAACGAAACACCGCCTGCCGATACCAGGCAATCGACCTGAAGGCTTGCCGATCCCTGAAGCTTGATGGCGTCCGCGGCTATCGAATTCGACATCACGACGCAGCCGTTCAGTTTGAGATTCGAACTGCCGGAAAAGAGCGCCGCTTTCGGAGCGGAATGATTGAGAGCTAGAGCGCAGGCCTTTGAGGCGTCGGTGATAAGAGCCACCGCTCTTGCCTGTGCGCCGACCGCATTTTGCGTGAATATCGATGTAAAAAACCGATCGAGGGTCTGATGAACGATGACCTCGACAGCCTTTTGGGCCACATTCGGGCCGGAGGACGGGGGCGTGAAGATTTCGATTGTGCCTGTCGACGGGTCCCAGCCATTCGTTGTCGCAGACAATGTCGCGGCGGAGACTATCGTTGGTTTGTCGGATCCTGAAACCTTTTCCAAAGCGCCAGCATAGGCTGCCGCATCCGCCACCGCTTGTAGCTTCAGGCCGCTGTAATACCAGTACGAAGTCTCAACGCCGAGACCCGCGCCGCCGACGACGATCGGCAACGACAGGGCAAAAATAGTGGCAACGTTGCCACTCTTGCCGGTTCGTCGCATGCAGAAAAAACGCCTGAAGATACGGGCACGCCAGTCCATTCCTCATTTAAGCCGGGATGCATAAAGGAATAACTAAGAATTTCCGTCCATTTCTTGGCTGTGATCCATTCAAACGGCGCTTAGCGGTTCTGCTGCACCCGTTCGCCGGTTGTGCCCTGAGAGGCATTTTCTAATATCTGAGAACGCGGACGTTGGGCCCACAGGACCGTCGGTAACACTTTGGCCGGGTGCATTGTCTTCACAGAAAGCAATCCGAATTTTGGGGCCAAGCGCAAGAAAACACCGCCGGCGGCCGGTTTCGTTGGCAAACCGTTACCGTTCCCTGCTATTCCCGCATCCTGATGCATGTTGCCCAAGTGTGCCGCGGTTTTGGGACAGCGACATGCACAAAACAAAGACGTAAAGCAGTGGACGCTCTCGTATGACCAATGTCGCCTTGACCGGGCTTGCCCGCGATCTTGCCAAGCGCGCCGCACAAGGCCGCCCGGTGCGCATCGGCGTCATCGGTTCCGGCGAGATGGGAACCGACCTGGTGACGCAAGGCATGCTGATGCCGGGCATTTCGGTTTGCGCGATCTCGACGCGCCGCCCGCATACGGCGCGTGATGCCATCCGCATCGCCTATGGCGACGAGGCGATGGCACGGGAGGCCAATACGCCGTCGAAGCTCAGCCAGGCGATCGAAAGCGGCAAGATCGCCATCACCTCGAACGAAATGCTGGTCACCAATCCGCTTATCGATGTCGTCATCGATGCTACCGGCAAGCCCGGCGTCGCCGCCGATTTCGACCTGATGGCGATGCAGCACGGCAAGCATCTGGTGATGATGAATGTCGAGGCCGACGTCACTATCGGCTGTTATCTGAAGCAGCAGGCCGACCGGCTCGGCGTCGTCTATTCGGTCGGCGCCGGCGACGAGCCGTCGAGCTGCATGGAGCTGATCGAGTTCGCCTCGGCGCTCGGCTACACCATCGTCTCCGCCGGCAAGGGCAAGAACAACCCGCTCAACCACGACGCCGTTCCCGACGACTATCGCGAGGAAGCGCTACGCCGCAACATGAATCCGCGCATGCTGGTCGAGTTCGTCGACGGCTCGAAAACCATGGTTGAGATGTGCGCCATTGCCAACGCCACCGGGCTGGTGCCCGACGTTCCCGGCATGCACGGCCCCAAGGCCGATCGCGACGAGCTGGTCAAGGTGCTGATCCCGCGCGAGCAGGGCGGCATCCTGTCGAAGAACGGCGTCGTCGACTACACCGTCGGCAAGGGCGTGGCGCCCGGCGTCTTCGTAATCGTCGAGGCGACGCATCCGCGCATCATCGAGCGCATGGACGATCTGCATATCGGCCACGGCCCCTATTACAGCTTCTTCAGGCCCTACCATCTGACCTCGCTGGAAGTGCCGCTGACGGCCGCTCGCATCGCGCTTTATGGCAAGCCCGACATGGTGCCGCTGCCACGGCCGGTGGCCGAGGTCTGCGCCGTGGCCAAGCGCGATCTGGCGACGGGCGAGACGTTCGATGCGATCGGCGAGACCTGCTACCGCTCCTGGACCATGACCGTCGAAGAAGCCCGCGCCCATCGCGCCGTGCCCGTCGGCCTGCTCGAAGGCGGCAAGGTGCTGAAACAGGTGCGGCAAGGCGAATTGCTCACCGCCGACAATGCCGCGCCCGACCCGACGACCAGGCTGTTCGCCTTGCGCCGGCTGCAGGACGGGATGCTGTATGGAGCGTAAGGCTCTCGACCGGTGAGCCGTCGCAATGGCCTCCGGCCGAGCACTGGCGTTGTCATGACGAATTCTCTATATTGTAGTGACGATGAAGGCGGAGGCGATTACATGAATCTTCAGATCAGGGATCCGCGCGCACGCGAACTGGCGCGAGAGCTTGCTGCCAAACGCAAGATTTCTATGACGGAAGCGGTCATCGAAGCGCTTGAATCCGAGTTGAAGCGGGAGAGCGGACGCATTCCCTTGGCCGAGCGGCTTGCTGCCATTGCCAACGACTTCAAGGCCAAGGCAGGCCAAGATGGTCGGGCTATGACGAAGGATGAGATCGATGAGATGTGGGGCCATTCCTGATGTTCGTCGACACCTCCGTGGTTGTCGCGATTCTTTCAGGCGAAGAGGATGCCGGCGAGTGGAGCAACCGCATCGAGGCAGCGCCCGCAAGAATAACTTCGGCGTTGGTGGTGCTTGAAGCGGCGATGCGGCTTTCGACGATGCTTGCCGTGCCGCCGGTTGTCGCCGGAGATGCGATAGAGGCGTTTCTTCGCGAGGCTGAAATCGAAATTGTGCCTATCGACGCCAGCGATGCCAAGCTCGCAATCCATGCATTTTCAGATTACGGAAAGGGGCGCGGACATCCCGCCCAGCTCAACTTAGCCGACTGCCTTTCTTATGCTTGCGCAAAAAGTCATGGCTCCGCACTGCTCTACAAGGGCAACGACTTTTCGCATACCGATCCCGCGTAATCCGCAATCGGCTGTTACTTCCCCAGTTCGATCGATCGCAGCCGCGCCGCTTCCACCGCCTCAGTGAGCAGGCGCGTCAGACGGTCCTCGCCCATCAGCACGGCAAGGGCGGCAGCCGTGGTGCCGTTGGGGCTGGTCACCTGCTGTCTAAGCACGCCGGGCTCCTCGCCGCTTTCGGCGGCAAGCGAGGCGGCGCCGTAGACCGTTTGCATGGCCAGGAGCTTCGCGACCTTGCCAGGCAGGCCGGCCTTCTCGGCGGCCACGGTCAGCGCTTCGATGAAGTGGAAGATATAGGCCGGCCCCGACCCGGAGACCGCCGTCACCGCGTCCATCAGGCCCTCGTCGCCGATATCGGCCACTTGCCCGTTTGCCGAAAGCAGGTCGGCGACAAGGCGTTTGGTGTCTTCGGAAACCAGCCTGTTGGGAAACAGCACCATCATGCCCTTGCCGATCGCCGCGGGCGTGTTGGGCATGCAGCGCAGGATCGGCGCACGATCGCCGAGAATGCCTTCGAACGTAGCGACCGGCGTCCCGGCGGCGATGCTGAGGAAAGTGGTTCGGCCATCGTTGAAGCGGATATAGCCAGCGGTGACGTCGCGGATCACCTGCGGCTTGACCGCTATCACGACGAGGGCCGGCACGGCGTCCGCCGGGATGGCGCCGGCGTCCGCGGCAGCAGAGCAGCCCAGTGCTTCGGCACGCTTGCGCAACTCGGCATTGGGCTCGACCACGAACACCGCAGCCGGAGCGAGCTTGCCGGCTTTCAGCCAGCCCGAAAGCATGGCGGAGCCCATATTGCCGCAACCGGCGAGAACAAGCCTGATCGTCATCGAAAGCCTCCCATAGAGATGGCTTCCCATAGCCGTTCGCGGCAGGGCGGGGAAGCCCCGTTGGGACTGTGATCAGGCGGAAACTCGGACCGTGCGGTTGGATGCGCATGTAGCCGCGCAGGCGCGCGGCGATCACATTAACCTTTTATTTTCTATGCGTGTTTAGCATCGCTTAACCAGTGGCGGTCGCGACGTCCCAGCCCGAGGGGGAAGCTCCAGAAACCATGGCTTATAGGAATAATCGTGAACACTGGAGGAACGAGCAGTCCCTGCTGTCGTTCGTCGAGGCAGCGCGCGACGAAGACGAAGCAGCGCTGGTTTCCCTGGAGGACCGTACAGCCCCGTCATGGCGCGAGGATGCCGCCACACGCCATCGTCTGGCCCGCTCGCGCCGCGAAGCGCGTGCCAGCCCGATCCTGTTGGCAGATGCCGGCATAGGCCAGCCCCATCCTGATGAGCCAAAGGCCGGCACCATGCTGATGGAAGAGGCTACAGCTGCCGATCGGTTTTTCGACCCCGTAGGCTCCCTTGACGGCCCCGATTCCGGTTCCGCTGATCGCGCCGCATACCCGGCAGCGCCGCCTCCCGCTCTGCCGGTCGAGGTCGCGCGCACCAAACGTCCGGGTCCGATCGGTGCCGTGTTGTCGGCGCTGAGCCGGCTCATGCCCGGCAGAGCGCCGGCGCAGAGGGCATCCGGTGAAACTTCCACCGCGACAAACTCAAGCGCAGCCATGTCGCCTGCCTTCTACCCGCAGCCGCTCTATGCCGGTCGGGCATCGTATCCGCAGCAACGCACGCCGCCGCATTCGGCACATACTCAGGCCTGGTCGAGGGACGCAATTCAGGCCTCGGAAGCCGCCGATCAGCAAAGCCAGATCGAGGAAATCCGCGCCAGCCTGCGCGAATTCCGCGAGGCGGTTCGCGAGCTCACCGAAAACCGCACGCATCGCCGCTATTTCTGAGCGTCGAATAAAACATGCCGGTTTCGAGTTAACGGCATGGGACGGCGCATTGACGGGATTGCCCGGCTCGATTTTCGTGAAAATGCCGCGCTGCATGTCCGCCCGCCCGCGCATGGTTCTGGGCAACGACCTGCATAAAAACATATCTGGAGCACGCCGCATGGATGCGGCAGGCTTAGCAATAGGCGTCGAGGGTGGTTCATGGCCGAGTTGATTGACGGAAAAAGCGTCGCCGAAGACGTGGTGCGGCGGGTCAAGACACTGACCGCCGAACTAGCGGAAAAAGGTGGGCAGCAGCCCGGTCTCGCGGTGGTCATCGTCGGCGAGGATCCGGCGAGCCAGGTCTATGTCGCATCCAAATCCCGTACCGCCAAGGAATGCGGCTTCCATTCGGTTCAGCACACGCTGCCGGCCGAAACCTCCGAGCCGGACCTTTTGAAGATCATCGGCCAGCTCAATGCCGATCCGGCCATCAACGGCATCCTGGTGCAGCTTCCGCTTCCCGGCCATATCGACGCCGGCAAGATCATCCAGACCATAGCGCCGGAGAAGGATGTCGACGGCTTCCACTTCATCAATGTCGGCAAGCTCGGCACCGGCGAGCTCGAGACCGCCTTCGTGCCTTGCACGCCGGCCGGCTCGATGCTGCTGATCGAACGGGTGCGCGGCAAGGACCTGTCCGGCCTCAATGCGGTCGTCGTCGGGCGTTCGAACATCGTCGGCAAACCGATGGCCAATCTTCTGCTTGCCGCCAACTGCACCGTCACCATCGCACACAGCCGCACCAGGGACCTGCCGGCGCTTGCCCGCACCGCCGATATTCTGGTTGCAGCCGTCGGCCGGCCCGAAATGGTCCGCGGTGACTGGGTCAAGCCTGGCGCAACCGTCATCGACGTCGGCATCAACCGCATCGCCGCATCTGAGAAGGGTGAAGGCAAGACCCGCCTCGTCGGCGATGTCGCCTTTGCCGAAGCAGCGACGGCGGCCGGCGCCATCACGCCGGTGCCTGGCGGCGTCGGACCGATGACCATTGCCATGCTGATGGCCAACACGCTAGCTTCCGCCTATCTCGCGGCCGGGTTGAAACGGCCTTCCTTCTGACCAGAAAGCAGCGTCCTTGCCGAACCTCACTGTTCCCTTAGAACGGCCGGTCACCAATGATCCCGTTCAGGGCGGCCGGCAGTTCGGGTTTCTGCTGGTCGACAAGTTCTCTATGTTCTCGCTGGCAGCGGCAATCGACACGTTCCGGTCGGCGAACCGGCTGCTCGGCCGCGATTTCTATGGCTGGACGACGGTGTCGGCCGACGGCGATGCCGTCATGGCGTCCAACGGCCTGCCGCTCAAGATCGACTACGCCGTCGCCGATCTGCCGCCGGTCGATATCCTGTTCGTCTCGGTCGGGCTGACGACGGAATTTCCCGGCAAGAGCAAGGTGCTGGCGGCGCTGCGCAGCTGGGGCCGGCGCGGTAATGCGCTCGGCGCGCTTTCGGTCGGCTCCTATCTGCTTGCCGAGGCAGGCCAGCTCGATGGCTATCGCTGCACCATCCATTGGGAAAACCGCGCCGGTTTCCTCGAGCGTTTCCCGGATATCAACTGCACCGGCAACGTCTTCGAGATCGACCGCAAGCGCTACACTTGCGCAGGCGGCACCACCTCGATCGACCTGATGCTGGAGATCGTGCGCGGTGATTTCGGTTCGAGCCTCGCCAATGGCGTCGCCAACCAGTTCCAGCATGAGCGCATCCGCTCGGCCGGTGACCGCCAGCGCGTCGGCCCGGAGCGCGACCTGACCGGCAAGTCGGAGAAGCTCCGCCGAATCGTCGAGCTGATGGCCGACCATCTCGACGAGCCGCTGTCGGCGGTGCAGCTTGCCAAGTCGGCGGGCCTGTCGGTGCGCCAGGTCGAGCGCCTGTTCCTGCGCCATCTCAGCGTGACGCCCGGGCGCTACTATATGCGGCTTAGGCTCGAGCGGGCGCGCGAACTGCTGCGCCAGACCAACATGCCGATCCTCGACGTGGCGATCGCCACCGGCTTCACCTCGCATTCCTATTTTGCCCAGAGCTATCGGCTGCAGTTCGGCCGGCCGCCTTCCGAGGAACGCCGCACGACCTATTGAGGGTTTTGCACAGCGGCGGCGCAGCTTCGTGCTCCAGCCGGGCTTGTGTCGCGACGCGGCGTCAAATAGCTTTCCGGCGCCGAGCGGCGGCGACTGATGGGGAAATATTCGATGGTGGGATTTGTGCGGAGCGCCGCGGCGGCGACCCTGCTGCTGTGGATGACGGGGTTCGGCTTCGCCGCCGATCGCGTCATTATCGTTCTCGATGCCTCCGGCTCGATGTGGGCGCAGATCGACGGCAAGCCCAAGCTCGAAATCGCCCGTCAATCGCTACGGAACGTACTGCAATCGGTCCCCGCCGACGAGGAAATCGGCCTCATGGCCTATGGCCATCGCGAGAAGGCCAGTTGTGACGACATCGAACTCATCGTGCCACCGCAGGCCGGCTCGGCCAGTGCGATCTCAGCCGCGGCCGACAGCCTGAAATTTCAGGGCAGGACGCCGCTGACCGCCGCCGTCAAACAAGCGGCGGAGGCGTTGAAATACACCGAGGGCAAGGCGACGGTCGTTCTCATCACCGATGGCATCGAGACATGCAACGGCGACCCCTGTGCGCTCGGCAAGGAACTGGAGGCTGCCGGCGTCGACTTCACCGTCAATGTCGTCGGCTTCGGCCTGACGGCGGCCGAGGGCAAGCAGGTCGCTTGCCTCGCCGAAAACACCGGCGGCAAATATATCGAAGCGTCGGATGAAAAGGCATTGCAGGACGCTCTCGTCGAGACCGTCGCGCCTCCGCCACCCGCCCCTGAACCGGCTCCCGCCCCGCAGCCTGCTCCCCAGCCGGCGCCCGCGCAGCCGGCGGAGTCCAATTTCGTGCCCACCGTCCTGCTTGCCGAGGGTGGCGATCCCGTCACCGACGGCAATGCCTGGGAGATCTACAAGGCAAATTCCGACGGCACGCGCGGCGATCCCGTCACCACTGAATATGGCGCCTACAAGGGCAATCTTGAGCCGGGCGACTATATCGTCGTCGCACGCGCCGGCGAGGCCAGGGCCGAACAGAAGATCAAGATAGAGCCTGGCCAGGCCGCCAAGCCGCACTTCAATCTGAATGCCGGCACGCTGGTCATCCACCCGCGGCCAAGCGAAGGAGCGGACGTTGACGGCGGCGCGGCTGTCGTAGTCGGCTATCCCGGCGTCGACACCCCGCCGACCTATTACGGCGACACGAAAGTCGTGCTGCCGGCCGGCGACCAGAAGGTGACCGTCACGATCGGCCAGGGCATGGTTACCGAGACGATCCCGCTTGCCGCCGGCAGGGTCATCGACAAGGACGTCATCGTCGGCGTCGGGCGTATCGTCGCCAACGCCTATTATGCTGCCGGCGGCGACAAGGCCGAGGGTTCGGGCGTCGGCTTCAAGGTGCTCCAGGCGAAAAAGAGCGTCGACGGAACCAGGCGGGAGGTGACTTATGCCTACGGTCCGGACAGCAAGTTCGATCTGCCGCCCGACGATTATGTGCTGGTCGCGACGGTCGACCTTGCGGTTGCCGAGCAGCCGTTCAGCGTCAAGGTTGGCGACCATCAGGATCTGAAGATCGCGATGAACGCCGGCATGCTGACGATAACCGCGCCAGGGGCCTCGAAGATCGAGATATTCGAGGCCAGGAAGAACATCGACGGAACCCGCAAGTCGGTCGGCTACGCCTATGACCAGAAGTATGAAGCCACCCTGTCGGCCGGCGACTACGCGGTGGTTTCGGAGAAATCGGACAACAGCTCGAAGGAACGCACAGTCACGGTCAGGGCCGGCGCGCGAGCCGAACTCACGGTTCAATAGATCTAGAACAATTCCAGGAAAAGTGTGGAACGGTTTCCGTCCGGAATTGCGCAGGAGCAAAGAGGGAGAGCAGCGATCGGCCACTCTCCGAAAAGGTCACGCTGTACCGAAGGCGCTGGCGCCATGGTCGGCGCGGCCTACCAACTGCCGGAACCCGGCGAAAAGCTCGCGGCCGAAGCCGAATTCATTGCCTATGAGGTCGCTGTCGGCGGGCCGGCGCAGGGCAAAGTCGCCGGCCGGCACCAGCACTTCGAGAGTCCCGGCCTCGGCGTCGAGCCTGATGATATCGCCGTCATGGATCCTGGCGATCGGCCCGTCCTCCGCCGCTTCCGGCGTCACGTGGATCGCCGCCGGCACCTTGCCTGAAGCGCCCGACATGCGCCCGTCAGTGACCAGCGCCACATGCTGGCCGCGGTCCTGCAAGATGCCGAGCACGGTGGTCAGCCTGTGCAATTCCGGCATGCCGTTGGCCTTCGGACCCTGGAACCGAATGACGGCGATGAAGTCGCCGGTCAGCGACCCCGCCTTGAACGCCTCGTTCAGCCCTTGCTGGCTGTCGAACACCTTGGCCGGCGCCTCGATGATGCGTCGCTCCGGCTTGACCGCCGATGTCTTGATGACGGCGTGGCCGAGATTGCCTGAAAGCACTTTCAGCCCGCCGCTCGGCTGGAACGCCTTCTTGAACGGTGCCAGCACCTTCTCGTTGCCGCTTTGGCGCGGGGAGGCCTCGCGTACGACGCCGCCGTCCGCACCGAGCTTGGCCTCGACCGCGTAGGGGCGCAGCCCTTCGCCCCACACAGTCTGCACATCCTCATGCAAGACGCCTGCGTCGAGCAGTTCGCGGATCAGGAAGCCGAGCCCGCCGGCGGCGTGGAAATGGTTCACATCGGCAAGGCCGTTCGGATAGACCCGCGCCAGCAGCGGCACCGCTTCCGAGATATCGGAGATGTCCTGCCAGGTAATGGCGATGCCGGCCGCCGCTGCCATGGCGATCAGGTGGATGGTGTGGTTGGTCGAACCGCCGGTGGCGTGCAGGCCGACGATGCCATTGACGATCGAGCGCTCGTCGATCATCCGCCCGACTGGCGTGTAGGCGTTGCCGAGCGCGGTGATCGCCAGCGCCCGCTTGGTCGCTTCCCTGGTCAGCGCGTCGCGCAACGGCGTGCCGGGATTGACGAAGGAAGCGCCAGGCGTGTGCAGGCCCATGATCTCCATCAGCATCTGGTTGGAATTGGCGGTACCGTAGAAAGTGCAGGTTCCCGGCCCGTGATAGGATTTTGATTCCGCTTCGAGCAGTTCGGCCCGCCCCGCCTTGCCCTCGGCATAGAGCTGGCGGATCTTGGCCTTTTCGTCGTTCGGAATGCCGGTCGTCATCGGCCCGGCCGGGATGAAGACCGCCGGCAGATGACCGAAGGTCAGCGCCGCGATCACCAGCCCGGGCACGATCTTGTCGCAGACGCCGAGATAGACGGCGGCATCGAACATGTTGTGCGACAGGCCGATTGCCGCGGCCATGGCGATCACGTCGCGCGAGAACAGCGACAGCTCCATTCCGGGCTGGCCCTGGGTGACGCCGTCGCACATCGCCGGCACGCCGCCGGCCACCTGGGCGATGCCGCCGGCCTCGCGCGCCGCGTCCTTGATCAGCGCCGGAAACGTCTCGAAAGGCTGATGTGCCGACAGCATGTCGTTATAGGAGGTGATAATGCCGAGATTCGGCACCCGGTCCCCGCCAAGCGCTACCTTTTCGGAAGGGCTGCAGACGGCAAAGCCATGGGCCAGGTTGCCGCAGGACAGCACGGCCCGGTTGGCGGTGCGGTTCGAGGCTTCGGCGATGCGGCCGAGATAGGCCTCGCGACCGGGCTTGGAGCGCTCACGGATGCGCTGGGTGATGACTTCGATATCGCGTCTTGCGGTCATGGCGGTCGGTCCTTTCAGGCGAGGTCCCGCAAACACCTTCCGGCTGTTGCCGGGACCTGCAGCCAAGTTGAGATCAGGGTGCCCAGAAAACCTCTACGGGCTTTTGAGTGGCATCGAGCACGGCGCGAATGGGCTTTCGTGCTCCAGCTCCAAGCGCGGCCTCGAATGCGGTGCGTTTTTCCGCGCCCTCGATGTGCAGCGCGATGAAGGCGGCATTGATGATCCGCGCCAGTGACAGCGTCAGCCGTGGCTCGCCGGCACTTGCCGCGTGAACCGGAAGCACGATCCTTTGCGACGACGGATCGAGCAATCTTGCCAGGTTGTCGGCATCCGGAAAGAACGAGGCGGTGTGGCCATCAGTTCCCATGCCGAGCACAACGACGTCGAGTGGCCAGGGCAGCATTTGCAGCGCCTCACTGTCGGAGACCGCTGCACCCTCGATCGTTGCCGCGGCGTGGTAGAGCGGCACGAAATTCGCGGCGGCGGCCGCGTTCTGTAGCAGGTTGGCGGCAACCAGACCGGCATTAGAGCGCGGCGATGAGGGCGGCACGAAGCGCTCGTCGACCAATGTTATCGTCACCTTTTCCCAGGCGATCGGAACGGTCGAAAGCGCCGTGAAGAATTTCGCCGGCGTCGTGCCGCCCGAGACCGCAAGCAGCGCCGTGCCGCGCTCGGCGATCGCCTTTGACAGACGGCCGGCGACGTGGCCGGCAAGCGCTGTCGCCAACTCCTGGCGTCCGGCAAATTCGTGCCAGTTGTAGGCGCCGCCTAATTGCTCTCGTGCCATGTCCGCCCGTCGCGTTCGATCAGCGCAATCGAGGCCGAGGGGCCCCATGTGCCGGCGGTGTAGCCTTGCGCCTCTTGCCTGCCGCTTTCCCAGGCGTCCTGGATCGGGTCGATCCATTTCCACGCCGCCTCGACCTCGTCGCGGCGCATGAACAGCGTCTGGTTGCCACGGATGACGTCCATGATCAGCCGCTCATAGGCATCGGGGGCGCGGCCGTCGAAGGATTGCGCAAAACTCATGTCGAGCGGAATCTGGCGCAGCCGCATGCCGCCCGGCCCCGGATCCTTGATCATGATGAACTGCTTGACGCCCTCGTCGGGCTGCAGCCTGATGACCAGCTGGTTGGCGGAAATCGGCCCGGCGCTCTCGCCGAAGATCGAATGCGGGATCGGCTTGAATTCGATGACGATCTCCGAAACGCGGGTCGCCAGCCGCTTGCCGGTTCGGAGGTAGAACGGCACGCCCGCCCAGCGCCAGTTGCCGATCTCGGCCTTGAGCGCAACGAAAGTCTCGGTGTTGCTGTTCTTGCCGAGTTCCTCGACATAGCCTTTCACCGGCCCGCCGGCCGAGGCGCCGGCACGATATTGCCCGCGCACCGTGTGCTTCGGCGCTTCGTTGCCGTTGATGCGCTTCAGCGCCCGCAGCACCTTCAGCTTTTCGTCACGGACGGCATCGGCGTCCATCGACGACGGCGCCTCCATCGCGACCAGGCAGAGCAGCTGCAGCATGTGGTTCTGCACCATGTCGCGCAATGCGCCGGCCTTGTCGTAATAGGTGACGCGGTCTTCCAGGCCGACCGTCTCGGCCACGGTGATCTGCACATGATCGACATTGGCGGAATTCCAAAGCGGCTCGTAGAGCGCGTTGGCAAAGCGCAGCGCCATCAAATTCTGAACCGTCTCCTTGCCGAGATAGTGGTCGATGCGGAAAATCTGGCTTTCATGGAAGTCGTCGCCGACCAGGTCGTTGAGCGCGCGCGCCGAAGCGAGATCGCGGCCGATCGGCTTTTCCAGCACGATGCGCGAATTCGGCGTGATCAGCCCGTGCTCCTTCAGCTTGTGCGAGATGTCGCCGAACAGCGCCGGCGCCACCGCCAGATAGAAAGCGCGGATGTGTTCGCTGTCGCCGATCGCCTTCTTCAGCCTGTCGAAGCCCGCACCTGTGGTTGCATCTGCCGGGATATAGGAGAGCCGCGCGAGGAACGTCTTCAGTTCCGTGGCGTCGATATCCTCCGGCTTCACATGATCGGCAATCGCCTGCCTGGCGAACGACTGGAATTCCTCGTCGGTCATCTTCGAACGTGATGTGCCGATGATGCGCGTCGGCTCGGAAAACTGGTGGTCGCGCTGCCGGTGATACAGCGACGGCAGAAGCTTACGTTCCGACAGGTCGCCGGTGCCGCCGAAAATGATGAAGTCGAAGGGGTCGACGGGAATGATCTGGCTGGTCATGGTCTGTCCGCTGTGACGCCGGTCGCGATAACGGGGCTGATATAATCTAATCGATTTAAATTTGCCAGTGCCATTGCGTCACATCCGCGTGTGCTCTTGACACGGGCGCTAGCCGGAGGCTTGTCGGCAAGCGATGCTTCCGGAGCCTTCGCAGGTGCAGCATAGTGCCGGATGGCAGCGAAAGCCAAAGGAGAAATCGTCGATGAACGCACATCTTTCGATGGCCTGGCCAAAGGCGTCGTCGATCGCCTTCAACGATGAGTGAGAAAAGCATGCGCCTGCAAAACAAAGTCGCCATCATCACCGGCGCTGCCTCGGGCTTTGGCGAGGGCATTGCCAGGCGCTTTGCCGAGGAGGGCGCGCGGGTGGTCGTCGCCGATCTGAACGCCAAGGGCGCGGAGCGCGTTGCCGGGGAGATCGGCGAAAAGGCGATCTGGACCCAGACCGACGTCTCGCTGCGGTCCGAATTCGACGACATGGTCCATGCCGCAATGAGCGCCTTCGGCCGCATCGACATCATGGTCAACAATGCCGGTTACACGCATCGCAACGGTGACCTGCTGGAAGTCGACGAAGCGACCTTCGACCTGATCACAGCTGTCAACATGAAGGCGATCTACCACGCAGCGCTTGCCGTGGTGCCGGTCATGGAACGGCAAGGCGGTGGCGTCATCCTGACGACGGCCTCCACGGCCGGTATCAGGCCGCGGCCTGGCCTCACCTGGTACAACGCATCGAAGGGCTGGGCGATCACCGCGACCAAATCGATGGCGGTGGAACTCGCGCCGAAGAACATCCGCGTCAACTGCCTCTGCCCAGTTGCCGGCGAGACCGGCATGCTCGCGAAATTCATGGGCGCCGACACACCCGAGATCCGCGAGAAGTTCCGCGCATCGATCCCGCTCGGCCGGCTTTCGACGCCGCTCGACATTGCCAATGCCGCGCTTTGGCTTGCTTCGGACGAAGCGGCTTTCATCACTGGCGTGGCGCTGGAAGTCGACGGCGGACGTTGTATTTGAACGGCCGGGTCCTCAGGCGCAGGACTGGCTGATGGCGAGCCACCCGCGATCGCTGTGCCGGCCTTACGCCCCGGTTTTGACGTAGCTCTTGTACACCCAGCCGCGCTTGCCGTTGTAGACGATCTGGCACCATTGCTTGCAGCTCACCACCTGCACCGAGGTCTTGGCAGGCACGGTGAGAATGGCGGCAGCATTCTTCTTCGGGCCGATCCGCATGGTGACGGATCTCAGGATGCGTCCGGTACCCGCAGTATTGGTTTTTTCGGATTTTGCCTTGGTACCGTCGGCGTCCTCACTCGCGGACTGCGCCGCCGGCAGTTGCGGCTTGGGTGTGGGGATGGCGGCGGTCTGAGCACCGTCAGGCCCTGTGCTTTTCGTCGAGCTGCCGGGAGCCGCCACTTTGGCAAACAGTGCCGCAGCGTCGGGCTTCGCTGCCGGGTCAGCAAACGCCACCGCGGCGGACGATTTATCGGCCGCCTGCTCGGTCTGGCTTGCCAGTTGGTCGGATGCTGCCGTGGCGGCGGCCGATGCCGTCTTTGGCCCCGTCCAGCGCGGATCGTTGGGAGCCAGCGCCGGTATCTCGGCTTCCGCCGCGGCAACCGCCGGGGAAACCGCATCTGCCTTGCCCGTCGTCCGCGGCGCCGCAGCGACCTTGGCAGGCATGATCTTCGTCGTCTTGACCGGGATGGTCGGAACGATCTGCTCAGGGCTTGCGGCCGCTTGTCGCTCATTTGCCGGCAATGCCAGCCACAGTGCCACCGCGGCAACGCCGAGCAGTGCGGCCGTGCCAAGCGCGGCGATTACCAGATGCGCGTTCGACCGGACCCCATGCCAGAACGTCGGCCGCATATCGTAACCGAATTGCATCGCAAGGCGCCGTCGTTCCGGCGCGCCGAAACTGAAGGGCTCTTTCACTCTTGCCACCTCCATTTGCGGGCCGATGTTCTTACGACCCCTTGCCGGAGAGCCGGCATTTCGGTCGGCATCGGTCCCAAACCAAAAGCGGGCAAGCCCGCAAAATTCCCCGTTCAGCTGCCCACGAGCATCATCTTTCGCCCGCGATTGTGGCATCACTGCGCCCTTGGCGGGAATTCTGCGCCCAGGTTAAGGATTCTGCAACGTCTGGTTAAATCCTGTCCCGCAACGCGTACCAGTTGAGCGCAAGAAAGAGCAGTGGCGCGCGCAAACGCCGGCCGCCGGGGAAGGGAGGAATTTTCAGGTCCTCGATCAGCTTCAGCCGGTCGCGGTTGCCGGCGACCGTCTCGGCATAAAGCTTGCCGAAAAAGTTCGACAGCATGACGCCATGGCCGGAATAACCGCCGATCGAGATCACATTGGGCATCACTTCGCGCACGAACGGCTTTCTCGGCACGGTGATGCCGACATAGCCGCCCCAGCCATGGGTGATCTCGACGTCCTTCAATGAGGGATAGATCTCGGCGATCTGCCGGCGGATGTGGATGTGGATGTCCTTGGGATCGTTGACCGCGTAGATCTCGCGCCCCCCAAACAGCAGCCGCCCATCCTTCGATTTGCGGAAATAGCGCACGACGAAGCGCGAATCGTCGACGGCCTCGCCACCCGGCAACACTTTGGAATCGGCTCCCAGCGGCACCGTTGCACCGATGAAGGAGCCGATCGGCATGATATGCGCGGCACTCACCGGTTCGAGCGTGCCGCCATAGGCGTTGACCCCGATCAGGCATTTAGCGGCGGTGATCGTGCCCTTCGGCGTCACAACCCTGACCTTGCCGCCGCCGGAGGTGATGCCGGTCGACGGCGTCTGCTCGAAAAGCTTTGCGCCGGCCTGTGTCGCGACTTTCGCGGTGCCGATCACCAGCTTCAGCGGATGGATGTGGCCGGTGCCGGTATCGCGGGTGCCGCCGAAATAATGCGTCGAGCCGAGCCGCTCGGCAGTCTCCGCGGCATCCATGAATGAGATGTGCGGATAACCGAACCGGTTTGCCATGATCTCGGCATGAGCCTTGTAGTCGTCGACATAGCGCTTCTTGTGCGCCACCGACATTTGGCCGGGCATATAGTCGATCTCGATCTGGTTCACCGCGGCGAAGTCGAGCAGATGCGCCTTGGCCTCTTCGGCCAGGTCGAACAGCGCCTTGGCGCGGGAAAAGCCGTATTCCGCTTCCAGCTCCTCTGCCCAGGCCCGCTGTCCGGTGCCGAGCTGGCCACCATTGCGGCCGGATGCGCCATCACCGAAACGATGCGTTTCGATAAGCACGACATCTGAGCCTGTCTTGGCGAGGTGAGCCGCCGCCGACAGGCCGGTAAAGCCGCCGCCGACGATCACCACATCGCATGTCCGGTCGCCGTCGAGCGCCGGATATTCGGGCCTTGGCCCGGCGGTGTCTTCGTACCAGGAGCGGCCGGGGGAGATTGGGGATTGGTAGGGCATGATGCAGCCAAGGCTCGGAGATTTTTGCAGAGGCGGAGAGAAATAGTGAGTAGTGAGTAGTAGTTGGTGAATAGGAACGGACAGTAACGGTCTTGGTGCGATCCAGCCCCGTTCACTACTCACTAATGACTACTCACTACTCACACATTCAGCAGCAAATACTCCCTCTCCCACGGGCTGATCACTTCCATGAAGGTCTCGAATTCCGCTCGCTTGATCGCCGCATAGGTCGCTGCGAAGGATTTGCCGAGCAGTGCGCAGAGTTCCTCGTCGGCCTCGAACAGGTCGACGGCTTCGAGCAGGCTGCGCGGCAGGTCGATCTGGTCCTCGTTGGCGGTCGTCAGAACCGGCGGCTCGGCCTGGATCTTGTTGGTCATGCCGATCAGCCCGCAGGCGAGCGATGCCGCCAGCGCCAGATAGGGGTTGGCGTCAGAGGAGGGAATGCGGTTTTCGACGCGCCGCGCCGCCGGGTCGGAGCGGGGCACGCGGAAGGCCGTGGTCCGGTTATCGTAGCCCCATTTGTTGTTGACCGGCGCCGAGGCCGACTGCGTCAGCCGCCGGTAGGAATTGACGTAGGGCGCAAACATCACCAGCGCGTTCGGCACATGTTTCTGCATGCCGCCGATGAAGTGGAAGAAGGCGTCGGTCTCCGAGCCGTCCTCCGCCGAAAAGACGTTCTTGCCGGTCTTCTTGTCGATGATCGACTGATGGATATGCATGGCGGAACCGGGCTGGCCCTGGATCGGCTTGGCCATGAAGGTGGCGTAGATTTCGTGCTTCAGCGCCGCCTCGCGGATTGTGCGCTTGAACATGAACACCTGGTCGGCGAGCTCGATCGGATCGCCGTGACGCAGATTGATTTCGAGCTGGCCGGCGCCCTCCTCGTGGATCAGCGTGTCGATCTCCAGGCCCTGGCTTTCGGAGAAATGATAGATGTCGTCGATCAGTTCGTCGAATTCGTTGACCCCGGCGATCGAATAGCCGGCGCCGCCGCCGATCGGCCGCCCGGAGCGCCCGACAGGCGGGGTGAGCGGGTAGTCCGGATCGGGGTTCTTGCGCACCAGGTAGAACTCGATCTCAGGCGCCACGACCGGTCTCAGCCCGCGTCTGTCATAAGCAGCGAGCACGCGCTTCAGCACGTTGCGCGGCGTGAACTCGACCGAGCGGCCGTCCTGGTGGACGAGGTCGCAGATAACCGCCGCCGTCGGGTCCTCCTCCCACGGCACCACGGTCAGCGTCGAGAGGTCAGGCATCAGCTTGAGGTCGCCATCGTCCTCCGGATAGTGGAAGCCGTTGCCGTCCTCCGGATAGCCGCCGGAAATCGTCGTCATGAACACCGCCGAAGGCAGTGCCAGCGAGGTATTGGAGGTGAATTTCTTCGATGGCATCATCTTGCCGCGCGCAACCCCGGCCTGGTCGGGCGTGATGCATTCGATGTCTTCGATGCCGCGCCATTCCAGCCAGGCGCTGACTTCCTTCCAGTTCTTGACGCCACGTTGGTTTTTCACGAAGGCAGGCGTGCGGGCACGTCCTCCGCGGCTCGACGGACGGACTTCCTTTTTTGCAGGCGGCATCAATCACCAGATTTGTTGCAGATTGTGGAGTATAGCCGTTGCCGACGACGGAAGGGAAGGGGAGCCGGCGGGCGTGCGCCTCGATAATCGGGGAAACACAACGACTTCCGGATAAAAGCTTCCTGGTCTAGGGTCGGCCTCCCGCAACGCTGCAATTAATGGGCCGCATGCAACACAGCCGCAAACTGACGACGATCGGCTTCGACGCAGATGACACGCTGTGGCAGAATGAACAGTTCTTCCGCATCACCGAGAAGCGCTTTGCCGCACTGCTCGCCGATCACGCCGAGGAGGACCGGATTTCAGCAAGGTTGTTGGAGGCCGAGAAGCGCAACCTCGCGCTCTACGGCTTCGGCATCAAGGGATTTACGCTGTCGATGATCGAGACGGCTATCGAGGTCACTGAGGGCCAGGTGCCGGCCTCAACCATAGCCGAAATTCTCGACGCGGGCCGCGAGATGCTCAGCCATCCGATCGAGCCGCTTCCGTATGCGCGCGAGACCGTGGAAAAGCTGGCCGGCGCCTACCGCCTGGTGCTGATCACCAAGGGCGACCTGTTCGACCAGGAACGCAAGCTGGCGCAATCCGGACTGGGAGAGCTGTTCCATGCGGTCGAAATCGTCAGCGACAAGAACGCTGCCACCTATAGCCGCATCTTCAGCCGCCACGGCGATGGCCCGGAAAAGGGCATGATGGTCGGCAACTCGCTCAAATCGGACGTCGTGCCGGCCATCGAAGCCGGCAGTTGGGGCATCCACGTGCCGCATGAACTGACCTGGGTGCTGGAGCATGTCGAGCCGCCGGTCTCAGCACCGCGCTTTCGCCAGATAGCCAATCTCGGTGAACTGCCAGGCCTGATCGAGCGTATCGGCGAGATTGATTGATCAGGTCTGCGGTCGGCGCGTCGCCGTAGAGGTCAGTTGCGGCCGACCCCGACCAGCCGGTCAATCACCGGCTGCAGCCGTTCGGTGGTGATCGGCTTGACGACCACCGCATCGACGACGCTCGACAGGCCCAGGCTCTCCGGAGTGCCGGTCTTGACCGAAAGCAGGATCACCGACGGAAGCGATCTGCCTGACGCCCTTCGCAGTGCATCGATACCCGACAGCAAGGCGTCGCAGTCCCCGTTCTCCGCGCCGCCGTCGAGAACGACAGTCCCGGGTATCCGCGCGTGCAAGGCCTTTGCCGCGGTTTCGGGAGTTTCCGAGATCGGTTTGAGGCCGGACCGCTCCACGATTTTTGAAACCACGACGCGGTTGATCGGTGATTTTCCGACCACCAGCACCCGCGAGAAATCCGGCAGCATCCGCGTCTCCATGTCCCGGCTAACGAAAGGCGGCTGTTTTGCAGGCTCGATATCGCGATTCGCTGGGCACATGGCGGGGCAGGCCGTTGTTCAACATTTCAATGCAGGGTTGAAACTCGAGAGTTAATTGGCGTGAGATCACTGCTCATGTCAAGCTCAAATGGCATATCAGGAGAATATCGCAAGAAACATTAAAATTAAAATTAAGTGCTTTCTTTGTCGCCGCCCGAAGGAGAAGTTGCCACCACAACCGGGCAGGCTCCAGTTAACTTTAGCTTTGCAGCGCGAACGCACCAACTCGCAGCCGTAGCCGGGTTGACGAAAGATTGGATGAAGCGAGGCAGGTCTGTCGCGAGCTTGTCGTATCGTCTCGGCGGACTACCCTTCCTCGTTGGCTAAGCACGTCTCTTTGATCGACGGGAGATGACAATGGAACTCGTGACTCACAAGAAATTCAAAAATGGCCGGTTGATGCCGTGGGGAAAGGGTACGGTCGTTACCGGCGCAAAGGGATTTGTCTACCTTTCCGGAAACACCGCGACCGTCGAGGACTACGATCCGATCGGCAAAAGCGGCGGCGGCGCCGTCGGCGGTGCGGCCGCGCAGTGGCGCGAAATTCTCACCAACATCAAATCAGACCTGGAAGAGCTTGGCACTGCGCTCGACCATCTCATCAGACTGACCTTCTTTGTTAAGGGGCCATTTCCCGATGGCGGCGTTCTGAGCTCTCCCAATTTTCGCCTGGACGTCCTGGACGAATTCTTTGCCGAGCACTGCCCGAAGCACTGCAGCTACAACAACCCGCCGCCCTCGGAAGTTATCGGCGTTGCAGCACTTGCGCAGCCTGATCTTGTCATTGAAATCGTTGCACTAGCGGCTCTGCCGGACTAGGCAGAGCCGCGGCGTGCGGCGTCCGATAACATGCGCTCAAAAAAGGCGCGGTGCGGTAGAATTCATCAGTCGTGGCTCCGTTGCGTGACGATGACCGGGATCAGCAGGTCGCCCCAGTTGCCGTCGCCGCCATGGTGCCGTGCCGAGCGCACCAGTTCGACCGAGACGCCGGCCTCGACCGCCTTCATTACCGACTGATTGAGCCTGTGCAGATCGTTCGCCAGCATTCGGATGGTCGCCTGCTGGTCGACATTCATGCTGGTGGCCTGCTCTTCGGCCCGTTCCTTGACGCGGCTTATCGATGCCATTGGTCTTTTCCCTGTGTTGCCATGCCTGTTGTGTTGCCATGCCCGTTTGGGCGTTCCCTCTGTTTGTCTGCTATTCCGTTATTCCGCCGCCGGCCTGAATTGGGCGTGCTCGGTCGATCCATGCATGGCCGTGGTCGAAGACTGGCCACCGGTGATCGCCATCGAGACGGCGTCGAAATAGCCGGTGCCGACCTCACGCTGGTGCTTGGTGGCGGTGTAGCCATTGGCTTCCGCGGCGAATTCCGCCTCCTGCAGTTCCGAATAGGCTGCCATCTGCCGCTCCTTGTAGCCGCGGGCGAGCTCGAACATGCCGAAATTGAGCTGGTGGAAACCGGCCAGCGTAATGAACTGGAACTTGTAACCCATGGCGCCGAGTTCCTTCTGGAACTTCGCAATCGTCGCGTCATCGAGATTCTTCTTCCAGTTGAAAGACGGCGAGCAATTATAGGCAAGCAGCTTACCTGGATGATGCTTGCGCACGCCCTCGGCAAACGTCCTGGCCTGCGCCAGATCGGGCCTGGAGGTCTCGCACCAGATCAGGTCCGCATAGGGCGCATAGGCGACGGCACGGGCGATGCAGGGCTCGATGCCGTTGCTGACATGGTAGAAGCCCTCCGCCGTACGGCCGGCGCCATAATCGACGAAGGGCCGGTCGCGTTCGTCGATGTCGGAGGTAAGGAGCTTTGCCGCTTCCGCGTCGGTGCGGGCCACGACCAGTGTCGGCGTGCCCATGACGTCGGCGGCAAGGCGCGCCGCGTTGAGATTGCGGATGTGTGCGGCGGTTGGGATCAGCACCTTGCCGCCGAGATGGCCGCATTTCTTCTCCGAAGCCAGCTGGTCCTCGTAATGGACGCCGGCCGCACCCGCCTCGATGAATGCCTTCATGATCTCGAAGGCGTTGAGCGGCCCGCCGAAGCCGGCTTCCGCATCGGCGACGATCGGCGCGAACCAGGTGTCGACCGATAGCCCCTTGCCTTCGCAAGTCTCGATCTGGTCGGCGCGCTGCAGGGTGCGGTTGATGCGCTTGACCAGTTCGGGCGCCGCATTGGCGGGATAGAGCGACTGGTCCGGGTACATGGCGGAAGCGGTGTTGGCATCTGCGGCGACCTGCCATCCCGACAGATAGATCGCCTTCAGCCCGGCCCGCACCTGCTGCATCGCCTGGTTGCCCGACATGGCACCCAGCGCGTTGACGAAATCCTCTTCATGGATGAGCTGCCACAGCCGGTTTGCCCCCATTTCGGCGAGGCTCTGCCGGATCTGCACCGAGCCGCGCAGCCGCTTCACCTCCTCCGGCGAATAGGGCCGCTCGATGCCATCAAAGCGGCCTTGCGGCGCCGACGGGACAAGGTTGTAAAAGTCGGTCATTGGTCACTCCAGGCGGGTTTGATGCCGGTTTTCGGATGGCGTCGCAGAGGGAAAAATGTGTGCGCCATGTGTGACATCATTTACACGCCGGCACGACGCAAGCGAGGTAAACCTCCAGATTAGCCAGAAAATAAGGGAAAACCTGTGTTGTGTTTGACTA
This sequence comes from Mesorhizobium sp. M0195, assembly GCF_040322115.1. Classification (NCBI taxonomy): domain Bacteria; kingdom Pseudomonadati; phylum Pseudomonadota; class Alphaproteobacteria; order Hyphomicrobiales; family Phyllobacteriaceae; genus Mesorhizobium; species Mesorhizobium sp. M0195. Next base: position 44,064 of record NZ_JAMYSV010000003.1, on the reverse strand, counting down.
ATGGGAGCTGTAAATCTGTCATGATTGTAAAGGCCGCCATGCCATCGGCGGATGTAAATTTCTGTCAAGGGCAGTCGATTGGCCGACCATAAAATCTTCGCCGGGCCGCGCATTCGTCGCATCCGCAACGCCAAGGGGCTAACCCAGACGGCGATGGCCGAAGGGCTTGGCATCTCGCCGTCCTATCTCAATCTCATCGAGCGCAATCAGCGGCCGCTGACGGTGCAGCTGATCCTGAGGCTGGCATCCGTCTACAAGGTCGACCCGCACGAACTGCAAGGCGAGGCGCGGGGATCCCTGGCCGATTTGAAGGAAGTGTTTTCAGATCCGTTGCTGGCCGGCGAACTGCCGGGCGACCAGGAACTCATCGAGCTTGCCGAGGCGGCGCCCAACGCTTCCGCCGCTGTGATAAAACTGTTTCGCGCCTATCGCGAGCAGGCCAAGCGATTATCGGATCTCAACGAGCTGCTCGCGCGCGAGGGCAAGGCCACCGCACTCTCCGGTGCCCGGCTGCCGATCGACGAGGTGCATGAGATTTTCGAACGCCGGCCGAATCATTTTGCCGCGCTCGAAGAGGAAGCCGAGGCATTCACGTCGGTGCTCGATCCCGGCGACGATCTGTTCAGTGCGTTGAAGGCTTGGCTGCGGCGTGAATTCGGCATCGTCGTCAAGGTACTGCCGGTCGCCACCATGCCCAACTGGCGCCGTCGCTATGACCGTCACTCGCAACGCCTGTTCCTGTCCGAGCGCCTGTCGCCATTCGATCAGCTGCGCGAGGTGGCTATGGAGGCCTGTCTGATCCGGATGAGCGTCGCTGTCGCCGCCGAGATCCAGGCGCTGAAGCTGACCACGGACGAAGCCCGCCGGCTGGCGCGTTTCGAGCTCGGCCGCTATGCCGCGCACGCGCTGATGATGCCCTATCAGCCTTTTCACGCCGCTGCGGTCCGCACCCGCTACGACATAGACATGTTGCGGTCGCGCTTCGGCGTTTCCTTCGAGCAGGCGGCGAACCGGCTGGCCACGCTGCAGCGGCCGGGTGCGTCAGGTGTGCCGTTCTTCATGCTCGAGGTCGACAGTGCCGGCAATCGCTTCCGCAAGGCGGGCAGCCACGGCTTTCCGCAAAGCCGCTTCGGCGGCGGCTGTCCGAGGCTGCCGGTCCATGCCGCCTTCGCCCAGCCCGGCCAGATCCTGGTCGAGGCGGTGGAAATGCCCGACGGCGCAGCGTTTCTCTGCATTGCCCGCACGCTCGAGGGGCCGCAGGGCTCGTTTGCCGAGCGGCCGCGCCGCACCGCGCTGCTGCTCGGCTGCGACATCGGTTTTAGCGACGAGGTCGTCTATGGAGCGGCGTTGCCGAGGCCCGCCGCCATCGGCAAGACCGGACAGAGCGCCACGGCGACGGCGACGCCGGTTGGCCCTGCCTGCCGGCTGTGCGAGCGCATCGGCTGCCTCGCCCGCGCCGAGCCACCCGTTACACGCCCGCTCGGCCTCGATGAGATGGTGACGGGGCTGTCGGCATTCGATTTTCAGTGATCCGGCTCCAGCAATATTGCGGCTGAATCTTCGACCGAAGAACCTCATCTGTTCCTGCGGCGGCAACCAGTAAGCTGGTTGTTGTCGGCCAAAATATTGGTTCAGCCAAAATATTGATTCAGCCGAATATTGATTCAACATTGACAGTACGGTATCAAAAAAAAGAACTGCGCAACGGTCGGGGGATCAATGATGGGCAGGACAGTTTTTTGGCTTGGCTTGGCGCTCGCGTTTTCGGTGGCCGATCCCGCATTGGCTGAAAAGTCCTCGGATTTCTTCAAGTCCTATCAACAGTATAGTGATGCCGGCAAGGCGTTCCTGGACAAGATCGATCCGAAGACCGGCGCGATAAATCTTGCCGAAGGCATCCATCTCGATCTCAAGGACAAGTTCTATTTTCTGGACAAGAAGGACACGCTCACCGTCCTCACCGAAGCCTGGGGTAATCCGCCCGACTCTGGTTCTGATGCCCTCGGCATGATCTTTCCAGTCTCCCATGATCCCATTGCCGATAACAATTGGGGGATAGAGCTGCGCTGGGAAAAGATTGGTTACGTCGACGACAGTGACGCCGCGTCCATCGATTACAATGAACTGCTGCGCAATATGCAGTCAGACACTCTGTCCGGCAACGATCAGAGGGTAAAGGATGGCTACGCGCCCATTACGCTGATCGGCTGGGCGTCGCCGCCGGTTTATGACGCGGCCCACAAGCGCCTGCACTGGGCCAAGGAGCTGCAATTTGGGAACGATGCCGCCCATACGCTCAACTACGACGTCCGTTTCCTTGGCAGGGAGGGCGTGTTCGTGATGAGCTATATCGCGACGGTGGAACAATTGCCGGAGATAAGGCAAAGCCTGGATGAAGTGCTTGGCCTCGCGGACTTCAATACTGGCAAGACATACGCCGATTTCGTGCCGGGCGTCGATACGGTTGCGGCGATTGGCGTCGGTGGCCTGATTGCTGGAAAGCTGGCGGCGAAAGCAGGTTTTCTGGTCGTGGCGCTGATCGCGCTGAAAAAGTTTGGCCTGCTCCTGCTGGTTCCGCTGGCCGGTCTCTGGCGCTTTATCCGCGGCAACAGGGGCACGTCCTAAAGCCATCGTCGACAGGTCGCCTCGGATCATCGCCGGGCGAGGGCGAGGGCCCTCATCAGTGCGCCAAACGGAATATTGAACTGGATCACGCCCGGCCTTCTGCTTTGCGTTACGCGAATGAGGCACGTCTCTGTCGTCCATTGCACGTCGTGCTGCTCCGAATTCGCCGACAGTCGCACCCATGATCGATACCGCATCATCTCCGGTTGCCGCCTCGCCGATCGTGTCGCCGCAAGGGGAACGCGTCGGTTTCCTGCTGGTGTTCCTGTCGGCGCTGATGTGGAGCTTTGGCGGCACAATTGCGCGCTTCATCGACAACACTGACAGCTGGACGGTGGTGTTCTGGCGCTCGGTCTGGGCCGCTGCCTTCCTGCTCTGCTTCATGGTCTGGCGCGACAGCTGGCGTGGCACGCTGAAGCTGTTTCGTGGCATGGGCCTGGCTGGCCTTGCGGTGGCGTTCTGCTTCGCCACGGCCTCGACCTCTTTCGTCGTGGCGCTTGCCTATACCACCGTCGCCAACATCCTGTTGATGCAGGCCGGCGTGCCGCTTCTGGCGGCGCTGTTTGCCTGGGCGCTGTTTCGCGAACGGGTGGCGGTGGCGACCTGGTTGGCGATTGCCGCCGTCATTGCCGGCGTCGCCATCATGGTGTCGGAATCCCTCGATGGCGCGGTATCGCCGATCGGCGACGGGCTGGCGCTGCTCATCGCCGTCATGTTCTCGGTCGCCACCGTCATCACGCGCCGCTTTGCCCATGTGCGCATGACCCCGGCGACTTGCCTCGGCACGATGCTGGCGGCCGCCTTTGCGGCATCGCAAGTGTCGGCCCTCGGCGTCTCGAGCCACGATATGGGCTTTCTCTTTGTCTTTGGCGTGATCAATCTGGGACTCGGCCTCGCCTTCTTCGCCACCGGCGCCCGGCTTGTTCCGGCCGCCGTCGCGGCGCTGCTCGGCACGTTCGAACCGATCCTTGGCCCGATCTGGGTCTGGCTCATCCATTCCGAGGTGCCGTCGGCGCGCACCATCGTCGGCGGTGGGGTCGTCGTCACCGCGCTGCTCGTCCATATCGGGCTCGAATTCAAGCGTCAGACGCGGCCCGCGCGAGCGGGCGTCACCGGTGTGCCGTCGCCTAATTGATGCAGCGCACGCGTCAAAGCGAGATGGACCATTGACAATGTCGCGGCCGCGCGGGCAGGCTGCGATCACGGCAACAACAAGACAGGCGTATCTTGCCAAGTCTCCATGCCGGCCGCATCGAGGCCGGACAACATCGTCGTCTTCCTGCCCGCGCCGTAGCGAAAGCTTCCGACGGCGCCGGAACACCAGCAACGCCACGCCAAGTCTTCGCTGTCGCCTCGTCGCCGAACCATAATGGCGCCGGCAATTCGCGCTTGTCGCCTGCCTGCAAGCCCAATACCCTGAAGCAAATGCCCAGCCGCGCGAACGCCGCGACGAGCTGGCGACGGAACACTCATCAAAGGAGAATAGCATGACCCGCAAAGCGCTCTGGCTTTCGGCGACTTCGGCGTTTCTGGCAGTTTTCACCCTAGGCGCGCATGCCGAGGATCGCGTCGTCAACGTGTTCAACTGGTCGGACTATATCGACAGTTCGATCATCGACGACTTCACCAAGGAAACCGGCATCAAGGTCGTCTACGACACTTTCGATTCCAACGAGATCCTGGAAACGAAGCTGCTCGCCGGCGGCAGCGGCTACGATGTCGTCGTGCCGAGCGGCAATTTCCTTGCACGCCAGATCCAGGCGGGTGTGTTCCAGAAGCTCGACAAGTCGAAACTGCCGAACATTTCCAATATGTGGGACACGGTCATGGAACGGACCGCCAAATATGATCCCGGCAACGAATATTCGATCAACTACATGTGGGGTACTGTCGGCATCGGCTACAACATCAAGAAGGTGCAGGCAGCGCTCGGCACCGATAAGATCGACAGCTGGGACGTGTTCTTCAATCCCGAAAGCCTGGCCAAATTGAAGGACTGCGGCGTCTATGTGCTGGATTCGCCGGCCGACATCATACCGGCGGCATTGAAATATCTGGGCCTCGACCCGAACAGCACATCGCCCGATGACATCGCCAAGGCCGAAGAAACATTGCTGAAGGTCCGGCCCTATATCCGCAAGTTCCACTCGTCCGAATACATCAACGCTCTTGCCAATGGCGACATCTGCCTGGCGGTTGGCTGGTCGGGGGACGTCTTCCAGGCCCGCAACCGCGCCGACGAAGCCAAGCAGGGCGTCGAGATCGGCTACTCCGTGCCGAAGGAAGGTGCGCAGATGTGGTTCGACCAGATGGCGATCCCGGCCGACGCGCAGCATGTCGCCGAAGCGCATGAGTTCCTGAACTACATGATGAAGCCCGAAGTGATCGCCAAATCGTCGAACTATGTGCTCTACGCCAACGGCAACAAGGCTTCGCAGCAGTTCATCGACAAGGCGATCCTGGAAGATCCGGCGATCTATCCAGACGCCGCCACCTTGCAGAAGCTCTACACCGTCTCGCCTTACGATCCCAAGACCCAGCGCATCATCACCCGCACCTGGACCAAGATCGTCACTGGCCAATAACAATCTGAGCCAGGCCCCGGCAGCCGGCTGCCGGGGCCGCTTTCTCATGGGGCAAGCAGCAGGACGGAGTGGGACATGAAATCGCTTGGCAGTATCCGCAGGGATTTCGCGCCATGGAACGATCCGAACGCCAAGCCATACATCCAGTTCGACAACGTCACCAAGAAATTCGGTGAGTTCACGGCGGTCAACAACCTGTCGCTGACCATCTTCGAACGCGAATTCTTTGCCTTGCTCGGCGCCTCAGGCTGCGGGAAATCGACGCTGCTCAGGATGCTTGCCGGCTTCGAGGAGCCGACCGCCGGCCGCATCCTGCTCGATGGCCAGGATCTGCGCGGCATTCCGCCCTACCGGCGGCCGGTCAACATGATGTTCCAGTCCTACGCCTTGTTTCCGCATATGACGGTCGAGAACAACATCGCGTTCGGCCTCAAGCAGGAAGGTATGGTCAAGGCCGATATCGAAAAGCGCGTCGCCGAGATGCTGAAGCTGGTCAAGCTCGAGCAGTTCGCCAAGCGCAAACCGCACCAATTGTCGGGCGGCCAGCGCCAGCGCGTCGCGCTCGCGCGCTCGGTGGCAAAGCGCCCGAAAGTCTTGCTGCTCGACGAGCCGCTTGGCGCGCTGGACAAGAAGCTGCGCGAGGAAACCCAGTTTGAGCTGATGGACCTGCAGCAGAATCTCGGCCTCACCTTCGTCGTCGTCACCCATGACCAGGAAGAGGCGATGACGATGGCCGACCGCATCGCCATCATCGACAAGGGCGAAGTGATGCAGGTGGCGACACCGGCCGAGGTCTACGAAGCGCCGGGCTCGCGCTTCGTCGCCGGCTTCGTCGGCAACGTGAATATGTTCGACGGGAGGATCGCGGCTGGCGAGGCCGGCAGCGCAAGCATCGATGCCGGCAACGGCATCACCATCCGAACCGAAAACGCCGGCAGTGCCGCCGCCGGGACATCCGTCACCTTCGCCATCAGGCCGGAGAAGATCAAGGTGTCCTCGACGAAACCCGCCGGTGCCGTCAATGCCATCCAGGGCGAGGTCTACGATATCGGCTATCTCGGTGACATGACCGTCTATCACGTCAGGCTGGATGATGGTCAGGTGGTGCGGGCAAGCACCATGAACGCGGCACGCCTCACCGAGGATCCGCTGAGCTGGAACGACCGCGCCTGGATTTCCTTCCGCCCTGACGCCGGCGTCGTGCTGACACGGTAGGGATTGATCATGTCCGCTGTCACCGCCGCAACAAGCTCTCCGGCAAATGCTGCCGGCAAATCCGCCTCGGCCAGGCTGAGCGCGGCTTTCGTTAGCCGTCTCGTCATTATCGTCCCCTATCTCTGGCTGCTGTTCTTCTTTCTTGTCCCCTTCATCATCGTCTTCAAGATTTCGCTGTCGCAGACGGCGATCGCCATGCCGCCCTATACTCCGGTGCTCGATTTCCGCGGCGGCATTTCCGGGTTCATCTCGGGGGTTGGCGCGCTCAATTTCGACAACTACACGTGGCTGACGAAGGATGCGCTCTACTTCAACGCCTATGTGACGAGCGTCGTCGTCGCCGCCATCTCGACGGTCCTGACATTGCTTGTCGGCTATCCCATTGCCTATGGCATGGCGCGCGCTCCGGCGACGATCCGCCCGACCTTGCTGATGCTGGTGATCCTGCCGTTCTGGACCTCGTTCCTGATCCGTGTCTATGCCTGGATCGGCATCCTCAAGCCCGAGGGCCTGCTCAACCAGCTGCTGCTCGCCAGCGGCATCATCAGCCAGCCGCTGATCATCCTCAACACCTATACGGCTATCTTCATCGGTATCGTCTACTCCTATCTGCCGTTCATGGTGCTGCCGCTCTATTCGTCGTTGGAGAAGATGGACCATACGCTGATCGAGGCGGCGAAGGATCTCGGGTGCCCGCCGACCAGCGCCTTCTGGAAGATCACCTTTCCGCTGTCGCTGCCCGGCGTCATCGCCGGCTGCCTCCTGGTGTTCATTCCCGCCGTCGGTGAGTTCGTCATTCCCGACCTGCTCGGCGGCTCGCAGACGCTGATGATCGGCAGGACGCTGTGGAACGAGTTCTTCGCCAACCGTGACTGGCCCGTGTCGTCCGCCGTTGCCGTCATCCTGCTGCTGCTGCTGATCGTGCCGATCATGATTTTCCAGCGGGCCCAGGCGCGTGCTCAGGAGCAGGACCAATGAACGCCACCTGGAGCCGCTTCAACGTCATTTCGATCGTGCTCGGCTTTGCCTTTCTTTACCTGCCGATCGTCTTGCTCGTCGTGTTCTCTTTCAACGAGTCGAAGCTGGTCACCGTCTGGGGCGGCTTCTCGACGAAATGGTACGTCTCGCTGTTCCACAACCGGGGCCTGATGGACGCCACCTGGGTGACGGCCCGGGTCGGCGTCATCTCGGCAACCGTGGCGACCGTGCTCGGCACGCTGGCGGCGCTCACCTTGACACGCTACACGCGCTTTCGCGGCCGGCTTCTGTTTTCGGGCATGGTGTTTGCGCCGCTGGTCATGCCCGAAGTCATCACCGGCCTGTCGCTGCTGCTGCTCTTCGTCGCCGTCGGCCTCGACCGCGGCTTTCTGACGGTGACGCTTGCCCACACCACGCTGACCATGTGCTTCGTCGCGGTGGTGGTGCAGTCGCGCCTGATCACCTTCGATCGTTCACTGGAAGAAGCCGCGATGGACCTCGGTGCACCGCCGGTAAGGACCTTCTTCCAGATCACGCTGCCGGTCATCATGCCGGCGATCGTCTCCGGCTGGATGCTGGCCTTCACGCTCTCGCTCGACGACCTGGTTATTGCCAGCTTCACCTCGGGTCCCGGCGCCACGACACTGCCGATGAAGATCTACAGCCAAGTTCGCCTCGGCGTCACGCCGGAAATCAACGCCGCCTGCACCATCCTGATCGCCGTTGTCGCCGTCGGTGTGATCATCGCTTCGCTTGTCAACAAGAGCCGCGAAGTGCAGCGCCAGCGCGACGAGCAGGCCGCGCAGCGCGGTTGAAGCTGCTGCTGCTTACTCTCCCGAAACGCCGCGGCTTATCGGCGAGATGAACGGCGTGCTCCACGTGCCGCCGACGAAGAACGACGACTGATTGGGTCCCTGGCCGTTCGTCTGCGTGGCAGCCTGGCTCGGCCGGACGATGCCGCCGGACAGTGCCAGCCCGCGTCCGGCATAGGATGCAATGCCGGAAAGCCAGATCTTGTATTGCGCGGAATTCACCTCGGCCTTGTCGATGCGCGCGACGCCGTTCGAAATGCTCGCCTTGAGCTCGGCCCCGTCAATCGGCAGCGTTCCGTCCGAGACGTCGTCCAGCGCGAAGAATCCGCCCTGTTCGGTGTGCTTGAGGAACGCCGGCAGGTTAAGCCGGCTCAGCGCACCCGCGCCGAACGTCGCGGACAGCGAGCCATTGGCGTTTTCGAAAATCGAGTCCCAGGTTCTGCCAGGCCCCTTGAGGATGACCGAAACGGTTCCAGTGCCGATCGGCACCAGCCGCTTCATCCCGGCCGCGGTGCCGAAAGCGCCGCCGTCGATATCGGAAGCAAGCAGCCGGATCTCGACTTCCGTGCCTGCGGGCTTGCGGTCGAAACGGACGCTGCTCTGGACGTTGCCGCCGAAGGCGGATGCATCCGATATGTCGAAGACGGCAAGGCCGTTCTTGACCTGGGCGGTGGCGGCGACGTCGGCAAGCTGGATGGCGCCGGCCGTGGCATGCGCCGCCGACAGCCTGAGATCGAGATTGATCCGGTCGGCGAAGCTCGTATCGATTTCGCCCGGATCGGTGCCGCCGGCGGATGGCACCGGGGCAAAGGCGGAGAGAAATGATCTGAGGTCGAGCGTATCGAAGGCAAGTGTGCCGGAGATCACCGGCAATGCCTCGCCGTAGGTGAAGTCCAGCGCGCCCATTCCGGGGTTGTTGTCGAGGGTCAGGGCGGTGTTTTCGAATTTGACGCGCCCGGCCGTCGCCGTGATCTTGCTTGAAACCGAGATCGAGCCGATTGCCGCACCGGGCGCGATGCCGGCCTGCGACCATTCGAGCACGCGTCGGAGCGAAGGTGCGGCGAATTTTGCCTGGCCGTCGAAATAGCCGTTTTCCGACATGCTGGCGCGGCCGTCGAACGAAAAACTGGCCGGCGCCGCCTTGAAGGAAAACGTGGCCGGTGCTGTGCCGCCACCAAACAACACAAGCGGGTTCGGCGATGCGGCGTCGATGGCAACACTTTCGCCGCGCCATATCCCGGTCGCCGACAGCGTCGCATTGCTGTTCATCGCGGCCCAGTTCGCCTGGCCGCTCAGGCTGCTCAATATCTCCTGGTCCTTGCCGCCAATGGCAGCCACCACGCGGCCGTCCCTGAACTCGACTGTGCCGAACGGATCTGTCGGCAGCTTGCCGAGATCCGGCTTGGCGGGATTTGTGTTGATCACCGCGCGGGCAGCATCGATCGAACGCGTAATGCGCCCGCCGCTGGGAATCGCAGGCAGGAAAAACCCGCTCGCGGTACGCTGAACCCGGATCGTCGGTCGTACCATCCGCGCCGTCGAAAACACCACGTCGCCACGCAGCGCCGCCATCGCCGAGAGGTCGACCTCGACCCGTTCGGCTTCGACCACGGGCGGCGCATCCGTCTCTGTCCATTGCGACAGCGTCACGTCGCTCAGGATCGCCCGGAAATTCGGCCAGACTTCGATGCGCGGCGCGCCGTCGATGGTGACCCGGAAACCGCTCCAGGCGCTCATTTCCCATGCGATGCGGTCGCGCACGATGCGGGTCGAGGCGATCAGCGGCAAGGCTGCGACGACCAGCGCGATGACGATGACGGCTGCGCCGATCGCCCATATTCCGCGTCGGATCAAAGGTGATGGCATATCGCCCTGTATGCTTCCATTCCGACAAAATCGCCCGACGGGTGTAACCGACGGCTGACGCATTTCAAGTCTTTATGGCCCGGCGATGGCATTTGCGCACACCCTGACCGGCGCGGTCCAACAAAATCTTGCTCTGCTGCATCGCGATATTGCATAAGCGATGCAGCCTGCGGAGGAACAATGATGGCTGACGACGCACCGCTCTGGATCCCGACGCAAGAGCAGATCGACGCGGCGCCGATGACCGCCTTCATGAACGCCGCGGCGAGCATGGCCGGCGAGGCTTTCTCCTCCTATGCCGACCTGCATCGCTGGTCGATCGATGACCGTGAGACCTTCTGGAGCCTGGTCTGGGACTTTTGTGGCATCGTCGGCGACAAGGGCGAACGCGTGCTGATCGATGGCGACAAGATGCCCGGCGCGACCTTCTTCCCTGATGCGAAGCTGAACTTCGCCGAGAATCTCCTCAAGAAAACCGGGCTTGGCGACGCAATCGTTTTTCGCGGCGAGGACAAGGTCGAGCGGCGGCTGTCCTGGAACGAGCTGCATGCGCTGACCTCGCGCCTGCAGCAGCTTTTCCTGTCGCTCAAGGTGAAGAAGGGCGACCGCATCGCCGCGATGATGCCCAACATGCCGGAGACCGTTGCTGCGATGCTGGCGGCCGCCTCGATCGGCGCCGTCTGGTCGTCCTGCTCCCCAGATTTTGGTGAGCAGGGCGTTCTCGACCGGTTCGGCCAGATCGAGCCGGTCATATTCATCGCGCCGGACGGCTACTGGTACAATGGCAAGGCGATCGAAGTCGCCGACAAGGTCGCGGCCGTGGCGGGCAAGCTCGCCACCGTCCGCAAGGTCCTCATTGTCGACTATCTCGGCACCTCGCTCGACGTCGCCGCGACCATCGGCAAGGCGGCCGCGCTGGAAGAGGCGCTGTCACCCTTTGCCGCCAGGTCTGTCAGCTGCGAGGGGTTGCCGTTTTCGCATCCGCTGTACATCCTGTTTTCGTCGGGCACGACCGGCATCCCCAAATGCATTGTCCATTCGGCCGGCGGAACGCTGATCCAGCACGTCAAGGAAGAACGGCTGCATGCCGGCCTGCTCGACGGCGACCGCTTCTTCTATTTCACCACCTGCGGCTGGATGATGTGGAACTGGCTGGTGTCGGGCCTGGCGTCGGGTGCCACCTTGCTGCTCTACGACGGCTCGCCCTTTTACCGGGACGGCAATGCACTGTTCGACTTCGCCGATGCCGAGAAGATGACGTATTTCGGCACCTCGGCCAAATTCATAGATTCCGTGCGCAAGGCCGGCCTCAAGCCGATCCGCACGCATGATCTTTCCAGCGTGCGCACCATCTCCTCGACCGGCTCGCCGCTATCGCCGGAAGATTTCCGCTTCGTCTACGAAGGCATCAAGAAGGACGTGCATCTGGCTTCGATTTCCGGCGGCACCGATATCGTCTCCTGCTTCGTGCTCGGCGTGCCGATCGAACCGGTATGGACCGGCGAGATCCAGGGGCCCGGGCTCGGTCTTGCCGTCGATGTCTGGGACGATGACGGCCGGCCGCTCCGCCAGGAGAAGGGCGAGCTCGTCTGCACCAAGGCGTTTCCCGCGATGCCGCTCGGCTTCTGGAACGACCCTGACGGCAGGAAATACCGAGCCGCCTATTTCGAACGTTTCGACAATGTCTGGTGCCACGGCGATTTCGCCGAATGGACCGCCCATGGCGGCCTGATCATCCATGGCCGTTCCGACGCCACGCTCAATCCGGGCGGTGTCAGGATCGGCACGGCGGAGATCTACAATCAGGTCGAGCAAATGCCGGAAATTCTCGAAGCACTATGCATCGGCCAGGATTTCGACAATGACGTTCGCGTCGTACTGTTCGTGCGGCTGGCGGCAGGCGTCGAGCTCGATGCCGAGCTGGAAAAACGCATCCGCGCGAAAATCCGCATCGGGGCGAGCCCGCGCCACGTGCCGGCCAAGATCGTCGCCGTCAGCGATATTCCGCGCACCAAATCGGGCAAGATCACCGAGCTCGCGGTACGCGACATGGTGCATGGCCGCGCCATCAAGAACAAGGAAGCGCTCGCCAATCCCGAAGCGCTCGAGCTGTTCCGCAACCTGCCGCAGCTTGCCGACTGACCCGGGCCCAAGGGAGCTGTTTTGAGGTCTCCGGTATCGTTAACGAATTATCTCTTCGGAATTTACCTAGATTTCATGAGTGGTACACATTGGTAAATTTTCCGGCGTGCCGGTAAGGATTTGTTAAGGCCCCGCATCGATAGTCGTGCGTAACTTGAGGGAGAAATCCCGTTCCTCTTAGCCCCGAGAGGATCTGATTCGCTCAAGCCCCGTTGTGACAGCAATTCCAATTTCTCAAGGCGTCCTGTTGGACGCCTTTTTTCTTTGTGCAACCATAGCTAACCGGCCAGCACACGGGTCGAGGGAAAGGCGACTTCGACCAGGGTTCCCTCGCCGGGCGTCGAGTTGATGGTGAACCGGGCCCGGTTCGCTTCGACCATCGCCTTGGTCAGCGGCAGCCCGAGACCGGTGCCGTCGCCGCGGCCGCGCTTCAGCGCATTGATCTGCTTGAACGGCTTCAGCGCCTGCTCGATCTCGGACGGACTCATGCCGATGCCGGTATCGCGCACGCGCATGACGACATCGCCGGAGAGCTCGTAGGCCGTCGACACGATCACCTGGCCGCCGGCCTGCGTGTAGCGGACGGCGTTCGACAGGATGTTGAGCGCGATCTGCCGAACGCTGCGCAGATCGGCCACCACTTCCGGCAGCCGTGAGGCGAAGCTGGAGCGGATGATGACGCGTTCCCGGTTGGCTTGCGGCTGCATCATCGCCACGGTTTCGGCCAGCGTGTCGTTAAGCGACACCGCCTCATAGGCCATCTCCTGCTGGCCGGCCTCGATTTTCGAAATGTCGAGCAGGTCGTTGACCAGATCGAGCACGTGGTTGCCCGAACGGTTGATGTCGCGCAGATAGTCACGATAGCGGTCATTGGCCACCGGCCCGAATTTCTCGTCGACCATCAGCTCGGAAAAGCCGATGATGGCGTTGAGCGGCGTGCGGATCTCGTGGCTGATGCGGGCCAGAAAATCGGTCTTCTGCGACGAGGCGCGTTCGGCGACCGCGCGCGCCTGGGTCAAGTCCTCTTCGGCCCGCTTCCACTGGGTGATATCGCGCACCACCGCACAGAAGCCGCTGTCGTTGGGCAGCCTGCCGATGGTCATGAATAGCGGAATGAAACGCCCCTGCGCCTCGCGCCCGATCACCTCGCGGCCATCGTTCATCACGCTTGCAACGCCGGGCTCCGACAACCCATCGAGATAGTCACGCGCCGCGCGCTGGCTTTCGATCGCAAACAGCGAGACGAACGGCTTGCCGGTCACCTCGTCGCTATCGAAGCCGAACAGCGCTTCCGCCGGACGGCTAATTGAACGGATCGTTCCGTTACGGCCGATCAGCACGACGCCGTCGGTGGCGGTGTCGATGATGGTGCGCATTTCGGCAATGCGCGCCTTGAGCTCGGAAACATCCGGCTGCGTTTGGTCGTCGGCAGCGCCATGCGGAATCGCTGCTGCTTCGTCGTCGCCGGAACGGCGTACGACCAGCATCAGCGCCTTGCCGTTTGCCCAGGGGACGGAACGCAAAATTGCGTCGATCGGAAACTCCTGACCGTCGCGCGTCTTCAGCCGCAATGCGCGGTCGCCGCCCTCCGAACTGCCGTCGTCGGCATAAGGGTCGGCAAACAGCGCGCCGAGCCCGCCGGCCTCGTCCAGGGCGTTGAGCGTCGCATAGCCTGTCAAGCCGAGGAATTCGTCGTTCGCGTAGTGCAGTTGATCGCCGGAATGGATAAGCACCGGCACCGGCAGCTTGCCGAGGATCGAGGTATCCGGCCCCTTGTTGTCCGCTCCGGCAAACGCCGACGGCACGAAGCCGCCGAGTTTGAGCGGTGGTGCCTGCGGCCGCTCGACGGGCGGCACCTGGCCGGCAGCGTCGGCTGCGCTGTCCTCGGACCAATCCTCGCTGTCCTCGGCGTCACGGAAATCTTCGGCCGTCATGCTATCGTCGTCGCCATCCCGCGGCGCTTCGGCGACGATCGTTCGACCGTCCGTGCTGGGCTCGTCGCCTTCCTGCGCTTCATCGCTGGGTTCGCGGTTGGCATAGTCGAGCAGCGATCCGGAAACAGGGCGAGTGACGGGTTCGCCGGCTTGCGCCTCTGCTACAGCCTCATATGGCTGCTCGCCGTCGAGCCGGGCGAGGTCCTTCTGGTCCTCGGCATCGGCCTCGGGCGGTTCGGCGGCAGCCGCCCCGCTTTCCGGACCTGGTTCCGGCATCTCACCCTTGTCCGTCGGGCCGGCTTCTTTCAGCTTTGGCTCGTCGGCATTGCCGGCAGCCTCGACTTTCTCAGCCGGCTTCTGCTTTCCGGCGCTGGGCTGTTCTTCGGCCGGGGTGCTGTCCTTCTTGAGACGCTCGCCAATCTCGCGAAACGCGCTGCGTTCCAGCGTCGACAGGCCCTTGTCGTTGGCCGGCTGCCGGTGCTCGGCCAGCCGGATCACCTTGTCGGCAAAGCGCCGCTCGGGCTTTGGCACGATGGTCAACGCCGGCACTTCGCCCCTGAACGGATCGGCGGGTTTCGGTGTCGCCGGGGCAGGTTCGACGGCTTCCGGCCCGACGCTCGCGGCGGGCTTTTCCTCGGCGACAAGGGCCATGCCGACGGCATCCGGATCGACCACCGCATCGCCGCTCCTGGCGACACCGAAACCGCGAAAACCTTCGAAAACCCGGCTGCGGCTGTAAACCGGGAGCGCCGCCAGATCGACGGGTATCTTCAGATCGGTGCCGGCGACCGGCCACAGCACGGAGCGCCCGGACCAGGTGTCGCGCCGTTCGAGCAGGCCGGCAATCTCGCCAGAAGCATCAAGGCCATAGGCGGCCGAAACATCCTCGAAGCGGCGGCCGATCACGTCGGCGGCAGGCCTGCCGACAAGCTCGGCAAATTCCGGCGACAGGGCGCTGAACCGGCCCTCCGCGTCGGTACGCCAGACGAAACGCATGGGCGCGGCGGTGCGATCGATCGCCGAAGCGCGGCGTTCGGCCGGGGAGGCGGCTTTGGTGGCTTTTGCGGCGCTTTCCGGCGAAGTATCCGCGCCGGCCTGCGAAGCGTCCGGGCTGTTCTCGGCTTTGCCGGACGCAGCTGCCCCGGGCGGGACCTGCGCGTCGTCGCCGGCATTGAAGTACCAATGATCATGCTGCGTCGGCGTTTCGCCAACCGTGTGTTGATTGTCAGCCGCGTCGACAGCTTCGTGCTCCGCCGATGCTGAGGTGCCTTCCATCGCTGCAAGGTTGATCTCCGCCGCGCCCATCCTGGCGATTGGCGGCTCGTTGTCTTGGCCCGTCGGCTGGGGAAGATCGCCACCGCTCGGTGCCGCTGCTGCTTCGCTGCCGGTTTCCCCCCCGGCGCGCTCGCCATCAGGGGCCCCGCCGTCGAGCCGGTCCTCGTCGATCACCACCAGCAGATGCCGCTCGTCCGTCAGCCGGGCAAGGCCCGCCGGATAGGAGCTGGATCCACCCGGGACCAGGCGCTTGACGATGCGGTCGCTCTCGTTCGCCACGTCGGCGACAAGCGCGGCCAGCGTCTCAGGCCGGATGCCGAGTGCCGAAAAGCCGTCCGATGCGGCGTCGATATTGCCCTTGGCGTCGACAAAGGCGATGTAGTGGCCGTCTTCCGTAAAACCACCGATGGCGCGATCGGCGATCTCGGCCGCACTGCGCGAGCCGGTCTGCGCCGCCGGCAGCGCCAGCATGATTGCTTCCTCTCCATCGGGCATGGTCACTGCGCTGGCCAGGAAGCCGACCGCGCGGCTGGTCAGGCCGGTCGCCAGCCGAACCGTGATGGCACGGTCGCGGCCGATCTGCGGAAAACCGCTGGTTGCCATGATCTGGCGCCTGGCGATCAGCGGCAAACCTGCCGAGGCGCCGATGATCGCGCCGATGTCGGGATAGCCGAATACCGCTGCGCCGGGGCCGTTGGCCCAGATCACCTGCTCGAGATCTGCCGACAGAATAGCGATCGCGTCGCCTGCGGCGAAGCGCAGGCGGACCGCGTCGAGCACGGCGACATCGAGGAAGGAGTAGTTTTCAGCCGGCATGCGTTTGGCGACCCTCACAGAGCGGGCAATTTGCGGTTAACGCTTTGTTAATAAAAGCCGACGGCGCGAAGGTCCACAAGTCATAGCGTGCAACCAATGGAATCTCTAGGCGCGTGGTTAACGCCACGAACAAATAATATATGGTGCGATGCAACAAACATGTTGCAATGCACAAAAATTGCCTTTATATTGCCATGATACATGAACGAGACGGCTTTTCGTCAAAGCCGCTGCCGCTGAAAAGGATGGAAAATGTCCAGGACCAAGACCGCTGAAACGATCGAAAACGTTGAATTCCCGAGCTTCGACGCTTCCAAGGCCACTGACCAGATCCGCGCTTTCGCCGAAAAGGGCGTCGAGCAGTCGAAAGAGGCCTATGCCAAGCTGAAGACCGGGGCCGAGGAGACCCAGAAGGCTCTGGAGTCGACCTACGAGACCGCAAAGTCCGTTTCCAGCGACCTGTCGCTCAAGACCATCGCCGCCCTGCGCGCCAATGCCGAAGCCGGCTTCTCGCATTTCGAAGCGCTGATCGGCGCCAAGTCGCTGTCGGAAGTCGTCGAGTTGCAGACCGCTTTCCTGCGCAAGCGCGTCGAAATGACCGTCGAGCAGGCCAAGGACTTCCAGGCGGTTGCTGCCAAGGCGGCCGAGGACGTATCCAAGCCGATCAAGACCGCCTTCGAGAAGGCCGTGAAAGAAATCAAGATCGCCTAATATTTGCACATAGTCTAACGATGCATCAAAAGGTCGCATTTCGTCAGACAAATAGATGTGCGATATAGTGGTTTAAGTGAATACCCGGCGAGTGGAACCTCCTCCCTCTGCTCACCGGGGTAACCAGCCAGCACCTCCTCCCGCTGGCTCGTAACAGGAAAAGGCCGGCACCTCCTCCCGCCGGCCTTTTCTTTGTCCGGCGGAAAATGACGCGATGCCGGAGCGAGCTTTTGCCTTGCCAAAAGCCTTGAATTAAACTCCGATAGCCCGTATGGACGCATCGCCGAACGACAGAGCGGGTCCCGAACGTTTCATCTCGATCCCGCTCTGGCAAACGTGCCGTTGTAGCTCAGATGGTTAGAGCGCCGGATTGTGGATCCGGAGGTCGCTGGTTCGATCCCAGCCAACGGTACCATCACCTTTCAGCTACACTTCTGACCGGCAAAATACTGCCAAAGCGGTCTTATGACCGGTCGCCTCACCGACGGGCCCGCGCCTGACGCGCGCCGCGCAGGTGGTCCACGAGGGCTCTCAGCTTCGGCGCGACATTCCGTCGGCTGGGGAAATAGAGATAGAAACCAGCAAACGGCGGGAAATAGCCGTCGAGGATTGGTACAAGCTCGCCGCGGTCGATCCAGGGGCGGAATGTATCCGCCATGCCGAACGTGATCCCGGCGCCTGCAACGGCCAGCCGGATCATCAGCCACATGTCGTTGGTCGTGATCTCGGGCGCAACCGCCACGTCGAATTCGCGCCCGTCCTCGCCAAACTCCCACCGATAGGGCGAAACTCCCGGCGCCGGCCGCCAGCCGATACAGCGATGAGCCACAAGCTCGCGCGGATGGGCGGGTGCTCCGAACTTTTCGAGATAGCGCGGGGCGCAGACGGCCATCTGCCGCTGATCGCCCGATACCGGCACGGCGATCATGTCCTGCTCAATCACTTCGCCGAGCCTGACTCCGGCATCATAGCCTTCGGCAACGATGTCGAATTCCTCGTCTGTCACCACGATGTCCAGATGCACCTCGGGAAACGTTTCTGCAAAGGACGCCAGCAACGGTCCTGACAGAAAGGTCTCTGCGATAGACGAAACCGCGATCCGCAGGCGGCCGCGCGGGCGGTCCAGAAACTCCGTGGTGGCTTCGACTGCCGCGTTCACGTCGGCGATCGCCGGTGCGACGCTCGCCAACAGGCGCTCGCCCGCTTCGGTCAGGTTGACGCTGCGTGTCGTGCGCTGCAGCAATGCGATGCCCAGACGCTGTTCAAGCCTGAGGATGCTCTGGCTGACCGCTGAGCGCGTCACGCCCAACCGGTCCGCCGCAGCGCGAAAATTGCGTTCCTCGGCCACCGTGACGAAGACGGCAATTGCATTGAGATCGATGTCCATTGGTTAGCAAGACTTATCTTAGAGGTTAACAATGGGCGGCTTATCGCGACAATGCCCTGGCTCTATCTCTGTCGCAACGGCAAGAAGGCTTGATCCTCCCGATCCAAGCCGAAGCCGACCGATAAGGAGATATCCGATGACATCACTCCCTTCCTCCTGGGACCTGGATGGAAAAGTCGCCCTCGTGACCGGCGCGGCACGCGGCATCGGTCGCTGCACGGCGGAGCTGCTGCGTGCGCGCGGTGCCCGGATCGTGGCAAGCGATCTCAGCGACACCGTACGCGAATTGGAAGCCGAGGACGTGGCAACCCTGGTCGGCGACGTCGCCGCCGAGGATCTGGCCCGACGCTCGGTCGAGCTCGCGGCGAAGCGCTTCGGACGCCTTGACATCGTCGTGAACAATGCCGGTCGCACGCTCAACAAACGTCTGACGGAGACCTCGGTCGACGACTACGACCGCATTCTGCAGATCAACGCGCGCGGCAGCTTCGTCACCGCCCGTGCCGCTGTGGAACTGATGGCCGCCGGTGGTGGCGGCGCGATCGTCAATGTCTCATCGATCTCGGCCGTCGCGGCCTTCGAGACGCAGGCGGCCTATGCCTCCTCCAAGGCGGCTGTCGCACAGCTGACCAAGGTAATCGCGATCGAATATGGGCGAATGGGCATTCGCTGCAACGCCGTTGCCCCTGGCGTGATCGAAACCGACATCATGGAAGGTGTGGTGGACAATGGCCGGGAGATGCTGCGCAGCTTCGGCAACGCGCATCCAATCGGCCGGATCGGCCAGCCGCAAGAAGTTGCCGAGGCCATCGCCTTTCTTGCCTCGCCGGCATCCAGCTTCATCACCGGGGCGTTGCTTCTGGTCGATGGCGGCTACACCGCCCAGTGATCCCCTATAAAGCCGGCGCGCCGCGGGAGCTCATCCGCACGCCATCCCTTCACATCGTGAAATAATCACAAAACCAAAAGGATCGTCTACGATGACCATGAACAAAGTTGTTCTGATCACCGGTGCCTCCAGCGGCATCGGTGCTGGCATCGCCCGCGAACTTGGCGCGGCAGGTGCAAAGCTGATGCTCGGCGCGCGGCGCACCGACCGCCTTGAAGCGCTTGCGGCAGAAATCGAGGCGGCTGGTGGGACGGTTCGCGTGCGAGCGCTCGACGTCACCAAGAGGGCGGACGTCGCGGCATTCGCCGATGCCGCGCGGGCCGAATGGGGCCAGGTCGATGTCATCGTCAACAATGCCGGCGTCATGCCGCTGTCGGCCATGGCAGCCATGAAGGTCGACGAGTGGGAGCTGATGGTGGACGTCAACGTCAAGGGTGTTCTGTACGGCATCGCGGCGGTGCTCCCTGAGATGACGGCACGTGGCTCCGGGCATATCATCAATATCGGTTCCATTGGCGCACTGGCCGTCTCGCCGATGGCTGCCGTCTATTGCGCAACGAAATACGCTGTCCGCGCGATTTCCGATGGGCTCCGCCAGGAGAGTGACGATATCCGGGTAACCTGCATTCATCCCGGCGTGGTGGAAAGCGAGCTGGCGAACACGATCTCCGACGAAGCCGCTGCCGCCGCCATGAAAACCTGGCGTGCTATTGCCCTGCAACCCGATGCCATCGCCAGGGCAGTGCGCTACGCAATCGAACAGCCCGACGATGTCGACGTCAACGAGATCGTCGTTCGTCCGGCGAAGGCGGCGCATTGATGCCATCCACTTTGACCGCGGTGCTTACGGGTATTGCCCTTGCTGTAGCTCCAACCGGCCTGACCCTTCCTTCAACTCCAATTGCAGAGGAACCAATGACGCACCACAATCATCCTTACGTCGGACTTTGGGTCACCGAGGATCGCCATATCAGGCACGAACTCCTGCCGAACGGCCGTTATGACGAAGCGCGCGGTGACCGCGAGAGCGCCTATCAGGGACGCTACGAAGTGCAGGGCAACCACATAGAATACTGGGACGATACGGGCTTCACCGCGGATGGTGAGTTCGTCGAAGGCGTCCTCAATCATGCCGGCATGATCCTTTACCGCCAGCGATAGAGAGCCACCCTGAGACAAGCACTTCAGGGTTCCACAAGACGCTATTGCATGCCTTGCATGAGGCGCTCGGCAGCTTGCACTGCAAGGCCGGTCACACCACATCTCTCCCAGCAAGCGCGGCGGAAAGAAGCAGGACCGCGAGCGGAGTCGACATTGCAAATGGTTGTCACTATATAGCGGCGGCTTTGACGGCTCGCCTTTTACGTCGTGCCAGCGAGAGCGCGGTAAATGTGCTAGCTATTGTGACATCTATTGTGATCTAAAACGGCTTGAAAACCGAAAAAAAGCAAATAGAATCAATAGCGCGGGTCGAACGAGTTTCCTCGAGAGAATCAGTCCTCAAAAACCAGAACGTGCTCCTTGAACCCTCCATTCCCTTCGGCTCTGTGGACCTCGGACAAGTTCGGCTTGCCGTGCGAAGCAGACTCGGCTCGAATGGCAGCACGCATCTTTTCGAAGATACCGACGTTTATGATTACCAATCGGCATAGCCGCTAGGGAAACAGCAGTATGAGTGAACACGCGATCGAGTTCTTGCGCGGGTGGATTGGCGAAAAAGTCCACTGCCAGCCCTCGCCAGCCAGAATCGAGAAGCAGGCCGAGACCCTCGCCAGGGAATGCGCGGCCAAGGCTGCCGAAGCCGGCATACCCCTGGAGGATATTCAGGAAGAGGTCGGCGACATTCAGGAGCTCATTGCTTCGAGGCTCGAAGAGGCGGCCGAGGCCGAGCAGGACGAAAAGAATTCGAACAAGCCCGCCGAGTAATATGCTTAGGAACAGGATGCGACAGTGGCTTGTCGAGATCGAAGTTCCTGGCGCCAGCTATTTGAAGCACAGCATACACCATTAATTGCTTGCTGGGTGAAGCTAGCGGGTTTTCAGCCCAGGAACGCGTTAATGTCGTAATTTCCAATGGTCTTTGCGAGGTCTTGCGGCGAACAGCCAAGCTTGTTTTTCAGTGTCTTATCTGAGCCAGCTGAGAGAAGGAGCTTGATCAACTCGCCACGGCCCCGTGATTCAAACACGGCACGCCACAGGGGCGTGTTTCCATGAATGTCTTGGGAAGAAACATCTGCGCCGCCCTTGACTAGAAGTTCCGCCACCTCGAGCCGATATTCGCGAGCAGCAAAGTGCAGCGGTGTTTCCAGATTCTTGTCCTGCACATTCACCTTCGCTCCACGCTCGATCAGTGCAGCGACGATTGCGGTCTCGCCATCTTTTGACGCATAAAACAACGGCGTCCGGCCTTCGCGATCTAACGCATCGACATCTTTCCCCTCTGAGATGGCCTGGATGACTTCAGCCGAGCTATGTCTCATCACCGCCTTGTGCACGGGTGCGGGACCATCTGGGTTGCTCATACTATGGCTCCGATTGGGCGATGAGTCTTCCAATTGATATTTTTTGGGGTCGTTTATTCGTCGTTGAGCTGCTTTGGGTTAATTCTTCGCGGCTTCCAGGGCCATTCCGTGCCGAAGACGGCGAAGACCGCGAAAGCTTAACCAAGATCTGCAGTGTGATGCGCCCCGAATCTACCTTCGAGCCACCCTTTCGGCAATGCCGGCACGAAATTGCCGTCGCGCCCGATCATGTCTTCATTGGCGACCAAAGCATTGAGGATTGCTTCCTCCACGCTCTGGATGACGGCGTCGAAGAACGGGTTGATGTCGGCATCCGGTATGTAACCGGCGCTGGCCAATTTGCCGGCCGCGCCGCGCGCCGCGTCGGCATTGGCCGTGCTGAACGCCAGAAAAATATCGCCGGACGAATTGTATCCATAGCCGCCGGTCAGCGCGACGCCGAGGGGCACGCGTTTCGCCAGCCGTTTCAACTGGTGCGGCATGAATGGCGCATCGGTGGCGACGATCGCGATGATCGAGCTCTTTTCGGCTCGCGGCGTGTTGTCCCGGATCGCCGGTTCGGCGAGTTCCGCTCCGGCCCTGATGCCACCGATGACGAGGTTTCGCCTTGCACCGAAATTCGACTGGACGAAGCAGCCGATCGTGAAACGCTCTCCGTTCCAGTCGACGCTGCGCGACGATGTGCCGGACCCTGCCTTGAAGCCGAAGGTGATCATGCCTGTGCCGCCGCCGACGCTGCCCTCTTCGATCGGCCCGCTTTCAGCCGTATCGAGCGCGGAAAACACGTGCTCGAAGCTCAGATGATGGCCGTTGATGTCGTTGAGAAAGCCGTCATAAGTCTCGCCCGCCACCGGCAGCGCCCAGGCGCTGTCGAGCGCGTGCGGCAGCACCGTCTGCATCCAGCGCAACGTTGCGTCGCGGCTGACGCCGCAGGAATGCGTGTTGGTGATGGTGATGGGAAGATTGAACGCTCCGAGTTCCTCTATCAGATGCGAACCGGTCAGCTCGCCATTGCCATTGGCGCTGAACACGCCGGCGAACACCGGGACGGCCAACTCGTCTCTGGGCCTTGGCAGGATCGCGGTCACGCCGGTGCGTACCGGACCCTTGCCGACAACGAGCGGCCCGTCCCCTGAGATCAGCGTCGTATAGCCGACCGTCACGCCGGGCACATCGGTGATCGCATTGAAGCGGCCTGGGGTGCCTTCGAATGGGATATCGAGGGCGCGTGCACGCAGTTTGCCCGAGGGCGTCGTAAGATGCGGATCGGTCATTTCTTCCTCAGAAAAGCGCCTTGGTCTTCCTCAGAAAAGCGAGCCTTGGCTGCCCGGCGCCTTGAGCTTGGCTGCCGACTTGGCAATCGCCTTCGGCCGCGCCGTGCCACTGATGGCGACTGCATCGGCGGTGCCGTCGGCGAACTCCAGCGAAAGCGCCATTCCCGACACGACCTCCGCCGAACGCTTGACCACCGCGCCGTCCGCATCCTTGACCAGTGCGAAGCCTCGCGCCAGCACGGCCTTGTGCGACAGCGTCGCCAGCAATCGATCGGCCTGCGTCAGTTTTCCACGCAGACGGTCCAGCCGCCGCGAAATCGCCTGGTCCTGCCGCCGTGTCAGTGCCAGCAGGGCATCGCCTTGCAGTTTCTGCCGTCTGGCGATCGGCGCCGGTGACAGTCTGGCGGCCGTGCGCGAAAACCGTGCCCGACGCTCGCGCACGATGGCGAAGAACGCCGCTTGCGCTCGGGCGAGGTCGCGGCGGGTCAGTGTGCGGGCTTCGTTCATGCGCCGCGACAAGGTCGCCGGTGTCAGACGCTGGCCCAGAAGCCTGGCCCGCTTGCGCTCGACGCTGACCGACAGCGCCCGGCCGAGCCGGCTCGTCGCCTCGTCGAAGCGCCGCCGCGGCAGCGCCAGCAATTGGTCGGGCGAGGGCAGCGCCCGGGCGGCTGCGC
This sequence comes from Mesorhizobium sp. M0195, assembly GCF_040322115.1. Classification (NCBI taxonomy): domain Bacteria; kingdom Pseudomonadati; phylum Pseudomonadota; class Alphaproteobacteria; order Hyphomicrobiales; family Phyllobacteriaceae; genus Mesorhizobium; species Mesorhizobium sp. M0195. Next base: position 20,359 of record NZ_JAMYSV010000003.1, on the reverse strand, counting down.
GCGCCGCCTGCCGCTTGCGTTCGAAATTGCGCGACAGTGCGGTCTCCAACCGCGCGCCAAGGCCGGCAAGCGTCGCTTCGAGGTCGACTTTGACCGGCACGGCGATCTCGGCGGCGCCTGTCGGCGTCGGCGCCCGCACATCCGCAGCCAGATCGATCAGCGTCCAGTCGGTCTCGTGGCCGACTGCCGAAATCACGGGAATGCTCGAAGCGGCGACGGCCCGGGCGAGCGCTTCGTCGTTGAAGCCCCACAGATCCTCCAGGCTGCCGCCGCCGCGCGCCACGATCAACAGATCGGGCCGCGCGATGGCGCCGTCCCAAGGCAGTGCATTGAAGCCGTTGACGGCAGCGGTCACTTCCGCGCCCGCCGTCTCGCCCTGCACCCGCACCGGCCAGACGAGCACGTGCAGCGGGAACCGGTCCTTGATGCGGTGGATAATATCGCGGATCACCGAACCTGTTGGCGAGGTGACCACGCCGATGACGCGCGGCATGAACGGCAGACGCCGCTTGCGGGCCGCGTCGAACAGCCCTTCGGCCTGCAGCCGGCGCTTGCGCTCGTCCAGCAGCGCCATCAGCGCACCGGCACCGGCCGGCTCGAGATTGTCGATGACGATCTGGTAGTTGGATTTTCCGGGATAGGTGGTGAGCCTGCCGGTGGCGATCACCTCCATGCCTTCCTCGGGACGGAATTTCAGCCGGCTCATCGTGGTCTTCCACACCACGGCATCGAGCCGCGCGCGATCGTCTTTCAGGCAGAAATAGGCATGGCCGGAGGAATGCGGTCCGCGATAGCCGGAAATCTCGCCGCGCACCCGTACATTGCCGAAGACGTCCTCGACCGTGCGCTTCAGCGCGCCGGAAATCTCGCTCACCGTATACTCGGTGGCGTTGGTGCGTGATTCGGGTGCTGCGTCGCTCATCGGCCGATTGGGGAACGGTTGTTGGCCGCCGTCAAGGCGGCCGTGTTCGATGTCGGCCCCAATCGCGCGATCACCAGCCCGGCAGGATCTGGTTCGGCTTCGTCCGTTTCATCTTGGCGAAGGCGAGGGCGGCGAAATCGAACGTGCCGGTCTCCTCGCCGAGCGGCACGGAAATATTGTCGAGGCTTTCCGAAATGTGGCGCGCAAGCGCGTCGACGATCTCCGGCCGCGAGGTCTGGCCGCGCATGATGCCGATGCGGCAATCGGGCAGGGCGCCGAAACCGTCGGCCTCGCCCAGCACCCGCATGCCGGGCCGCAGCGCGCATTCTGGCAGCACCGAGATCGCCAGGCCGGAAAGCACCGCGGCGGCGATGACGGTGGCAGAGAAGCTGGTGAACAGGATGCGATAGTCGCGGCTCTGCTGGTCGAGCACGTCGGCGGCGGCTCGCCGCCAGATGCAGTTCGGCCGGCCGAAGGCCATCGGCAGGATCGGCTGCTCATGCGTCGCGTGGTTGGCCGAGGTAACCCACAGCAGCGGTTCGCGCCGCACCACTTCCGACTGGCCGCGCGCGTCATTGTGCGTCACCAGCGCCAGGTCGAGATTGCCGCGCTTGATGTGTTCGACCAGTCCCGGCGTCGGTTCGCAGATAACGGTCAGTTCGACATGCGGGTTGGAGCGGGCAAACCGCGCCATGATCTCTGGCAGGAAGCGATCGGCATAGTCATCCGGCGTGCCGATGCGGATGGTGCCTTCGAGCCGGCGGTCGTCGAAGGCGGCCAGTGTTTCCTTGTTGAGATAGAGCAGCCGCCTTGCGTAGGAGAGCAGTCTATCGCCTTCCTCGGTCAGCCTGTTGGTGCGGCCGTCTTTTTCGAACAGCGGCTTGCCGATCCGTTCCTCCAGCCGCCGCATCTGCATCGACACCGCCGACTGGGTGCGATGCACCGCTTCCGCCGCGCGGGTAAAGCTGCCGGTGTCGACAATCGAGATGAAGGTCTGCAACTGATCGAGATCGAGCGGCGCTTTCATTGGCCTAATCCATCATTGATGCTGATGCTAAAGATTAGAAACATTCGTTGGATTAATCAATCGGGCCATGGCAAATTCCGATTTGTCCACATGAACGCATGTGAATCGAAGCCGGAACGGCCGCTGTTGCCAGCGCCCGATCGACCGGTTTCGCCCGTTCGAATGTGAAGGAGACCGACATGGCTACGTTTGATTTCGCTACCGAGACCTCGCGCATCACCTCGCGTCCGGCCGTTGCGACGCGCGTGGCCAATGCCGCTGCCAATGTTTACCGCGCCTGGAAAAACCGCCGCGCCTTTTATCGCCTCGGCGAGATGTCGGATGCCGAGCTCGCCGACATCGGCCTGACCCGCGCCGACCTGCACGTCGCTGTCGGTGTACCCTTTGGCCGAGATCCGACAGAAAGGCTTCGCGTCATCGCCATCGAGCGCGCCGAAACGATCGAGGATCTTGCCCGCAAGGTGGTGTGATCGCACAAATTCGCGATTTTGGTCGCATTGAACCTCTTGAGGCACGACGCCACCAAGTTACGCAGGCTCCCCACTCCCTGCCGGATCCCCCCGGCCAGCCTGCGCGCTGCCCGGTCCTCCCAGGACCGGGCTTTCTTTTTTGGGCGGCACTGATGATTGCTTGCCGGTGTCTGGTCTAGCGCCGGCCCATGCCTTGCTTGAACTGGTCGAAGATCGACTCCATGCCTTTCTGGTAGTCGTCGCGCTGCTGGGCGCCAGTCTCGAACATTTTGCCGAACAGGTCGTCGAACGGATTTCTCGGCCTGCCGCTCGGATTGGCCTGCGGCTGCGGCGCCTGGGGTTGCTGCGGCGCCTGACGCGGCTGAGACTGTTGTGCGCCACCGCCGAACATGTCCTGCAGTACTTTGCCGAGCGGATTGTCACCATAAGGGTTCTGTGTCTGCTGCGGCTGGCTTTGGGGCTGCTGCCCGCCGCCGAACATGTCCTGCAACACCTTGCCCAGCGGGTTGTCGCCGTAAGGGCTCTGCGTCTGTTGCGGCTGCTGCCCGCCGAACATATCCTGCAGCACCTTGCCGAGCGGGTTATCCGTGGGGGCCGCAGGCTGAGGGGCCGGTGCCTGGCTGCCGCCGCCCGCCTGCCGCATCATCTGCTCGATGAGTTCGCCGAGCGGATTGCCGCCACTGCCTGCCGCATGCATCTGTCCGCCTAGCTGGTTGGTGGTCTGCTTGAACAGCCCGCCCATCATCATCGAGGCGATTGCCGGCAGCATCTGCTGCAGCACCTGCTGGCTGACGCCACTCGCCTGCGCGGCCTGGTTGGCAACGGCCCGCGACAGGTCCTTCGAGCCGAACAGATGGCCGAGAATGCCGTTGCCCTCATCGAGGCCCTGCGGCGAGAAAGCCCGGCTTGCATCCTCGAAATATTTGGCGTGCTGGCCGCTGGCCATCGCCGTCATGAAGGAGCCGAGCCCGTAAGGGTCCGCCGTGTTGCGCTTGAGCCCCTGCGAAAAGGCCGGCAGCAGCGCCGCGACCGCCGCCTGCGTCTGCTGCTGCGACAGCCCGAACTGCTGGGCCAGCGCCTGCATGCCGTTGCCGTTCTGGGCCTGTGCCAGAATATCGAACAAGGAAGGCATTGTTTTCTCCTCCGGGAAAATCCTCGTTGGAAAAGCCTAGTTCGTTTCCATCACTGATTGAAGCGAATTTGCCGGACCGTGGCTCATGCGGACAGGGAAGCGTTAATACGCGTATTCCATGAATACCGGCTCGATCGAGCCGCCCCAGCGTGTGTGGTAGGCGGAGAGCATCTCCTCGGCGCTGGTCGTGCCGCGCGCGACGACCTCGTCCAGCGTGTTGAGGAACGAGGTCTCGTCGTAGCCGTCGCGGTTCTTGCGGCCACGGTTCTTCAGTCCCATGCGCGAGATGACGAGCACGTCGCGGGCGATCTCGCGCAACGTCGTGTTGCGGAAGGGCGCCGAAATGCCCTGTTGCGGCACCGCGTTGCGCATCGCCAGCACTTCTTCATAGCTCCAGCTCGAGGTCAGCGCCTCGGCCGCGTCGAGCGCTGCCGCGTCGTAGAGCAGCCCGACCCAGAAGGCCGGCAGCGCGCAGATGCGCCGCCACGGCCCGCCATCGGCGCCGCGCATTTCGAGAAAGCGCTTCAGCCGCACGTCCGGGAACAGGGTCGACAGATGGTTCGCCCAGTCGCCCATCGTCGGCAGCCCGTCCGGCAGTTCGTTACGGGCAGCGCCCGCCATGAACTGGCGGAAGGTGATGTGAGTCATGTCATGGTACTGGCCGTCGCGGATGACGAAATACATCGGCACGTCGAGCGCCCATTCGACATAATCGGCAAAGCCGAAATCGGGCGAGAAGCAGAATTCGAGGAGGCCGGAGCGCTGATTGTCGGTGTCGCGCCAGATCTCGCCGCGCCAGCTCTGCAAGCCGTTCGGCCGGCTTTCGGTGAAGGGCGAGTTGGCAAACAGCGCCGTCGACAGTGGCTGCAATTTCAGCGACACCTGCATCTTGCGGCGCATGTCGGCTTCGCTCTCGAAGTCGAGGTTCACCTGGATCGTGCAGGTCCGGTACATCATGTCGAGGCCCTTGGTGCCGACCTTGGGCATGTAGCGCGTCATGATCTCGTAGCGCGATTTCGGCATTTTCGGCGTCTCGGCCAGCGACCATTTCGGGCTGCCGCCAAGGCCGAGAAAACGAATGCCCATCGGTTCAGCGATCTCGCGCACCTGCGCCAGATGCGCATTGCCTTCGCGGCAGGTCTGGTGGATCGTCTCCAGCGGCGCGCCGGACAGCTCGAACTGGCCGCCTGGCTCCAGCGAGATCGCGCCCTGACCGGTCGGCTCGACCAGTCCGATGAGGCGGCCGGCATCCATGATCGGGTCCCAGCCGAGTTTGTCCTGCATGCCTTCGAGGATGGCGCGGATGCCGCGCTCGCCGCCATAGGGCACCGGGGCATTGCCGTCGACATAGAACGGGAATTTCTCGTGCTCGGTGCCGATGCGCCATTTGTCGCGCGGCTTGTTGCCTTCGGCCAGGTGCTCGACGAGTTCGTCGACGCCTTCGATCGGCCGGAAATCGGTGGTATCGCGCGCCATAATAGCCCTCCGCACATGACCCCGAAAACCGGCTTCGATTTTCTGAAGGGATCAGGTGCCCAATCAAATGCTACAGCGTCCTTTGCGCGTCCGAAAGGACACGCGGCCACTGCCGGCGCTAGATGGACGAAATGTCAGTAGCCGATCAAGCGAAAAATCCTGAGCCAGAGGGTAACGGGAATTGATCACCAATCGCCGATTGTCGCCTGGATCAGCGCCAGTGCCGCCACCGCCGCCGTATCCGCTCGCAGGATGCGCGGCCCGAGCGGAATGGCGGTAACGAAGGGCAGCGCTCTCAGCATCCTGCGTTCCTCGTCGGAAAAGCCGCCCTCAGGCCCGACCAGCAGACCGAGCTTTCTCTCCCGCACCGCCTGCAATGCCGGCAGGGGATTGTTGGTCGATGCATCCTCGTCGCAGAAGATCAGCCGCCGCTTGCGGTCCCAACCCGCCAGCAGGCGCTCGAATTTTTCCGCTTCGCGCAGCTCCGGCACCGCCAATATGCCGCATTGCTCGGCCGCCTCGACGACATTGGCGCGCAGGCGCTCGATACCGGGTTTTGCCACTTGCGTGTGCTGGGTGATGACCGGCTGCAGGATGCCGGCGCCCATCTCCACCGCCTTTTGCACGAGGTAGTCGAGCCGCCCTTGCTTCAGCGGCGCGAAGCAATAGACGAGATCGGGCAGCGGCGGCTGCGGCCGCTGCAGCTTCATCACCTTCAGGCGCAACGCCTTCTTCGACTTCGCGGCGATCGCCGCCGACCATTCGCCGTCGCGCCCGTTGAAGACCAGAATTTCGGCGCCTTCGCCGAGCCGCAGCACATGCGAGAGATAATGGCTCTGCTGCTGGCCGACGTCGAACTCGATATCCGCTCCAAGTTCGTCCGGCACGAACAGCCGCTGCATCTTGTAATTGGCGCGCATCGCCGAGGAATGGGCGAGGCCGTCGCCGGCGTCAAGGCTCCGCGCTGGCGTGCCAGACAGGTCTGTAGCCACGCTTCAGCACGGAAACAGTTGTCGCCGGCGTGAGCATGCCGATTGGACCGTCGGCAAAATCGCCGAATCCCACCGGATCGCCATAGCCGCCGAAACTCCAGGGCAGCGCGGCGCCGTCAAACAGGGCGTACGCCCTGTTTCCTGACGAGATCATCGTGCCGTCCGGCAGGTCCGCAAGCGCCTCCGGTTTCAGTCGCGGCGCCCGCCCGCCCGATGCCAGGCGCTCCTTGTGCAGGCGCTTGTCGAGCTGCGGCGCGCGTGGCTCGGCAAGGCCGAAGGCGTCGCCGAAGCGCTGGACAAAATCCCTGGCCCGCTCGCGCCGGCAGAAGAAGCAGGGCCGGTGCCCGGCGGCAAGTGCCGTCACCTCGTCGAGGAAAAACAGCTCGGTCCAGCCGGCCTTGCCGCCCAATTGGTCGTCGCTTTGCCGGTTGCGCCCCATCGGCTGGCGCCGCACGTCGCCGTATTCGCAGACACAGATGATCCAGGCTTGCAGCGCCCAGCGCTTCTTCAACAGCGTTCTCGTCTCGGGGTCGTGAATGATGCCGCGATTGCCCATGAACAGGCCGCGCTCCGGCACGGCATGGATGGCGCCGAACGGGTCGACCCGGTTTTGCAGTGGCATAGGCGTTCCCTGTTGGCTGCAATGCTGAGGCCATGATATCGCTCGCTGCATCAATTTCATGTCAGCAGGTTTCGATGCGGGTCTTGGTCGTCCAGAACATCGACAATGAGGGCCTTGGCCAGATCGGCGCGGCGCTTGTCGAGGCGGGCGCCGATATCGACCTGCGCCGGCCGTATCGCGGCGACGCGCTGCCGCAAGATAGCGGCTGGCATGACGCCATGGTGGTGCTCGGCGGCGCCCAGAATGCGCTGGACGACGAGCTCTGCCCGTATTTCCCGGGCCTGCTCGATCTGACGCGCAACTTTGCCGACAGGGATCGCGCGGTGCTCGGCATCTGCCTTGGCAGCCAGTTGGTCGCGCGCGCCTTTGGCGGCGAGAACCAGATAGGCGGTGCCTCGGAGTTCGGCTGGCACGAGGTCGCGCTCACTGCGGCGGCGCAGGCCGATCCGGTGCTCGCCGCCTTGCCTGAAAAATTCCCGATCTTCCAATGGCACGACGACACCTTTGTCTTGCCCGAGACTGCCGTGCGGCTGGCCCGCAATGCCGTCGCCGAGAACCAGGCGTTCCGCATCGGCCGCGCCATCTACGGCTTCCAGTTCCATTTCGAGGCCGACAGTCCGATGGTGCGCGACTGGAGCACCTCCTTCGCACCGCTGATCGCCGAGCGGCATCCCGATTGGGCCGTCCGGCTCGACGATGAAATGGCCCGCAACGGACCGCAAGCCGATGCCGCCGGCCTGGCCATCGCCCGCGCCTGGGTGGCGACCATCTGACGGCTCATACAGCCAACGTATTTGGCGACGTTGCATATTTGGCACGCGGCGGCAAATCCGCCGGGGATAACGCGTTTCATCCTTGGCCTGTGTCAGTCCGCCAGCCTACAAGGCGCCCGCTCTGCATCTTGCGTGCAACCGCGATGAACCTTTCCTGTGACCCGCGCGACACACCGCCGATACAGAACATGCCTAGAAGCGCGAAACCGTCAGACATTTGCGACGTATTTCGCGTTTCAACGCATTGGTAACCCGCTCGTGCATAGATGCAGAAAGCTCAACAAGAGATGACGTCCGTGAAAGCAGTCTTTTTGTCCTTTGCCATGTTGTCGGCCATCGTCTTGTGCGGCCTCGGCATTTATTCCGCCGACGCGGCCAACAACCACAATGCCGTCGACGGCTACGGCGTCACCGCCGCGCTTCGCTAGACCCTCTGCACATAACCTCACGCCTTACCTACGCCCGCTCACCCGTCACCGTCAGGATCCGTTTCTCCGCGCCGTCCACGACGAGCGCGGTGAGGTTTCCCGAGTGCCAGGCGAGGGTGTCGACATTGACGCGGTTGCCGGCGATCTCGGGCTTGGCCACCGGCGTATGGCCGTGCACCACGATCTTGGGATGAAGGCCGGTATGGTCGTGGAAGACCTCGCGGATCCAGATCAGGTCCTGCGGGCTCTGGCTTTCCAGCGCAATGCCGGGCCGGATGCCGGCATGACAGAAGAAGAAGTCGCCGAATGTCACTGAAAAGGCCAGCGAGCGCAGGAACTCGACATGGTTCTGCGGCACCGCCTCGACCAGCGCGGCGTGCCCTTGCCGCAAGGCCGCATCGGCGCGGCCAAACCAGGTGCTGCTGCCACCGAGCGACACGCCATAGGATAGCGCCGTCTGGATGCCGCCATAGCGCATGAACAGGCCGTCCGGATCGGGGACATCGAGAAAATCGAGGAAGCCGAGATCATGATTTCCGGCCAGCATCAGGTGACGCGGATCGCGTTTTTGCGCGTCGATCAGGAAATCGATGACGCCTTTGGAGTCCGGACCCCGGTCGACATAGTCGCCGAGATGGATCACGCGCCAATCGGCAGTGGGCTTCCTCTCCAGCTCGCCCTCGATCCGGCGGTGCATGGCGGTCAGCAGGTCAAGCCGACCGTGCACATCGCCGATCGCATAGAGGCGCATGCCTTCCGGTCCGCGCGCTTCGAAAAAATTGATGCCGGGCTCCGTCAATGCCTGCGTCGCCTCCGTGGTCATGCCGTCACGGGACTTTAGCGCCGGAGCTGATCCTTGCCCATGTCGGTGACCAGACGCTTTCCGCACAGTGCCAGCGTTATGTCCATCTCCTTGCGGATGATTTCCAGCGCCTTGGTAACCCCTTCCTTGCCGAGTGCGCCAAGGCCGTACAGGAAAGGCCGTCCGATATAGGTGCCCTTGGCGCCGAGGCACAGTGCTTTGAGCACGTCCTGGCCGGAACGGATGCCGCCGTCCATATGCACCTCGATCGTGTCGCCGACGGCGTCGGCGATCTCTTCCAGCGCCATGATCGACGACGAGGCGCCGTCGAGCTGGCGGCCGCCATGGTTGGAAACGATGATCGCGTCGGCGCCCGTCCTGGCCGCCATCAGCGCATCTTCCTTGTCGAGTATGCCTTTCAGGATCAGCTTGCCGCCCCAGCGCTCCTTGATCCAGGCGACGTCCTTCCACGACAGATGCGGATCGAACTGCTCCTTCGTCCACGACGACAGCGAGGCGAGGTCGCCGACGCCCTTGGCATGGCCGACGATGTTGCGGAAGCTCCGGCGCTTGGTGCCGGCCATGCCGACGCACCAGCGCGGCCTGGTCGCCATCTGCCAGAGGTGCTTCGGCGTCATCCGCGGCGGCGCCGAAAGCCCGTTGCGGATATCCTTGTGGCGCTGACCAAGGATCTGCAGGTCGAGCGTCAGCACCAGTGCCGAACATTTCGCCGCTTTTGCGCGGTCGATCAAATCGAAGACGAAGTCCTTGTCGCGCAGCACATAGAGCTGGAACCAGAACGGCTTCCTGGTCACCGACGCGACATCCTCGATCGAGCAGATGCTCATTGTCGACAGCGTGAACGGCACACCGAATTCTTCCGCAGCCTGCGCCGCCAGCATCTCGCCGTCCGGATGCTGCATGCCGGTCATGCCGGTCGGCGCCAGCGCCACCGGCATCGTCACCTTCTCGCCGATCATGGTCGATTCCAGCGAGCGGTTGTCCATGTCGACAAGCACGCGCTGGCGGAACTTGATCTTCTGGAAATCCTCTTCGTTGGCGCGGTAGGTGCTTTCGGTCCAGGCGCCGGAATCGGCGTAGTCGAAGAACATCTTCGGCACGCGGCGGCGCGCCAGGTCCTTGAGGTCGGCGATGGTGAGAATGCTGCTCATGGATCTTTTTCCGCTGGTTCTTCGCTGGTTCGTCGTTGAATTTTCTGGGCAGGGTCTACGGCTGTTTTCTTGCCGCCTCACCGTCACCGGGCTCGGAGCGTTGCCTGAGCCTCAGCCGCGACACGCGCTGCCAGTCGCCGCTGCGCTCGGCCTCGGCCATCGATCGTTCGACGTAGGAGATGTGGTCCATCGCCGCCTGCCGCGCCGCAGCCGGATCGCCGGCCTTGACCGCCGCATAGATTGCCCGGTGCTGCGAAAGCAGCGCCTCGCGCGCGCCCGGCACGTTGAACACCAGCCGCCGGTTCTGGAACACGCCTTCCGACAGCAGCCGATAACAGGAGCGCAGCGTGTGCAGCAGGATGATGTTGTGCGCGCATTCGCAGATCGCGTGATGGAACTCGATGTCGATTTCCGCCTCGTCGTCGAAATTGGCGGTCCGGTGCGCCTCGTCCATGCGCGCCATGATGCGGTCGAGCAGCGCCAGATCGTCCGGTGTGGCACGCCGCGCCGCATATTCGGCAGCCACCGCCTCGATCTCGCGGCGGTACTCCAGATAGTCGGTCACCGCCTTGCGATGCATCGAGATCAGGTCGGTCACCGGCTTGGTGAAAAGCTGGCCGATGACATCGGCGACATAGGTGCCGCCGCCTGGCCGTGTCGTCAACAGCCCGCGCCCTTCCAACGCTTTCAAGGCATCGCGCAGGATCGGCCGCGACACCTCGAACTGGCGCGCCAGCTCGCGCTCGCCCGGCAGCCGGTCGCCGGTGCGCAGCACGCCTTCGAGGATCAGGCTCTCGATCTGCTGCACCACCTCGTCGGCGGTGCGCGAATGCTCGATCCGGGAGAAAATGTCGCTCAAACGGGGTCCTGGGGGTTGAACCGAAGTCGCGCAAGATAAAGCCAGCGTCGCCAACTGGTCAAATTATTTATCCAATTCGCCGGGGCCGGGTCGATTTCGAAGCCGCGGCGCCATATCATCTTCAGCTAAATTGGGCGTTTGCGTCCTCGGGCGATTGCCTCTAGAGGGACCTCATTGCCAAAGAGCTCAGGGAAGCCCGGGGGACCAGCCGTGCCAGACGCCGACCCGTCCAACCTCGAATTCCAGCTGCGCGCCAAACCCGTGGGCGGCAGCGTCATGGGCTTTCCGGCGCATGAAGGTCGGCCGGGCGCGCTCGGCGAGGTCCACGCCCGGCCGCATCCGCTGGTCGAAAAGCCGCGCGTGCTGGTGCAGCTTTCCTTCATGACCGAAGCTGGATCCGGCGTCGATCAGGCCGTGCTTTCCGAATTGTCGCGACGCCTCGGCATCGCCGCGCCCGACCCCCACGCCCGCCACCACGCGATGAAATGGGGCAAGGGCTCGCTGCGCTGGGAACGGCACACGGAGTTCTCGACCTACCTCTGGGAAGGACCGCTCGCCGAAAACGGCAGAGGGCAAGAGGACACACCCTTCGGCAACGGGTTTTCGCCGCCGGGCACGGTGATTTCCGGCATTAGGCTCGAAATCCGCAAATGGACGCCGGCGAACGAGAGGCTGATCGCCGGCTTCGACCCGACCAGCCTGTGCTACTCGCTGGTCGAGCGCGGCAACGCCGCCATCGTCACCGATTTCCGCCAGGACGGCGACGGCTTGACCCGCATGCTGGTGCTCGACCGCGGCCTGACCCCGGCGCGCACCGGGGCACTGTCACAGCGGCTGATCGACATCGAGACCTACCGCACGCTGGCCATGCTTGGGCTGCCGCTGGCGCTGACGCTGTCCGGTCGCGCCCGCCGCATCGAAGACAGGCTGGCTCAGACCACCTTGGAAATGAAGGTCGCCGAGACCCGCGACAGCCAGACGCTACTTGCCGACTTGACCGAACTGGCCGCCGAGCTGGAGGCCGATGCCGCTTCCAGCCTCTACCGCTTCGGCGCCAGCCGCGCCTATGACGGCATCGTTCGCGAACGGCTGGAAGCGCTCGATGAAGAGGCGGTGCCCGGCTACGACACCTGGGGCGGTTTTCTGCAGCGCCGCGTGGCGCCGGCGATGCGTACCTGCCGTTCGGTCGAGGAGCGCCAGGCCAACCTGTCGACGAAGCTCACCCGTGCCACCACACTGCTGCGCACCTGGGTCGACGTCGAGGTCGAGAAGCAGAACCGCGATCTTTTGGCATCGATGAACAATCGCGCCCGCCTGCAATTGCGGCTGCAGCAGACGGTGGAGGGGCTCTCGGTCGCCGCGGTTTCCTACTATGTCGTCGGCCTCATCGGCTACGTCGCCAAGGGCGCCTCGATCTTCGGCCATGCCTTCGCGCCGGAAATGGTCACCGCCGCCTCGGTGCCGCTCGCCGTCGTGCTCGTCTGGTGGGGCGTGCGCCGCGTCCGCCGCATGCACTCCGAACCAGGCAAGCAGCCGGGCGAGTAATGTGGGGCGCAGCGGCAGATTGCCGCTGCGGAAGGCGGTCTCGGCCATAGGCCTCTGATCCCGTCCAACGCGGCATTTGCAAGCGACCACTGTCGCTGGTAAAAGATTTTTACCAGTCGATCGAAGGAGGCTGTCGATGTCCGGCCTTGCCATGCCGAAACCAGACGACGCCACGATGCGCCGGCGCGACGAGATCGTCGCCGATGTGCGCATCATGGTGCCGGGCGAGGGCGTCGTCGACGCCGCCAATGCCATGCGCGCCTTCGAGAGCGACGGGCTCACCGCCTACCGGCAATTGCCGCTCGTCGTTGTACTGCCGCAAACCGTGGCCCAGGTCTCGCGCGTGCTGAAATATTGCAGCGAACGCAACATCCGCGTCGTGCCGCGCGGCTCCGGCACCTCGCTCTCCGGCGGTGCGCTGCCGCTCGAAGACGCGGTGCTGCTGGTGATGAGCCGCTTCAACCGCATCCTCGAGATCGATTTTCAGAACCGCGTCGTCGTCGCCCAGCCCGGCGTCACCAATCTCGGCATCACCACCGCCGTCGAGCAGGAGGGCTTCTACTACGCCCCCGATCCATCCTCCCAGATCGCCTGCTCGATCGGCGGCAATGTCGCGGAAAATTCCGGCGGTGTGCACTGCCTGAAATACGGTCTCACCGCCAACAATGTGCTCGGCATCGAGATGGTGCTGATGAATGGCGAGGTGGTGCGCCTCGGCGGCAGCCATCTCGACGCGCAAGGCTACGACCTGCTCGGCGTCATGACCGGCTCCGAAGGACTGCTCGGCGTCGTAACCGAGGTCACCGTACGCATCCTGAAGAAGCCGGAGACGGCGCGTGCCCTGCTGATCGGTTTCCCGACCAGCGAGCAGGCCGGCCAATGCGTTGCCGACATCATCGGCGCCGGCATCATTCCGGGCGGCATGGAGATGATGGACCGTCCGGCCATCCACGCCGCCGAGGATTTCGTCCAGGCCGGCTATCCGCTCGATGTCGAGGCGCTGCTGATCGTCGAGCTGGACGGGCCGGGTGTCGAGGTCGATCACCTGATCGGCCTGGTCGAAGCCATCGCCTATAGGAACGGCTCGACCACATGCCGCATTTCGCAGTCGGAACAGCAGCGGCTGAGCTTCTGGGCCGGCCGCAAGGCGGCGTTCCCGGCGGTCGGCCGCATCTTGCCCGACTATTATTGCATGGACGGCACCATCCCGCGCAAGGAACTGCCGCGCGTGCTCGCCGGCATGCGCGAGCTGTCGCAGAAATACGGGCTCGGCGTCGCCAATGTCTTCCACGCCGGCGACGGCAATCTGCACCCGCTCATCCTCTATGACGCCAACGTGCCGGGCGAACTCGACAAGGCGGAGAGTTTCGGCGCCGACATATTGCGGCTCTGCGTCAAGGTCGGTGGCGTGCTGACCGGAGAGCACGGGGTCGGCATCGAGAAGCGCGACCTGATGCCGGAAATGTTCAACCAGATCGACCTCGACCAGCAGATGCGCGTCAAATGCGCCTTCGACCCCAACCATCTTTTGAATCCCGGCAAGGTCTTCCCGCAATTGAGGCGATGCGCCGAGCTCGGGCGGATGCACGTGCATCGCGGCCAAGTGGCGTTTCCGGACATTCCGAGGTTTTGAGGGTATGTTGGCGCTTGGACACCCCCCTCTGTCCTGCCGGACATCTCCCCCGCAAGGGGGGAGATTGGCTGCTTCAACGTCCTGCTCGCCTTCAAGCGTTGATGGTTGGCGAAAGCCTAAGCGACATCCGATCTCCCCCCTTGCGGGGGAGATGTCCGGCAGGACAGAGGGGGGTGGGAAGGATCGCGGCCTCTCGTCATTTACGACTGGTGGTTCTGCCGCATGACCACCTTCACCCCGACCACATCAGCGGAAACCGTCTCCACCGTCGCTTGGGCAGCGGCGGAAGACTCGCCGCTCGAAATCCTCGGCCACGGCTCCAAGCGCGGCATCGGCCGGCCGCAGCAGAGCGAGCATACGCTCGATCTTTCCAAACTCTCCGGCGTCATGCTTTACGAGCCGGCCGAACTGGTGCTGTCGGGAAAAGCCGGCACGCCGTTGGCCGAAATCGAAAGCCTGCTTGCCGAAAACGGCCAGCAACTTGCCTTCGAACCGATGGATTACGGCCCGCTGCTCGGCGGTGAGCCAGCGCGAGGCACGATCGGCGGCGCACTCGCCGCGAACCTTTCCGGCCCGCGCCGGCTGAAGGCCGGTGCTGCGCGCGACCACATTCTCGGCATATCTGCCGTTTCCGGGCGCGGCGAGGCCTTCAAGTCGGGCGGCCGCGTCGTCAAGAACGTCACCGGCTACGATCTGTCCAAGCTGATGGCCAACAGCTGGGGCACGCTGGCGGTGCTCACGGACGTCACCTTCAAGGTGCTGCCTGCTGCCGAGACCGAAGTCACGCTTGCCATCCGCGGCCTGCTCGACGATCACGCCGCCGCCGCCATGGCGCTGGCGCTGGGTTCCAGCGCCGAAGTGTCGAGTGCTGCCCATCTTCCCGAACGGGTCGCAGCCAGGGTCGCCGGCGGCAGTCTCGGCAGCGATGCCGCGACGCTGCTGCGCATCGAGGGCTTCGGCCCGTCGGTCGCTTACCGCATTGCCGCGCTGAAAGACCTGCTGAAAAACGCTGGGCCGCTGCAGGAGATTTCCGGTTCGGTCTCGTACTCGGTCTGGCGCGGTGTCCGCGACTGCGCGCCGTTCGCCGATGGCAGCGAAAGGCCGGTGTGGCGCGTCTCGATGGCGCCGTCGCGGGGCCACCAGATGGTGCTGGCGCTGCGCATGCAGGCCCCGGTCGATGCCTTCTATGATTGGCAGGGCGGGCTCATCTGGCTCCGCATGCAGCAGGACGATCCCGAGGCTGGCCTGTTGCGCGGCCTGATCAGAAGACATGGCGGCGGCCATGCGACGCTGGTGCGCGCAACCCCTTCGCACCGCGCCGCCGTACCGGTGTTCGAACCGCAAGCGCCGCAACTGGCAGCACTGTCGGCGCGGCTGAAGGCCGGATTCGACCCGAAGAATATCCTCAATCCCGGCCGTATGGCGCCGGGCGCAAGCTCTGCTACTCTCGCGCCGGCAACCGAGGGAGGAGCACAATGAGCGATCCAGGCCAAAACGGTACGTCACGCCAGACCGACCGCTGGCTGGAGCCCGGCCCGACCAACGCGCTGGTCATCTACATCCTCTATCTCGCCGGCCTGGCCATCGGCGTCAGCGGCATTGTCGGCATCGTCCTGGCCTATATCAATCGCGGCAAGGCCGGCGGCTTCGTCGAAGGCCACTACACATTCCTGATCCGCACCTTCTGGATCGGCCTGCTCTATGCACTGATCTCGGCGCTGCTGATGATCGTGGTCATCGGTGTCGTGCTGATTTTCGCCGTCGCCGTCTGGTTCATCGCCCGCTGCATTCTCGGCCTGCAGGCGCTGCAGCGCGGCGAAGCGGTCAAGAACCCCGAAAGCTGGTTTCTAGGATTATGAGCGTGATCCCCAAAAGTGGGTACCGGTTTTGGGAAAAGATCATGCTCAAACGGTAAGGATTTGTTTACGTGCAGACCAATTTCTCAGCTGCCCAGCTCGCCGATCCGCATGTCGCGGAATCGGAGAAGATCCTGCGCAAATGCGTACATTGCGGCTTCTGCACCGCCACCTGCCCGACCTATGTGACGCTCGGCAACGAGCTGGATTCGCCGCGCGGCCGGATTTACCTGATCAAGGACATGCTGGAAAATGGCCGGCCGGCCGACAAGGAGATCGTCACCCATATCGACCGCTGCCTGTCCTGCCTCGCCTGCATGACCACCTGTCCGTCGGGCGTCAACTACATGCATCTGGTCGACCACGCCCGCGCCCACATCGAGGAGACCTACAAGCGTCCCCTGGCCGATCGTCTGACCCGCGCCATGCTGGCCTTCGTGCTGCCCTATCCCTCGCGTTTCCGCGCGGCGCTCAAGCTGGCGAAGCTCGGCCAGCCATTCGCCGGCCTGTTTGAGAAAATCCAGGCCTTGAGGCCTCTGGGCGCTATGCTCAAGCTCGCACCCGCGTCGGTCCCGGCAGTCTCGCCGATGGCCTCGCCGGGCGTCCATGCGGGGCAGGGCCCGAAGAAAAATGGCCGCGTCGCCATCCTCACCGGCTGCGCGCAATCCGTGCTCGATCCCGGCATCAACGACACGACGATCTCGCTGCTGACCAGGCTTGGTGTCGAGGTCGTCGTACCCGAAGGCGAAGGCTGCTGCGGCGCGCTGGTGCATCACATGGGCCGCGAGGCGGCTGCCCTGGCGTCGGCCAGGCAGAATGTCGACGCCTGGACGCGCGCCATCGAGCAAGGCGGGCTCGATGCCATCGTCATCACCGCGTCAGGCTGTGGCACCACGATCAAGGATTATGGCTTCATGATGCGCCTCGATCCGGCCTATGCCGGCAAGGCGGCGCGCGTCTCGGCGCTGGCCAAGGACATCACCGAATACCTCGTGAGCCTCGACCTGCCCGAGCCGGTGCGCAAGCCGGGCACCGTCGTCGCCTATCACTCCGCCTGCTCGATGCAGCACGGCCAGAAGATCACCCGCCAGCCGAAGGAGCTTCTGGCCAAAGCCGGGTTCGTCGTGCGCGAGCCGCGCGAAGGGCATCTCTGCTGCGGTTCGGCCGGCACCTACAACATCCTGCAGCCCGGGATTTCGGCGACGCTGCGCGACCGCAAGGTCAGGAATATCGAGGCGACCGGCGCTGAAATCGTCGCCACCGGCAATATCGGCTGCATCACCCAGATCGCCTCTGCCGCGAAGCTGCCGGTGGTCCATACGATAAAGCTGCTCGACTGGGCCTATGGCGGGCCGAAGCCCGAAGGCGTTCGCGAAGAGAGGGCGGCTATCGCGGCCCAGTGATCCGCCAGTCGCCTACTCGGCCGCCAGTCTGTCCGCCGTGCCGTAGGTTGCCTGGTAGCGCGCGCGCTGGCGGCTGAGCGCCACCATGGTGTTGCGCAGCAGGATCGCCACGGTGATCGGGCCGACGCCGCCAGGCACCGGCGTGATCCACGACGCGACATGCCTAACGCTCTCGGCATCGACGTCGCCGACGATGCGGCTCTCGCCGTCTGGCCCGATCTCCGAATTGATGCCGATATCGATGACGGCCGCACCCGGCTTGACCATATCGGCCTTGATCAGCCGCGGCTTGCCCACGGCGACGAACAGCGCGTCGGCGCGGCGTGCGTGTGCCGCCACCGAGCGCGTCATGTGATGGCAGACCGTCACCGTCGCGCCTTCGCTCATCAAAAGGAAAGCGATCGGCTTGCCGACGATCTCGGAATGGCCGACGACCACCACTTCGAGCCCCTTCAGGTCGAGGCCGGTTTCCTTGAGCAGTTCGACCGAGGCAGCCGCCGTGCAGGGCGCCAGATCGAGCTGGTTGTAGACGATGTTGCCGATCGAGGCCGGATGCATGCCTTCGACGTCCTTGAGCGGATGCACCGCCGCCTGCAGCGTCTTGATCGGGATGTGCACCGGCACCGGTCGCTGGATGATGATGCCGGTGACGCGCGGGTCGGCGTTGAGGCCGTGGATCGCCGCTTCGAGTTCGCCGGCAGTGATGTCGGCGCGAAAGCGCCTTTCCTCGAAGCCGATGCCGGCAAGCCCCGCCTTGGCGCGCTGGTTGCGGACATAGACGTCGACCGCCGCCGTGTCGCCGACGGTGATCGACACCAGCTTGGGCGGAAAGCCTTCGGCGGTGGCGATCGCCGCGTCCTCGCGCACGCCGGCGATGATGCGTTGGGCCACCGGGCCGCCTCGGAGATAGCGGCTGTCGTCGGAGAGGGTCATCGAGATAGGGCCTTTGTCTGGAACTTTAGCCGCCACATAGCAAAGCAACCGCGAAAAGGCAGTGCGAAAAACGAACCGCCATGCCGGTCGCGCGACGTGCCGGCGAAATCTTCCCGTCAATTCTTGCTGGCGTTGGCGGAAACAAAAAGGGCAGCACGGCTTGCCGCGCTGCCCTTTCGTGACTGGCCGCATCCCCACACGGCCCGTCCCCCGTTATTCAATACTCCCGAGGCTTCTGAGCAGAATCATCGGTGAGGTCAACCGCAGATTACATCACTACAACCGTCGTGCCAACATTGACCCGCTCGTAAAGGTCGACCACGTCCTCGTTGCGCATGCGGATGCAGCCCGACGACACCGCGCCGCCGATCGTCCAGGGCTGATTGGTGCCGTGGATACGGTACTCGGTCGAGCCGAGATAGAGCGCGCGTGCGCCGAGCGGGTTTTCCATGCCGCCGGCGAGATAGGTCGGCAGATAACGGCCCTTGGCGGCCTCGCGGGCGATCATCACCGCCGGCGGCCGCCAGTCCGGCCAGACGCGCTTGTTGGTGATCTTGTGGGTGCCGGACCATTCGAAGCCCGGCTTGCCGGTGCCGACGCCATAACGCCGCGCCTTGCCGTTCTTCTCGACCAGATAGAGGAAATTCTCTCGCGTATCGATGACGATCGTGCCCGGCTTCTGCGGGCCGTCATAGGCGACTTCCTGCGGCAGATAGATCGGGTCGATCTGCGGCCGCATGATCATGCGCTTGGCCGGTGCCTGCACCGCTGCGGTGCGCAGCTGATCGGGTTCGGCCTGGCGCCGATAGCGCCGTTGCGGCTGCGCCTCTTGCCGGCTCTGCCGCACGATGCCCGGCGCATGGCCGAGCTGCAGCACCCAGGGCGCCGAAAGGTCGGGACTGACCACCACCGGCGGCCTCTCGGCATAGCGGTCGTTGGCATTGGCGGCACCGGCGGCAAGCACGGCGGCGGCGCCGAACAGTGGGAACAAGAATGTCTTCATCGCAACGCACCTTGATCGTCGAACATGCCGGGGTGCAAAGCCTCCCCGATTTCGCCGACATTGAGCGCGAAGCGGCCACCGAAACATGAATCGGAATGCGTAAAATGCCGATCTGTCAGTAAAGCTTTTGGTGTGGTTACCGCCCGGTTCAGGAATCTGGTAAAGCCACGGTAAAGGCCGCGTCAAAACGCGTTAACGCCAAGACACGAACGGAATTCCGCCATGGACGAAAAGACAGGGCTGCTTGCCGGTCCCGACGGCGTCGCCCGCTGCTTCTGGCACGGCAACCTGCCGGATTATCTGCACTACCACGACCACGAATGGGGCCGGCCGGTCGCCGACGATCGCCGCCTGTTCGAGAAGATCTGCCTCGAGGGTTTCCAGTCGGGCCTGTCCTGGCTGACCATATTGCGCAAGCGCGACAATTTCCGCGAGGCCTTCGCCAGCTTCGATGTCGACAAGATCGCCGCCTTCACCGACGCCGATGTCGAGCGCCTGCTCGGCAATGCCGGCATCATCCGCCACCGCGGCAAGATCGTCTCGACCATCAACAACGCCAGACGCGCCCGCGAGCTCATCGACGAGGCCGGCTCGCTGGCCGCCTGGTTCTGGAAGTTCGAGCCCGGCCCCGACGAGCGGCCCGAGATCGTCGATCTCGCGCATCTGCGCGCCAATCCGACGACGGCCGTCTCGGTCCGCATTTCGAAAGAACTGAAGAAGCGCGGCTGGAGCTTTGTCGGTCCGACCACCGTCTACGCCTTCATGCAGGCGATGGGGCTGGTCAATGACCATCTCGAGGGCTGCGTCTGCCGCGAGCCGGTCGAGGCGGAGCGGAAAGCCTTCAAGCGGCCGAAATAGCGGCTCAGGCGCCGCCGGCGCCGGCGAGGAAAAACCCGGCGAGGATGGCCGCCAGCGCGGCGAACACCGGATAGATCACCAGCAGGCCGGTTATCAGCACGTCGCGCATGGTCGGCCCGTTGCGCTGTTGCGCCGCGATCTCGAACGGTCCTGCGATTTGCTTCGTCGCCTTCGGCGCATGATTGTCGGCCGGCCGCAGCCGGACCGAGGCGTCGCGTGCGCCGCTATCGATGATGTCGAACTTTTGTAGCGTGGCCATGGCCCCGAACCCGTTGTTTCGGCGCGCTTATCGGCCCGGATTGTGTCGGCACGATGCCGCGCGCGTGGCGCAATTGTTTCAGCTTCTTTTTCTTGCCTTCTCCCACGATGGGCCTGTTGCGCAGTAACCGGGGATGTTTGGATGGGGCGGGATCGCAGGGATTTCGCTCGTCTTTGTGAGCTCCGCCCCCTTGT